>NZ_PYME01000012.1:0-164232 GCF_003025515.1 Photobacterium gaetbulicola | reverse complement strand
CGGCAAAGCGAGGTTATGGCCAATCCGGAACAGTTCTTACCCTGGAATTACCAGTCCGATATCTAATCAAAACAGGTTCTGGCTGTGGCCGGGACCTCCCCTGCACGCTACCTTCTCGTAAGCTCACGGCACAAATGAAACGGGTATCGGGTTATCTTATGTCGGCCTTACCGTACAGGGCCCTTGGACGGTGGGTTTTTTGGCAAGCCATACCTACTCGGTTGAGGAGAGTATTGGCGATACATATAGCACAACATTTGTGCAGCCCTTTATTGATTATACGACAGAGTGGGGCACCACTTTTGAGCTGACATCAGAAACCGCCTATGAGTGGAATAGTGATCAGTGGTCAGTGCCGGTCACGTTAACGGCTTCTCAGTATTTCGAGCTAGAAAATATACCTATGTTGCTTGGGGGAGGGGTGAAATATTGGGCTGAATCGGCAGAGTACGATCCGGAGGGAGCAACCCTAAACCTCAACTTGTACATCCTTTTGCCAAGAACATAAAAGCAGACTTATTTTATAGGGGACTCAGTTGATGGAGAAAGTGACCACTGTATCCAACTGAAGTATAGAATTGCTGTTTTTGAAATTGGCTCGAAGAGTGAAAAAAAATCCCCGAGCGATAAGCTTGGGGATTTGGTTATAAGAAATAGCCTTATGGCAGATCCTACTCTGTAATCGCTTGCCTAATGCAATCGAATATTAGAATGAAGTACGCTTGTAACGGCGGTACTCAGCATCCCAGAAGTTATCGTTGATCTTCTCTTTGATACGCTCATCAGTATTCTTCGGCGCTTTACGCTGCTCAACCGCTTTCTTAGCGACAGCAAACGCAATGTGGCGAGAAACGTTCTGGATCTCTTCCAGTGGTGGAAGTAGGGCACCTTTACCGTTAATCGCTAGTGGCGAGCACTCAGCCAGCGCACGGCTACTTTCCATCAACATTTCGTCTGTAACACGTCGTGCACCGACAGCCAGAACACCTAGGCCGATACCTGGGAAGATGTAGCTGTTGTTACATTGAGCAATCGGGTAAGTCTTACCGTTGTGGACCACAGGCTCGAATGGGGAGCCGGTAGCAACAAGTGCATGACCATCAGTCCAGCGGATAAGATCAGCCGGTGTGGCTTCAACACGGCTGGTTGGGTTTGATAGTGGGAAGATGATTGGTCGCTCGCAGTGCTGGTGCATTTCGCGGATCACTTCTTCGCTAAATAGGCCCGGTACGCCAGACACGCCGATCAGTACAGTTGGCTTGGCATTACGCATGACATCCAGTAGTGAGATGTTGTTGTCTTCTGTATCCCACTCGTTGATGATTGCACGAGGCTGTACCAGCTTCTTCTGGAAGTTGATCAGGTTCGGCATGTCATCAACCAGCAGACCCCAGCGATCAACCATGTAAACCTGGCTGCGGGCTTGCTGTTCAGAAATACCCTCAGATACCATTTGTGCAATGATGGCTTCAGCAATACCACAACCGGCAGAGCCAGCACCTAGGAATGTCACACGCTGCTGAGATAGTTTGCTACCCGCTGCTTTACAAGCCGCTAGGAGCGAGCCAACAGTAACGGCGGCTGTACCTTGGATGTCATCGTTAAAGCAGCAAACCTTGTCCTTGTAACGCTCAAGCAGTGGCATTGCGTTTTTCTGAGCAAAGTCTTCGAACTGGATTAGTGCATCAGGCCAACGTTGCTTGACTGCCTGGATGAATTCGTCAACGAAGTTGTCGTATTCCTGTCCAGAAATACGAGGATGACGCCAGCCCATGTACATAGGGTCAGACAGACGCTGAGGGTTGTTTGTACCTACATCCAGCACAACAGGTAGTGTGTATGCCGGACTGATACCACCACACGCGGTATAAAGAGAAAGCTTACCGATTGGAATACCCATACCACCGATACCCTGGTCGCCCAAACCAAGAATACGCTCACCGTCAGTCACAACAATTACCTTTACGTTGTGGCGCGATGCATTGTTTAGCATGTCTTCAATGCGGTCACGGTTAGGGTAAGAGATGAATAGGCCACGGCCACGACGGTAGATGTTGGAGAAATCTTCACATGCCGCACCAACAGTTGGGGTGTAGATGATTGGCATCATCTCTGTGATGTGGTTTTCAACCAAACGGTAGAATAGGGTCTCATTGGTATCTTGGATATTACGCAGGTAAATGTGCTTGTCCATGTCGTTTTCGAATTTCAAAAACTGCTGATAAGCACGCTCAGTTTGTTCTTCAATGGTTTCGATTGCTTCTGGAAGCAAGCCTTCCAAGTTGAAGAACATGCGCTCTTCGACAGAGAATGCACTACCTTTGTTAAGTAGGGGAGTTTCTAGTAACGCAGGGCCAGCGTAAGGGATATAGAGTGGGCGTTTATCGTTATTCATGCAATAGACTCTGTTTCGTTGGTAGTAAAGAAATGGGCTGCCGTAAGCTTTTCCATTTAGGCGCTAATCGTAGATCTACCGTGCTGATTATTCAAAGGGAAAGCGCAGAAATTTCGAGGCCTAGATCAAGTTTTGGATGGGTTTTTATCGTCATTAACACGGTATAAATTTATTTTGTAATGCAAAAGACATTTTTGTTTTGCTAGTGTTTGTCATGTTTTGATTTTGTTTGTTCTAATGTTGCGCAAAATGGTGTGTTTTCTCGTTGTTACATCTGCATACAATGTTGCGTTGGTGTAGTGTTATATTTGTGTGTATTTTGTTTATTTTGTTGTTGTTATGTTTATTTAGTTGTGGTTGTTTGTGTTTAGTTTGTTTTAGCTGGTTAGCGATGGAAAAGCCAGTCTAAATACGTTCATAGCGTCCTTATCGTCATAACCTAATCGTTTTATCCGAAGCAAAACAAAGTTAAGAAACTCTTGAGTGAGCAAAGACAAGTATTGTCGCGGGGGATGCACAATCCAACCGAAGTTATAGTTGGGCGAATAACTATGGATGACTTGTTCGAGAAGATTCTTTTGGGCGAATAAGTTGCCAACCCTTTGGGAAAGCAATATTAGACCATGGCCTTGGATCGCGCTTTCGACCAGCAGAGGGACACTGTTAACTGTCAAATTGCTAGATAGTTGAATTGATTGGCCGCTGTCCAGAGATAGTTTGTTAAGCAGCTCACCATTACTGAAACGATAGGCAATGAAATTGTGCCCTAGTAGTTGTTCTAAGCTGTCTGGCGTTCCGTGCTCTGACAGGTACTGAGGTGAAGCGTATAACCCATAGGGCTCTTCACGTATTTTGTGGGCAATCAGGTTTTCTTCTGTTGGGGCATTCACAACCCGGAAAGCAACATCAATCTCATTCTTAATCAGATCCAACTCATCGTTGGAGCTAATGATTTCAACATTAATAGCTGGGTGCAACTGCATAAACTCCAATACCAATTTCCCAATATTCATCATAACTGGTGAAATCATGATTTTAAGCCGGCCATTGAGTTCTTTTTCCGGGCGTTGGAGATTGTTGATTGTTTTATCCAAATTATTGATCAGGCTAATGGTTGAGTTATAAAACTCAGTCCCAGCGGCGGTAAGTGTTATGTGGCGGCTATGACGGTGAAAGAGCTTGATCTGTATGTCGCTTTCCAACTGTTTAATCCGCCGGCTGATATTGGATTTAGGCAAGTCTAGCCATTTGGCGGTTTCTGTTAGTGAGCCAAATTCTGCCACTTTGTGAAACAGTTTAATGTCTTCGGTTTTCATTCAATACATGGCTTCAGTTTGTTGTACTCGGTTCTAGTTTATCAAACAACAATTCAATTATCGTTCTGTATCTTAGAACGAAGCGTTCCATTTGGGCTGGTTTATTGGTAACTGGCAACTGCTTATACTCTCGCCGGCTTCATGACATTGTCATGACGGTCAGTGTTGGTCGGTAGTAGTTGAAAAGTAATGGCAGAATACTGTAAGCATAAAGTTGTGGTAAGAGTTAAGAGAAGATGGTGGCAAAGGTTTTTTTATAAGCAGGTTTATCGGTGTAACTGCTGTTATAGGGAGTTCAGGCTTTGAGCTTGGACAAAGAACGGACTCGAAACCTTGTGCAGAGGAAAAGCGCCAATCACCTGCGTAATGTAAAGGCTAGATTTATTGATAAATATCATGCTGTTCCTGAAAGTAAAACAAAACGCCCGCATTCATAGAGCGGGCGTTTTAGTGATTATCAAACAGGAAGGACAATTACTTCATGGTTTCAACTTTCTGCTGTAGAGCATCCAGCTGTTGCATCTTGCCTTGCAGCCCCAGTGACTGGTAGTTGATTGAGGCAGGGTTCATGATAAGGCCTTGCTGCATTGGATATTCCGGCAGTGTTTTGAAGAAATCACCGATGACATCCTGGATAGGAATGAATAGCCACATGTTGTCCGCCATCCAGCGTAGGTACATACCAGACTCATGAGGTGCTTTCTCGAATGGGTCAGCGCGAAGGTGGATGATTTGCGGCCAATTTTGCTCGAAGCGGACGGCATCAGAAATGTTGCCTTCCATCACCGCGAAGTTCAGCTTCCAATCATTCCAACGTACTGCATTCAGTTCGCCGTTGGCTGAGAAGTAAAGTAAAGATTCACGTGGGCCTTTTTCTTCTTTGCCCTCAAAGTAAGGTTTGAAGTTATAGCCATCAATGTGAACTCGCCATTCCTTACCGTTAGCTTTATAGCCGTCAGCCAGTTTTTCTTTCACATTAGGTACGCCTGCGGCAGCCATTAGTGTCGGTAGCCAGTCTTGGTGAGCCATCATGTCATTGAAGCGTGAGCCTGGTTCAATAACACCCGGCCAGCGTACAAGCTGAGGGACGCGCATACCGCCTTCCCAGGTTGTGCCTTTTTCACCATGGAATGGCGTTGCACCGCCATCAGGCCATGTTGCGGTTTCAGCACCATTATCCGTTGAGTAAATAACGATGGTGTTATCGGCAATTTTTAGCTCGTCTAGCTTGTCAAGCAAGATACCAACATGATCATCATGCTCTAGCATGCCATCGGCGTAAATACTGATCCCCGATTTGCCTTGATATTTCTCTTGTAGGCGTGTCCAAACGTGCATACGGGTAGTGTTGTGCCAAATGAAGAAAGGCTTGTCGGCTTTTACCGCTTTTTCCATAAAGGCAAGTGATGCTTCCAGGAATTCCTCATCCGCATGTTCCATACGCTTGCGAGTCATCGGGCCGGTGTCTTCAATCTTGCCGTCAGCGTAAGACTTGATCACACCGCGTGGACCATAGTTCTTGCGGAATTCAGGATCTTTCGGGTAGTAGTAGGTTTCAGGCTCTTCTTCTGCATTGAGGTGGTAGAGGTTGCCGAAGAACTCATCGAAACCGTGGGCAGTCGGTAAGTGTTGGTCTTGATCGCCAAGGTGGTTCTTACCAAACTGCGCGGTCATGTAGCCTTGCTCCTTGAGTAAGTCAGCAAGTGTTGGTGCCCAATCAGGAATACCGTGAGTGGAGCCTGGCATACCAACAGTCAATAGTCCGGTTCTAAATGGTTCCTGCCCGGTAATAAATGACGCACGACCTGCAGTACAAGATTGCTGTCCGTAGTGATCGGTAAACAGTGCACCTTCATTAGCGATACGGTCGATATTAGGGGTTTCGTAACCCATCATACCCTGGTTGTAGGCACTGATGTTCCAGTAACCGACATCATCACCGAAAATCGCCAGGATATTTGGTTGGTCTGCCGCAACGGCAGCACCGGAGGTTGCAAGCACCCCGAAACCGACGGCCAGTTTACTTACTTGGTTTGCCATAGTAACTCCATGCAAATTTAGAGAGTTGATTTGTTGTTGGGGCTAAGTTACTGGCAACTAAGGGTCTCTGTCGCTTTATAGCAGTTATAACCTTTAGTTAAGTGGTTGGTGTAATGCTCTGTTTTATATGGTTTTATTTGATGTAAGAGGCAAGGTGAGCAAAATCCCGTTTGTGATGTTTGTCACGTCATATTTCTGCGTTGCTTTTTTAGCGCGGTGTATTTCCCGGTAAATAAACGCCATTAATTTTACCGATGTAAGTCGCGGAACGACTCATTGTGAGCTATTAATTTTTGTTGCACGGCACCATTTTAACTTAGTGACTGAGGTTTATATGACAGCGAGAAAAGGCTTCAAAAGCCGAATAATGATACTTGCGACCCTGTTGGTCAGTGCCGCAAGCAGTAGTATCGCAGCAGAGAAACCCAATATTTTGGTTATTTGGGGGGATGACATCGGGCAGACCAATCTTAGTGCCTACACCTTTGGGTTGGTTGGTTATAACACGCCGAACATCGATAGCATTGCCAAAGAAGGGATGATGTTTACCGATTACTACGGTGAACAGTCTTGTACCGCCGGTCGTTCAACCTTTATCACCGGGCAAACGGTATTGCGAACTGGTCTAAGTAAAGTGGGCCTGCCTGGTGCAGATCTCGGCTTGCAGGCGGAAGATGCCACTATCGCTGAGCTATTGAAACCCCTGGGTTATATGACAGGGCAGTTTGGCAAGAACCACCTTGGCGATAAAGATGAACACCTGCCGACCAACCACGGTTTCGATGAGTTCTTCGGCAATCTCTATCACCTCAACGCAGAAGAAGAACCCGAAAATGTCGATTACCCTAAAAACCCTGAGTTTCGCAAGAAATTCGGGCCACGTGGTGTGATTCGTTCCTACGCTGATGGCAAAATCGAAGATACCGGCCCGTTGACCCGTAAACGGATGGAAACTGTCGATGATGAAACCCTTGAAGCGGCATTGGACTTTATGGATCGTGCAGTTAAAGCCGAGAAGCCTTTTTTTGTATGGTGGAATGCGACCCGTATGCATTTCCGGACCCATGTAAAAGAAGAGAATTCGGGTAAGACGGGTATTAGCTTCTATGCCGACGGTATGGTTGAGCATGACAACCATGTCGGTGTGCTGCTGAAGAAAGTCGATGATCTCGGTATCAAGGACAATACAATTGTTTTCTATTCGACCGATAACGGCCCACACATGAACTCGTGGCCTGATGCCGGTTTAACACCATTCCGTGGTGAGAAAAATACCAACTGGGAAGGGGCATACCGAGTGCCTGCCATGGTGCGCTGGCCGGGTAAGATCAAGCCGGGTAGTGTCTCCAACGAAATCATGCACCATATGGACTGGATGCCAACTTTCCTCGCCGCCGCCGGTGATGATCAGATCAAAGAGAAATTGATAGAAGGTTATCAGGCGGGCGACAAGAATTTTAAAGTCCATCTTGATGGTTACAATTTCTTGCCTTATTTAACCGGGGAAGTCGATACTGGTCCACGAGAAGAGATCTTCTATTTTACCGATGACGGCGATCTGAGTTCACTGCGCTACAACAACTGGAAAATTGTTTTCTTGGAGCAGCGTGCCAAAGGAACATTGCAGATTTGGGCTGAACCTTTTACCCCGCTTCGTGTGCCTAAGATTTTCAACTTGAGGATGGATCCTTACGAGGTGGCCGATATAACCTCCAATTCTTATTACGACTGGATGCTAGACCGTGCCTTTATGCTGGTACCAGCACAAGCCTACGTGGCTAAGTTCCTTGAAACATTCAAGGCGTTTCCGCCAAGGCAAAAAGCGGCAAGTTTCTCTCTCGATCAGGTGATGGAAAAACTCCAGCAGCCGCCAAATAAATAAGATGTTGAATTTAGGGCTCTTCGGAGCCCTTTTTTATCACTATGCTCTATCTTTAATCAATGGCACTACAAACTTTCATGGAAGCCCACTCAAGGATGATAAAAGCGCAAATCGGAACGTTGATGGCATTGCCGCTGTGCTGGTTGATGGTTTTCGTCATGACGCAGCCGGCAACAGCACAGTCAGTGAATTATGTGGGCAGTGAAGCCTGTATCGATTGTCATAACCGACAAGTAGAGGCGTGGCGAGGTTCGCACCACGAGATGGCAATGAAGCATGCCACTGCCACATCGGTGTTGGGCAATTTTTCCGATCAGAGTTTGCAGCACGATGGCAAAACAAACCGCTTTTTCAGCAAAAACGGGGAATATTGGGTCAATATTGCGGGGGCTGATCAAAAGTTTGCTGATTTCAAAATTAGCTATACCTTTGGTGTCTACCCTCTACAGCAATATATGGTTGAGTTTCCCGATGGCCGGATTCAGCTAATTCCCTTTGCATGGGATTCCCGCGCGCCGGAGAAAGGGGGGCAGCGTTGGTTTCATTTATACCCAGAGCTGACACCAGTGGATGAGTTCTACTGGACCAATGCGGGGCAAAATTGGAATTTTATGTGTGCGGATTGCCACTCAACCAACATCAAGAAAAACTACAATGAAGGGTCCAATTCATACGATACGACGTGGTCTGACATCAATGTTGGCTGTGAAGCTTGTCATGGCCCGGCGAGTGGTCATATTGATTACATTACAAGGGGCAAGGGTGAACAGTCTACGTCAGAATCAGAAGGCCTAATGGATGCACGACAAGTGGGGCTCACCCGAGATCTTGGCGTACAGGTCAAACAATGGGTTGCAAGGGAGGGCGAAAAAACATTACAGCCCCAATTAATAGAACCGACAGAACAAACGCAGACCTGTGCTCAATGCCATAGCCGGCGAACCCAGCTCAACGAGACGGCGGATCACGTGAATGGGGCTTTTTTGGATAAATATCGTCTCAGTTTGATCACCCCGGAGCTTTATTATCACGATGGCCAAATTTATGACGAGGACTATGTGTATGGCTCGTTTCTGCAATCACGGATGGCCCAAAAAGGGGTGACCTGCACCAACTGCCATGATCCCCATACGGCAAAACTAACCGTTGCTGAGGAAGCGGTATGCAGCCAGTGCCATGTATCACCCGAATATGCGTCAAGTGAGCACACCTTGCACCAGCCGGGAACCGAAGCGGCCAAGTGTACGACCTGCCACATGCCAGAGACGACGTATATGCAAATTGACCCGAGGCGGGATCACAGCTGGCATGTTCCTCGACCTGATTTGAGCCAGCATATAAAGACGCCCAATGTGTGTACCGGTTGCCATCAAGATAAAACCAACCAGTGGGCGGACAAAGAGTTAGGCAAGCGTTTCCCCAACTCGGCCTACCGCCATCAGCAGCATTTCGGTGTCGCGTTCTATGCCGACAGCATCAATCACCAAGCCGCTCCTGACGCGCTTTCTTATACCGCACAAGACTCAAGCCTGAGCGACATTATTCGCGGCTCGGCACTGTCCCGAATGGCTGGTAATACCGGACAAAATACCCTGGTAGCGTTGGCGCGAGCGGTAAAGCATGACAGTGAGCTGATCCGGTTGGGTGCGATTGAGGGTGCGTCGGGATACGGCTGGCCGGAGCGATGGCAGATCCTATCGCCCTTGTTAACAGACCCGGTACTGGCAGTAAGGACAGAAACGGCCGGGGCTTTGGTCGAGTTTTGGCAGCAGATGCTGCTGCAGCAAAGAGACCGTCTCAACGGGCCGCTGCAAGAGTATATCGAGATCCAGAAATTTAACGCCGATAGAGGCTTTGGCCGGACCAATTTGGCCAATGTGTATCGTGCGATGGGGGAGATGGACAAAGCGGTTTTATGGTATCAGGGGGCTATCGAGGTTGAGCCTTACTTTGCTAATAGTTACGTCAATCTGGCGGATCTGTACCGAAGCCAGAATAACGACGAGCTTGCCTTGCAAGTTTTGCAGCAGGGGATGGAAGCCCAGCCGAATGACAGTGCGCTCCCTTACAGTGCAGGTTTAGCACTGCTGCGGACGGGTAAGGCGGAAAAAGCGAACCAGTATTTGAAACGAGCTGCTGAAAAGGCCGTTGGAAATGCGCATTACTGGTATGTCTATGGTTTGGCGTTGGAAAAAAGTGATGTGCTGGCCTCAAGCCGGGCATTGTCTTCTGCGTTTGATATTAGTGGCAACCCGCAACACCTATATGCTCAGTGTGAAGTATTGGCACGAAATTACCAGTTGGGTGAAGTGGCTGCGGAATTTGAAAGCTGCACTCAACAACTTGGCCAAATCGTTGCGCCGGAGGTTGTTAAACAGTTGAAAGTACGGGCTGGAAATTAGCTTGGCTGTAATGGCTATTATAACCAATAGTTATCGGTCTTGCAGGTACGATAGTGGCAATTGAACAATGGCGTAATTACGTAACATAGGTGAGGGTAAGTCATGAACCAAGCACAACAGGCTATCAAGCAGCTCATTGAGCAAACAGAAAAAAGTGTGATTGGTCAACGCCATGTTGTTGAAGCTTTGGTTATTGGGTTAGTGGCAAACGGTCATATCTTGCTAGAGGGGCTACCCGGTACGGCTAAAACACGGTCGGTAAAATCATTGGCAAATTTGCTCAACACTGATTTCGGACGAATTCAGTTTACTCCAGATCTCTTGCCATCGGATGTGACAGGAACAGAGATCTATCAGGATCTCGACGGTAAACCTCAGCTGCATTTTCAACCAGGGCCAATCTTCAATAGCATTGTCCTGGCCGATGAGGTCAACCGTGCACCGGCAAAAGTCCAGGCGGCTTTGCTCGAAGCTATGGCTGAGGGAACAATTACCGTAGGCGATACGACTCATCAACTGCCTGAACTTTTTATGGTGCTGGCAACCCAGAACCCTGTAGAGCAAGAAGGGACATATCCGTTGCCGGAAGCACAGATGGACCGCTTTATGATGAAGGTTACCGTCGAATACCCTGAGGATGATGCAGAGCGTGACATTATCCGTTTAGTCCGAGGAGAAGAGTTAGGTACCGAGGCTGCCCGAGCGCAAGATGAAGCGCTGGGAAATATCGACGCTGATGTGGTACTCGAAGCCCGCCGCCAACTTCCCCACATTGCCGTTTCTGATCTGGTTGAGCGTTATATTGTCGCTTTGGTTATGGCGACCCGTAAACCAGAACGTTACCCCGACTCCAATTTGGTCAAATGGATTGAGGTCGGCTCGAGCCCTCGAGCCTCCATTGCCTTGGATAAATGTGCCCGTGCTTATGCATGGCTACAGGGGCGTGATCATGTTTTGCCTGATGATGTACGTGCCATGGCACCCATGGTACTGGGGCACCGTTTTACACAGACCTACGACGCACTGGCTGACGGAATTAATCATCTGAGGATTGTCGAAGAGCTGCTTGACCATGTAGAGATCGGATAATCGGGGGGCACTATGGCAAAGCCAAACATTGCTCCTCAATCAAAAGGGCTCGATGGTCGGATTTATTGTGATTATTCGCGCTTGGTGCGTCTGCAGTCCCAAGTCGGAACCTTTAGTCTACTTCCGCACTTGAAAGCCGGCAGTGTACTATCGGGCAGGCACAATTCTTTGTTTCGCGGCCGAGGTTTGAACTTCGAAGAACTTCGCCATTACCAACTGGGTGACGATATTCGAAACCTGGACTGGAAAGTCACATTGCGTACCGGCAAACCGCATGTACGTAGCTATACCGAAGAAAAAGACCGCAATGTGATCATCTGTGTCGATCAGCGTAGCCAAATGTTTTTTTCGTCAACCCAGGTGATGAAGTCGGTCATTGCAGCGGAAATCGCCGCCATGTGTGGCTGGCGGGTTTTGAAAGATGGCGATCGTGTCGGTGTGGTTGTCGCTTCCGCAGAGAAAATCTATCACTGTAAGTCCCAGCGCTCGCAGCATGCGTTCATGGCGCAGCTCAAATTATTGGCGAAAGCTAACCAGCAGTTAAGTGTTGATACCACCAATAGTGAAAGGGTGAGCTTTTCACTTTGGCTGGAACAGCTTAAGCGGATGAATTTAGCCCAATCAACCCTTGTTTTTATTACCGATTGGCGTGATTGCGACGAGCATCATCTCGAGCAGCTCAAGCAGCTGCAAATCCATAATGATGTGTTGGCCGTGCTGGTTAACGATCCGCTTGAGCAAACCCTGCCGGGAGAGCTGACCAAGTCGAACTGGGTTGTGGGGGATGGCCAGTATCAGCTGACTCTTGATAGCAAGGAAAAAGTCGCTCAGGCCAGTGCGACTTTGAGCGAGCGCAGTGTGCTTACTCGCCAGTCTCTGACCCGCCTGATGGCGTTGAAGCAATTACCGTTTATTGAGCTGGATACCTCGGGATCACATATCGCCCAGTTCCAGCGGCTTGTTGGGAGGCAGTAGCCATGAGCATCGAACATTCGCCTCCTAGCACCTACATTCTGCGTGAATTGCATGATGTTACCGTACCTGAAAGTGTCAGTTGGATGCCACAGACGATAGGCTGGAAAGTCCTGCTTGTCTTGTTGTGCGTTATTGCCGGCTACCTTTGCTATCGCCGGCTAGTACGCTGGTGGCATAACCGTTATCGAGCTGAGGCGCGGACAGCTATTACTCGCTTGCCTATGCATCGAGGCCTTGAAGGCAGTGCAGATAGTGGCGCTTTCGACGGTGCTTTATTTTCAATACTGAAAATTGTTCTGGTTTATTTGGAGCCTGCCAACGCTAAGCTATTTGGTCACGCCTTTTTGCAAAAGCTTGATGAGCTAGGCAATGGCAGAGTGACCTTCAAGGATGAGCTTGGTACCCGGTGGGTTCAGTCATTGGTTGATCCTTCAATCACCCTTGGTAGGGAAGAACAAGCGCTGCTACGAGAGAAAGCTTTGTGCTGGATTCGGGAGCACGAAGGCCGGTCAATAACGAAACATGTCTCGCTCAGAGCGGCTTTGGCCAAGCTGCTCAATGGAAATAAAAAACAAGGGGAAGGCCACCATGTTTAATTTCTCATTGTTCGATCTGGAGTTCGTTTACCCATGGTGGTTTTTGGCGTTGCCATTCCCCTTGATTATCTTCTATTTCGTGCCGGCATACCGCACCAAGCAAAGCGCAATAAAAGTGCCTTTTTTCAGTCAGCTTATAGAAGCCCTGGGCGAAGTGCCGTCAACGGGGGCAAGCCAGCTGTCACCATCCTGGTGGCAGCGAATGACTCTGGTGATTTCTTGGATATTGGTGATTACCGCTTTGGCCAAACCGACAATACTGGGAGCGCCACAGATCCGGGAGAGCTTCGGTAGGGACGTGATGGTGTTGGTTGATCTGTCTGGTTCGATGGCCGAGCGGGATTTCTCCTCTTCAACTGGAAACAATGTCTCTCGCCTGGATGCCGCCAAGGAAGTACTGGCCGACTTTGCCAAAACACGACAGGGTGACCGCTTGGGGCTCATTTTGTTTGGTGATGCCGCTTTTTTGCAGACCCCGTTTACCGCCGATCAAGACGTATGGCTTGCGCTGCTTAATCAAACAGAAGTAGCGATGGCCGGTCAGAGTACCCATCTCGGTGATGCCATGGGACTGGCAATAAAGGTGTTTGATCAAAGCCATCAAGAAAAAGGGGACGAAGACCGGGAAAAGGTGGCGATTGTGCTGACCGACGGTAATGACACTGGAAGTTTTGTTGAGCCGATAGAAGCAGCCAAAGTCGGTAAAGCTAAGGGTGTCAGGATCCATATGATAGCGATGGGGGATCCGCAAACGGTAGGCGAGGCTGCATTGGATATGGCAACAATCAATCGTGTTGCCAATGAATCTGGCGGGCAGGCATTTGTTGCGCTCGACCGTGAATCGCTGCTGGGGGCGTATCAAGAAATCGGCAAGCTAGAACCTCAGCTCTATGAGAGTTCGACCTACCGCCCTAAACAAAGTATTCACTACTACCTGATTGCAATAGTCGTGGTGATTTACCTTATTGCATTTACCATGGCGACGCTGAACCGTGGTAGAAGGTTTGGTCAGGGCATGGAGAAAAACAATGTTTGATAGTCTCAGCCTGCAGCAGGCGATCAGCCAATTTCATTTCATCAGGCCGTTGTGGCTGTTGGTGCTTGTACCGATGGGACTGTTGTTCTGGCTCCGCTGGCGTGAAGCCAACCAACCGGGCTGGCAAGAAGTATTGCCAAAGCACCTCCGTCAGGTATTAACCATTGGGGAAAAAGGTTGGAGCAAGCAACTCCCCCTTAAATTGCTGATGGTGATTATTGCGATCGCCATCCTGATCTGTGCCGGGCCGACCTGGCAACGCCAAGCCTCTCCGTTTGGTGAAGACAAAGCGTCATTGCTGGTGTTGCTCGACAGCAGTGAGTCAATGTTGCAGCAAGACCTGCCGCCAAGTCGACTGGAGCGTGGCAAGCAGAAGGTGCGGGATCTACTTGAGTTACGACAGGGAGGGAGCACGGGGTTGGTTGTGTACGCCGGATCTGCCCATGTCGCGATGCCGATGACTCAGGATACCAAGGTGTTCGAGCCGATTTTGGCTGCAATTTCTCCTGATATCATGCCGGAGGAGGGTAAATTTGCCGAAAAAACCTTACCGCTTATCGAGCAGTTGCTGCAGGGAAGACCCGGTTCGACGGTATTGTTGGTATCTGATGGTGCAAATCCTAATACCATTGCTGCTTTTAACGTATTTTTCAGCGACAAGCCTTACCAGTTAATGATTCTGGGCGCGGGCAATAGGGATGTTGTCAGTAGTGCCCCAGCTGACTTTGCTTCCCTACGCCAGTTGGCAAGCGAAGTTGGGGGGCGTTTCATCGAAATCACGGTAGACAATAGCGATGTTGAAAGGCTCAACCGCACAGTCGAGCGAAATATGCAGCTAAATGGCGAGTCTTCTATGCCCTGGCAAGATATGGGCTATCAGCTGTTGTTACCGATTGCTTTGGCGATGCTGCTTTGGTTTCGAAAAGGCTGGTTGGTGCAATGGTGCGTCGTACTGTCACTGACCGGAACGCTATTGGCGGCGCCTGCGGTTAATGCTGAAACCATTATTGCATCCAAGGCGCAAACTGCGGAACCCGTTGAACAAGTGACAATTTGGGACAAAACGGTTCAATGGTGGTGGGATTTGTGGCTAACTCCCGATCAGCAAGGCCAGCGCCTGTTCAACCAAGGACAATATCTTGAAGCGGCAAAACATTTTGTTGACCCACTGAGGAAGGGAACCGCCTACTATTACGCCAGTGAGTATAAGCAAGCCCACCGTGTTTTTTTGCAAATGGATACCGACTTTGGCTTATACAATGCCGCCAGTGCGTTGGCTCGAGAACGCGAGTATCTAGCGGCAAGAGATTTATTACGGTCCTTGGCAGAGAAGGATGCCTTGTCGGCTGAACTGCGACCAAGTGTTGAGCATAACCTAAAAGTCATTAGCGGTATTGTCGATGAAATCAACCGTACCAGTGAGAGCCAGGCCGGGACCACAGATGGGCCGGAAGAGTCCTTCGAACTAAGTGATGACAAACCTCGCACAGCGGAAGGTGCCGATGAGCAGACTGCAGCTGAATTAATGATTAAAGAAACACTGAATGCTAATGAGATTTTGGGGAGCAATGAGCTCGCTGACAAGTGGTTGAAGCGGGTCGAGGCCGATCCAAAGTATTTCTTGCGGGCAAAATTCCAGATCCAACGTAATCAATCAAATCAATCAAAGGAAGGCGGAGAATTGCAGCAATGACATCGCTATTTCCAGCAACGTGGTTACCACATTGGCAGAAATATTTAACCTCTGTAGCCGCCATTATTTTTGTCTTTTTTGCCTCTCTTGCCAGTAGCTCGAGTTACGCTGTCACGATTCCGGATTTACAGCGTAGCAATGATGTCGAGATTAAGGCATGGCTGGCAGTAAACAGTACCGATGAGTCCGGTAAGAAAGTGCCTTCCTTTAGTGTAAATGAACAGGTGATTTTATACATTGAAGTTGCGACTCCTCGATGGTTTACCGGCGGAACGCAGATAGAGCCAGTGGAGATCCCCAATGTAATAGCCAAGCAGCGCAATCAGCTCGCGACCAATTATACCGAGCGAAAAGGGGGGTTAACATGGTCACGGCAACGGTGGGAAATCACCTTGTACCCGATAAAGTCCGGTTCCTATTCAGTACCTTCGCTGGCGGTGAATGTACAAGTGTCAGCACCTGATGGTTCCAATGTATCGGGTACCATGTATACCCAGCCTTTGGCTTTTGATGTCAACCTGCCGTCAGGGTTGCTCAGTGATCAAACGCCTTGGTTTACTGCCACAAATGTGCAAGTCAAACAGGAGTGGCAGCAATCGAGCGAAGAGCTGAAAGTCGGCGATGCAATTACCCGCAAAGTGACGATTCAGGCCCAGGACACGCTTTCCGTCCTGCTGCCAAACCTGCTCACAAGGGAAGCGTCAGATTACTTTCAAGCTTATCCCCAGCCTCATCATTTGGAAGACTCACAAACCCGAGGAAACTATCAGTCTTCCAGGGTTGAGGAAACCGTGTATGTGATCCAGCAGGGTGGGGACTTTAGTTTCCCAGAGCAGCAATTTCAGTGGTGGAATGCCAAAATTAATCAACTGGAAACCGTTACCGTTGAGGGTAAACAATTCCACGCCCGCCATACGCCAGCCTCATTTGTGAAAGCGAACCTGCGTATCCTGATTGCTGCCGTGACCACAATGGGCATCGTGCTAACCGCTTTCTCGCTTGGCCGACGTTATTATCGCACTCACCCCAGACCACCATGGCTTCTGTTCTGGCTTGATGTCAGGGGAGGAAAGTGGGCTCAGGCCAGGACGAAACTTTATCGGCAATTGCGCCTTTTAACCAATCAGCTTGAAATGAATAAAGCAAAGGATACTAGCGACTGGTTGATAACAAGTGGTCAGCTCCAGGCTGGCGATGAGAAAGCGCACGTGTTTAAGAAAATGTGGCGGTTGATCCGTGCCCAGCGGCAATCTGGTGGAAGGTTTAAGCTGCCAAAAGCGTTACCTAAGCTAGATGAGGTTCACAAGGCGCGATATTAGTACTTCAAGTTACTGATAATTAATGTCTATCATTGTAAGGGTATTGAAATATTAAAATGGCAAAAGAGATGAAAAGTACTGATCTTAACCTCATCCCCATATTTGTCGCTGTATATGAAGAGCAGAGTCTGTCAAAGGCGGCGGTTCGTATGGATGTTAGCCAGCCTGCTGTGAGTAAGGGGTTAAAGCGTCTGCGGGAGATTTATGATGATCCCCTGTTTCATCGCAATGCTAATGGCGTGGAACCAACCGCTTTTGCCAGTGATATTTATCCGGCATTGGCGGCATCTCTGAAGAATTTCAGTTCTACGTTATCAGCTTCAAGGGAGTTTGATCCAAAAACATCAAGGCGGATATTTTCGATTGCCTGTGTATCGGTCGCTAGCTTCAGTATTATCCCCGTTTTGGTCGAGCAAATTCGCCTGGAAGCACCGAACATCGCACTGGAAATTCATCCCTTGTTTACCGAGGATATGGAGGCAGACCTACGTTTGCAACGTTATGACTTGGTGATTGATTTACCACCACGAGGTCGCAGCCTGCTCAAATCGCAGGTTTTGTATTCGGAAGAATTGAGTGTGGTGTGTTGCAAACATCACCCTCGTTTGACGGACTCGGTCACCATTGAGCAGTTCCTTGCCGAGGATCACGTCGTCGTTGCCCGATGGCATGCCCGTGGCAGCTTATTAAATGCCGAAGATATTCCGGAGCTTGATCAGCGTAATATTGTTGTTCGAGCACCGGGAGCGGTGGAAATGCTGCCAATTATTGCCGGTTCAGACATCATTGGTATGTTGCCAAAATCCACTATTGAATCTTTTTCGGAGTTTTATGCGATCAAGGCTTTGCCGATGCCGTTTGGCCAGGATCTTTATGATCTTTGTGCGATATGGCACCCAAGTCGTACGACAGAAACCAGTCACCGCTGGTTGAGGCAGCTGTTGTTTAAAGTAGTAAAAGAAAATTTCCTCTAGCTTATCGATATGACCGTAGCCTGCTTCCTTCGGATATTGGTTAAGTTAGGTGTGGTCCAGTAATCCATAAATGTTTTGCCTGAAACTCAAAGAGCCTACTGTTTTAGTAGGCTCTTTATGTATGCGCTGCAGCCTGATCAGTGGTTAGAATTGATTTCCTTCAAGACTTTACCCGTAGCCCCGCTTGGCTGGGTAATGCCCAGCACATTCGACAGAGTTGGGGCAATATCATAAGGGGTTATTTCACGAGACACCTTTTGGGCGTCTACCTGGTAACCGGCAAAAATGACCGGTACATGGGTATCGTATCGCCAAGGTGAGCCGTGAGTTGAAGCAATGGTCAATCCGTCCATATCATTGATATAGGTACGTGGGGTAAATACCAGGTAAATATCACCGGAGCGCTGTGGGTGAAAGTTGTTTTTTACCAGTTGCATCAAGCGAGTATTGGGTAGGTTATTTTGCATGACGTCTGTACTTGTAACTGCTTGCTCTATTCCTTTGATCTTTGTTATTTCCTCAGCAACTACCCTCTGGACAGCTTCAAGAGAAGCGCCCTTGGCCTTAATAACCTCATGGTTGAGGTAAACATAAGGCTGTGAGTACAAGCGCACCGCGTTTTCATCCAGGCCAAACTCCTTGTTTAATCGGCTGACAAGCTGCTCGTTGATTAAGGTATCCTGGTTGAAGTACTTAGCTGTTTTGTAACCTAGCGCATTTACCGTCGGTGCAGCTTCCGGCACTCCATGATCGGCGGACAGGACGATTAAGGTATTATCCAGCCCGACTTGCTTTTCGACATCGGCCAGCAAGTTTGCAAGCGTGCGGTCTAGGCGGATTAAGTTATCCTCCGTTTCCAGGCTCGATGGCCCGTACATATGAATGACATAATCATTGGAGGAAAAGCTCACGGCGAGGTAGTCGGTAAAGTCACCTTGGCCAAGTTTCTCTTGCTCCATAAGGGCTGCGGCAAAATCAGCAGTAAGCTCATCACCTGCCGGGCTTAAGGTCAGCATGGTGCTGTAATACTGGAAGCTCGAAGGGCCGTAAGGATGGGGGAAAGTACGTTTAAAGCCAGCAAGGTCAACCTTGTGCTCTTGAGGGCCTTCCTTAAGGGTGTACTTATCCCTTTCAAGGCTGAGCTCCCATGTTTGCTTGCTATAGCGGGCAGGATAGCCTTCGGCATTCCAAGCTGTCACCCATTCAGGGTATTTATCAAAATAATAATTACTGGTGACAAACTCGGATTGAGCCTTAGAGAACCAGAAGGCTTTGCCTGAGTGGCCTGCCAGCGATATGGCACCGCGGTCTTTAACGGAGACCGAGAAGATTTTCGATTCACCGTTGCTGGCAACCGCCAGCTCATCGCTGAAGGTAGTTGATAGGATAGGGACAGGTGATCGGCCATCAAGTTTCGCGGTTTTTTGAGTGGGGTCGATCTCTGTGGATTGGTTAACCCCTGCACCCTGTGTCAACATGGTGTAGTCGCCGTCTTCAACGTTGTAAACCAAACGCTCTTTTTGGCGATCGTACCAAACGTTACCCACCATGCCGTGTACACTAGGCGGTGCTCCGGTAGCCAGTGACACATGGCCAACAATGGTTTCAGTGTTGCCATGCTGGTAATGAGCATTGGTGTAATAGGTGCCTTCATCCATGAGATAACGAAAGCCCTTATCGCCAAAGTTGTGTTTATAGCGATCCAGCAAATCACCGCGTAGGCCATCGACAGTGATCTGAAGTACCAGTTTTGGCGCTGGCGGAGGTGCTGCGACGGCATTTACGCTGATTAAACTTAAGCTAAGACATAACAGGCGAGGTACTGTTGCTATCTTCATTGATAGAAGCTCCATTCCGGTGAAATCGAACACTTGAAGTGTAGAAGAGAAAACAATGTACCTGACATCCAGGGCCATTAATTTAGGGGGCTATTTGGTGTCGCGCACTAGCCGCAACCCCATGTCGGCCATAATGATGTTTTGGCTGGCAAAATCACGCCGGTAACTTTCAGACAGGGTTTCGTCATAGGCAAAGCTGCCACCGCGAACAGACTTGTGCGCAAGACCTATTTTGGAGTCTTGTGCATTATTCGGGTTATCGGTTGGGCCGTAGCGATAGAAGCCTTCGTCGTAGGCATCGATGACAAACTCCCCAACGTTACCTGTCATATCATAGAGGCCAAGTTCGTTAGGTTTTTTCTGGCCGACCGGGTGGGCGCGGTTGCTGGCATTTTCGGAATACCAAGCAACGTCATCAATATTGTCAGAGCCGCTGTAAATAAAACCTTGACTCTTGTTTCCACCTTTTGCGGCGTACTCCCATTCGGCTTCAGTTGGCAGGCGGTAGTTGGCTCCGGTCAGGCTATTTAGCTGTTCGATAAAGTAATTGGCTTGCTGCCAGCTTAGATTGTTGACCGGCACGTCGGGATCGCTGAAATAACTCATCGAAGAGCCCATTACACTTTCAAATAACGACTGCGTGACTTCGAACTTTGAGATGTAGAAGCTATCGACCGAAACGGTTCTTGCCGGCGTTTCGGCCCTGCTAGCTTCTGGTAAGTTCGACCCCATTTTGAATGTCCCGCCCTCGACCAACACCATGTCCGCTTCTATTTGCTGCATCACAGGGTGGGGCGGAGAGGCAAACAGTTCATTGTTGACCCAAGACGTAGCAGCTATCAAGATGAGTCCGGATAGGGTGAAACATGCAACTCGCTTAAATGTTGCTGATGGCATAAGAGGCCTCCGTGAATCAACAAGCAGATCATTGAATTTAGAGGTCTATTGTAAGCAAAATAGTCATGCCAATAGGTTATAAGCGGTATAACAAGCGTCTGTGTGTGGCACGTTTTATGATTAGCTTACTGAATTGTTCATAAGTAGGTGGAATATGCTGATTACTCAGGGCCCGCAATACAACGGCAAGGCATCGAAGCGATTGCACGTGATGGCAAAACCCATTGGTGCCGCGTGCAATATTGATTGCACCTATTGCTATTACCTGAGTAAGCAGGACTTACTTGAATATAAGAAGGGGTGCTCACCGCAAATGGATGAGGACACCTTGGAAACCTACATACGGCAATACATAGAAGGCCAGAATACACCTGAGATCATTTTCTCATGGCAGGGCGGTGAGCCGACGATGCTCGGTGTCGACTATTTTCGAAAGATTGTCGAGTTGCAAAAAAAATATCAGCCACAAGGCATCGTTATCTCCAATGATCTGCAAACCAATGGCACCTTACTCAATGATGAGTGGTGTGAGTTTCTGGCACAGAACAATTTTTTGGTAGGGCTGAGTATTGATGGCCCAGAAATGCTTCATAATGCCTACCGTACTAACCGGGCTGGACGCGGAACCTTCAAGCAGGTAATGGCGGCGGTAGAGCTGCTTCATAAGCACAGGGTGAAATTTGCCACGCTGACCTGTATTAACAATCTGACCAGCAAGAATCCGCTTGAGGTGTATCGTTTTTTGCGAGACGAAGTACGTTCACCCCAGATCCAATTTATCCCTATTGTTGAACAGAAGACGTTCCGAACCACTGCGCCCCAGAAATGGAAACCGCAAGAGCAGCTTCGCCAGGGAGATAAAAGATTACATCCATGGCACAAAAACGCTGTCGTGGAGCCATGGTGTGTATCGGCCGAAGGGTGGGGTGATTTTCTTATCGCTGTGTTTGACGAATGGGTGCAGCACGACATTGGCAACGTCTTTGTGCAGTATTTTGAAGCCAGTGTTGAAACCTGGATGGGGCGGAAAAATCCACTTTGTACCCTGGGGGAGATCTGCGGTAAAGGGTTGGCGATGGAGCCAAACGGCGATGTCTTTACCTGTGACCATTATGTGTACCCTGATTACCGGGTCGGCAATATTCATCATCAGAAACTAGATGAGATGGCGTACTCCGAAGCGCAGCAGAAGTTTGGCTTTGCTAAATCACGCACCCTGACCAGTCAGTGCCAGCAGTGTGACTATCAGTTTGCGTGTTATGGCGAATGTCCAAAAAACCGGTTTATCCGTACCAAAGACGGAGAGCCGGGGCTGAACTATCTGTGTGCAGGTTGGAAAAAGTTTTTCTCGCATGCGGACAAGGCGCTGGCCTTGGTGTTGCGTGCAACGGGTAACCCTGTTGCCCACGGTAAATTTTCGGATGCTGTGATGAAAAACGCCATGCCTAAAACGGCGTTACGTCAGCTGTTTTTTCCAACCCGATTCTAGTGTGAGGTAAAGACGATGAAAAACACAGTGATTGCTATGCTTTTGGGGACGTCATTAGCCTTGCCGTCGTTTACCGGAGCAGCAGCCTTGCAGAGCACTCCTCAATTGAGTCGTGATACTGGCATGGCTAACCAGTTATCTAGCCAACAACAGCAAGCAACACAGATTCAACAGTGGGTGATGATCGCGCAAGATCATCGTCAAGATGATGGACAGCGAGCCGATGCATTGAGGCAGTTGGCCCGATTCCCTAACCAAAACAGCCTGGTTGCAGTAGCGCGAGGCCTCCAAGATGCAAACCCACGGGTGCGCGAAGCTGCGGTAATTGGGGCTGAGCCGTATCAGTTTGCTCACCGTTGGCGCATGCTTTCGCCATTGCTCCAAGATGTTGATCAGCAGGTACGCTTGACCGCGACCACCAACCTCATTCGCAGTTATGGGGAGATGAACGCTGAGCAGCAAGCGCTGATGGACCCAGCCGCCGCCGAGTTAATCAATTACCTCAGGCAGACACCCGATCAACCGACCCAGTTGCTATTGGCCGATATATATCGCTGGCATCAGCAATTTGATGAAGCGCATCAAATCTACTCTGCGCTGCAAAAAAGCGAACAGCAAACCGCGCAAATATGGCTGGGGTTGGCGGATAACTTCCGAGCCCAAGGGGATGACCAACGAGCTAATAAGGTTCTAAAAAAGGCGCAGCAAGTATTTCCGGACGAAGCGAACCTGTTCTATTCACAGGCATTGACCTTGGTGAGGCTTAATAAAAAGGCACAGGCGGCTGAGGCAATGAAGAAAGCAACGGAGCTTGCGCCGGAGAATAGTTACTTTTGGTACTTAAATGGTGTACTGCAAGAAGCAGTCAATGTCGATGAGGCAACAGCATCATTTGAAAAAGCCTATGAAATCTCAGGGGCGCCCGAGCAATTGTATGCCGTGTGTGATATTTACGTGCGGTATAACCATCTCAATGCTGATGCATGCCTGGACTCTCTGGGTGAAGTTGCCCCCGCTTTTGTTATAGACGAACTAAAATCTAAACGGGGCTAATAAGCCCTATTGACAATTAAAAATAATAAAGAGGGAGCAAATGCGACCATTAAAATCAGCACTGGCAGTGATGTCGGTATTGTCTTTACCTGTTCATGCGAGTGGTATTTTCCTTCAAGAAGCAGTTACAGCGAATGCGGGAACAGCGGGAGCGGGAGATGGTGTCTATACCGGATCGGCGGCGGCGATGTGGGTAAACCCTGCGACAATGAGCGGGATGGGGGAAAGTTTAACTACATTCAATCTGCTCGGTTTTGATCTCGAAATGAAATATCGCGACAGCGGTGATAATGGTGATGGCAAAGCGCACTCGGTACTGCCATCTGCTGGTGCATTTCATGCCCGTCAGCTAACAGATGATATTCATATCGGTATTGCCCTTGGTGCGGTTGGCGGTTCTAGCCTGTCTTATGGGACGGAGTGGGCGGGTGCGGCAGCGTTGGATGAAATTACCTTGACCGCAATGCAAATCAACCCGGCAATTAGCTATCAAATCAACCCGCAATGGTCGGTTGGGGCGGGCGTGCAGCTAAGTTGGGCCTCGCTAGAGCAGTCAACAAGCTTGCTCGATATTGATAAAGATACCGACTGGGCGTTCGGGGCTAATTTTGGTGTGATGTACCAGCATGATGAGCGCTTGGCAATCGGCGCGAGTTACCGAACTAAATTGGAACATGAATTTGGTACCCGCGTATCGGGGCCCTTAAATGGCCCAGTTATCAGCAGCCTGCGTACGGATATTACCGTGCCGGCCATTGCCGATATCAGTGCCAGTTATGCGGTTAACCCGAAGTTAGATCTACTGGCGTCGGTGCAGTGGCATCAGTGGAGTGAGTGGGATAATACGGTGATGGAGTTTGGCTTCGTCACAGACAGAACGAAAACAGTAACAATTGATCGCGATTGGGATGATGTGTGGAAATTTGCACTGGGGGCCGATTATCAGCTAAATAGCCAGTGGCGACTTAAAGCGGGCTTCTCCTACGAGACATCACCGCAAGATGAGCCAACCAAGCAGTGGGTAGATGTTCCGGTCGGCGAGCAATACCGTTATTCGATCGGTGCAGCGACCAAGTGGAACGATGTCACTATTGATATGTTCTACGAGTACGCTGACTTAGGTGACGTTGACATCGACCGACAGTTCCAAAACCCCGTGCTTAATGACATAACGGGTACGTTTGATGGCCGTATTCACTTTTTGGGGGTTAGCTTCACGTATTAAATGACGTGAATTAACGTATTAAAAAAGCCAAATCTTTATGATTTGGCTTTGTTTTTTTTTGCATTACGCGCTAATGCTTTGCTTCTGACACTTTTTAGGTGCTGTTGCACTAAAAACTTAACTCGTTGGGAATCGTTCATCACTTATCTAAAAGGTTGAAAATTTAAAAGGATTATATAAGTGATTATTGTGGAATTGATGATATCCGAAATTCCCATAAGAATAGTCTATTTAGTTAGTAGCCTTCGAAGGTTTCAATAATGGGCACTAGCAGTTTTGTAAGCCATTGAATCTTCTCAGATTGACGGCGAGAGGCTTTGGTAATGATTGCGACGGTAAGATCTAAGTCATGCTCAAAGCTTTGCTTTCTGTCTGGGGCATAGCGCAGAGTATAGTGCTGATCCATCAGTTGAGTAGTAAGAATATGGTTGTCAGTGTATATTTTCGGCTCAATGGCTGGGTCTATCATCTCATAGCGGTTAACAAACTCATTGACGCCTGAAATAACATATTTTATGTAATCTCCATTCTTGTTTCCTTCAAAATAAGCACAGCCTCTGAAAAGTGGTTTTTGATGTAGTGTTTGTGCTTTATTACTTAAGAGATGTATCCCGATGTCTACAACTTCTTGTTGTATCATTGTTTCGCTAAGTGCATTCCACTGGCGAATATCAATGACTGCATCACATTCTTTGCGAATGGCATCAATGATATCTTTACCAATGGTAATGAGGTAGGGTTCGACAATATGTAAAGTAATTTTATCGATAAATTTGGGGTTAAACTCCTCAGGCTCAAGGGCTTGGTTGACTTGCTCTAAAGCAGCACGAAGCTTCGGCTCAACACTTACTGCATAGGAAGTCGGGGTCAACCCTTCCGCACTTCGAACAAAAAGCGGGTCATCCAATTCTTCACGTAACTGAGCAAGCACTTTGGACACATAAGACTGAGAGCGCCCCAACTTTTGAGCGGCCCGGGTCGTAGAGCAAGTCTGCATTAGCGCAAGAAACACATGGAGCGTATTTAAATCATTCATAATCCAATAATATCTATTATTCCATAAATGAATTATCTACCAATATTTGGTGAAATGAAAGAAGATTGATGTACAGCTTGGTTGGAATAACGGTAATTCCAAATATAATTATGAGTAAGTTATAATCACGCCGTCATTCGCAAAAGAGAGACTGTCTTTTCTATCTCGAGATAGAGCTCTGAGTGACAGCAAATAAGAACCAATATGCTAGGGATTTGCCTTTATGTTTATGATGTAAAGGCTTTTTTTATTTATGTTTTACGGAAAATATGAAGCTAGAACAACATATAAAGAAACATAATGGAAAGTCAATCTTTCAGGTCATTATTGCTGTCATATCTATATCAGTGATTTTGTCACAAGTGACTGAGCTCTGGTTGGATGAGAGTATTATTATTGATAACGAAATTGAAAAAGAGCATGTAAAACAGTTACTTCTTTTGGCTATTCCGTTTGTTGGTATCGGTTTGCTTGTTGCTGGCCGATTTTTTGGAAAGGCTGCTATCTATCAGAAAATGGCGATCTTGGTCATTGTGAGTATTGTTGCTACCATACACACTTTATCCATATCCATGTTTTCAGATATTTCAATAATTAGTTTGATACTGATAACCTTGGTAGCAAAATTATTGATTTTTTCACCGGCTTTTTCATTGTTGGTTTATGCAAATTATGTTTTACAAGCTAATATAATGGTTGTTGTTTTTCATTCTGATATTGTTTTATATTCTAACTATTATTTTTCATTGTCTGCAACGTACCTCTGGCTAAACTATTTATCTATCAATAATTATAAGTGCTTTGTTAATGACTATTTGTATGAACAGAAGAAAAAAACATTGATGGCAAGAGCAGTACTTTTAAATAGGGAAATAGAAGCTAAAAATATCATGCTCAATTACCATGCTTATATTGACGAGGTAACCGGCTTATACAACAGAAGGTATCTGCAAGAGAGAATGACCTTGCTAAACCAAGACCGCCAATCATGCCAGCTTGGTGTATTACTTATCGATATTGACCATTTCAAACAGGTTAATGATGTTTATGGCCATGCCATCGGGGATACCTACCTGAAGCAAGTATCTCAGGCCCTACGGACTGTCTTCAAACGGCAGACGGATGTGATTGCCCGCTATGGTGGTGAAGAAATCGTTGTGCTTTTGACAGGTCCGATGGAGTCGGGGCTGGACATCTTAGCCAGCCAAGCTTGTGAGGCTGTGAGACAATTAGGTTTGCAGCATCCTCGCCAAGCGACATTGAGTATCAGTACAGGGGGTGTATACATAGAGGTACCCACCGAGCCAGTTAAGGCTTATCTCGATATCGCAGATAACTGTATGTATAAAGTGAAGTCCCGTGGGCGGGATGGGTATTACATCGAGTCGATAACAAAGTGATTGGTTAATAAAAAGCCCTGAACAATCAGGGCGTTTTATTCTTATTAACGATAACGGCTACAAATCGATTTGCATCAGTAATGCCAAGGGAACTTGCTGAAGTCTTGGTCACGTTTTTCCAAGAATGCATCTCGGCCTTCCTGTGCTTCATCGGTGCCGTATGCCAGGCGGGTCGCTTCACCAGCGAATAGCTGTTGGCCGACCAAACCATCATCTGGTAGGTTGAAGCCGTATTTCAGCATGCGCATTGCGGTAGGCGACTTGCTGTTGATCTCTTTCGCCCAGCGTAGAGCTTCTTCTTCCAGCTCAAAGTGGTCAACGACTTTGTTCACCATGCCCATTTCATAAGCTTCTTGAGCGCTGTAGTTAAAACCACAGAAGAAGATTTCACGGGCGCGTTTCTGGCCGATCATTTTAGCCAGGTAGGCAGAGCCGTAGCCAGAATCGAATGAAGCAACATCTGGGTCAGTTTGCTTGAAAATAGCGTGCTCTTTCGACGCCAGGGTCAGATCACAAACCACATGCAGGCTATGGCCACCACCGACGGCCCAGCCCGGCACGACAGCAATAACCACTTTTGGCATAAAGCGGATCAGGCGCTGGACTTCAAGAATGTGCAGGCGACCCATGCGGGCTACATCAGCCTTGCCGGCTTCTTCGCCTTCGTATTTGTAACCGTCTTTGCCGCGGATGCGCTGATCACCGCCCGAAGAAAATGACCATTGGCCTTTTTCAGAAGGACCGTTACCGGTGATGAAGACACAGCCTACATCAGACCATTGGCGAGCATGGTCAAGTGCCGTGTATAGCTCGTCTACGGTTTTAGGTCGGAAGGCGTTTAGGCAGTCTGGACGGTTGAAAGCAACACGGACAGTACCTTGGTCTTTTGCACGGTGATAAGTGATATCTTCAAAATCGAACCCTGGAACTTCTTCCCAAAGTTCTGGATTAAAAATCTCTTTGCGAGTCATGATGACGATTGCCTCATTGGAAACGATGATGTAAGGCTAGGGAGTTACAGCCAAATGTCAATGGTTTATGAAAGATTGTGACTAGAAGGCGAGGGTTTTGGGTGAGGTGGGGTATTTATCCAGCAACTGTGTGTGGATTTGCTTCTTACTGGCCCGCTAGCCACCAACAATACGGGTACGGTTGGTGGCTTAGCCAATTATTTAAAGCGACAAGAATTATAACTTAACGAGCATCTTGCCTTTGTTTTTGCCTTCGAACAGACCGATGAAAGCACGCGGTGCCTGTTCGATACCCTCGAACACGGTCTCTTCCCATTTGACTTTACCTTCGGCGATCCACTGGCCCATTTGGTTGGCATACTCGCCGTAGTGCGCCCAGTGATCAAACACGATGAAGCCCTGCATCTTGAGCTTCTTGATGATCAGCATTGACAGATTACTCGGTCCGGGCTGTGGCTCGGTAGCATTGTATTGGGAAATCAGACCACACACAGCAATGCGGCCATAATCGTTCATATTGTTAAGGGCTGCTTCTAGGTGCTCGCCACCGACATTCTCAAAGTAAACATCAATCCCCTGAGGAGCGGCTTCAGCGAGGGCTTCAGTCAGGTTGGTTGCCTCTTTGTAGTTGATGACCGCATCGACGCCCAGTGAACGCAGATACTCGGCTTTCTCCTGTGAACCAACAGAGCCAATCACGGTACAGCCATGCATTTTGGCAATTTGGCAGGCGATGCTGCCCACAGCCCCCGATGCTGCAGAGATAAATACGGTGTCAGACGGCTGCAAGTCGGCAATACGGAACAACCCGGTCCAGGCCGTCATACCCGGCATCCCCATGATGCCGAGAAAGCTCTGATCTGGCAGGGTGGTTTCAGGCAACCGGGTCAAGCCAGTGCCGTCGCCGATGTAATGGGTACGCCAGCCCAGCATGCTGCTAACCTTGCTGCCAACGGGAAAATCCGGGTGGTTAGACTGGATAACCTCACCAATCGCTCCGCCTTCTAGAGCTTCGCCGATCTGGAAAGGCGGCACGTAGCTTTTGCGGTCGATCATGCGGCCTCGCATGTAAGGGTCGACCGACATCCAAGTGTTTTTTACCAGGATCTCACCCTCTTTAAGCTCAGGAAGGGGAATGGTTTGTAGGGTAAAGTTGTCTGCTGTCGGTGTGCCTGCTGGACGGGAGGCAAGGTGGATCTGCTGGCTGTTCATTTTCAATCCTTATCAGTTCGTTTTGATACTGTTTACTGCCGGAATATGATTACTGTCGAAATACTTATTGCGATAAATGTTAGCGCGCAAACTATTTGCCTAATAACTTAATGGTAGATTTCTGAACTTGCAATAGGTTTGCGAAAAAATAATTTGCGCGCAATGTATTTTGTTCTTCGTTGATTCTGCTATTATCGCAACTGAAATGATAAATGCAGATGAATAGACTCGGATTTTAGTATGGCCCAGAAGCTTTCTGACAATGTGTGTTTTGCCTTGTATACCGCGTCGAATGCGCTGGTAAGGGCCTATCGTCCTTTGCTTGACGAATTTGATTTGACCTACCCGCAGTACATTGTGATGCAGTCGCTTTGGTATAGCGATGGGGTTAGCCTAAAAGAAGTCTCCAACAGTACGCAATTGGACTCGGGGACACTCACGCCCATTGTTAAGCGCCTAGAGGCGAAAGCCTTGTTGACTCGAAAGGTGTCTGCCCAAGATGAGAGAAAGAAAGTCATTTCTCTTACCGATAAGGGATTACTGTTGCGTGATAAGGCGAAAGATCTGAAATCGCAATTGGAAGCGAAATCAAGCATGCAGCCAGAAGATGTTGAGATGCTGCGAAAACTCTGCCTGGAGTTGGCAGACAAGCTTAGCTAGTTCGCTGTGAACTGCCAGGGCAGGGCTTGCCGCAACCACAAGCTACTTGTCACTAAGTTAGCCATGACATCCCTGCCAAAACTTGCCACAATAGCGGTTATGTTGTTGATGCAAAACCGCTGCTATGTCTATCTCTCTACCTATCGATTCGCTTAAAGCGGATTTTCTTGAGCGCCTCAGCCTGTCACACCTTGTCGTTTCTGCCGAAACTGGTTCGGGTAAATCAACCCGGTTACCTGTTTGGGCCGCAGAGCGAGGTCGGGTCTTGGTGGTTGAACCTCGGCGGGTTGCTTGCCGCTCGCTGGCTGAGTTTGTTGCCAGTGAAAGGCGTGAGGACGTCGGCCAGACGGTCGGATATGCCATCCGATTCGAGAATATGTTCTCTGATGATACGCAAGTCGTTTTTGTCACTCCCGGTGTGGCGCTGCGTTGGCTAAGTGAAGACGGTCTGGCCAGTTTTGCCACGGTTATCATTGATGAATTTCACGAGAGACGATGGGATACCGACTTGCTGCTAGCTATGCTCAGGCAGAAAGATAGCCACAGATTGGTCGTGACATCGGCTACATTAGACAGTGAACGGTTGGCGACGTACCTGCAGGGGGAGTGCCTAGGGGCGAAGGGACGCACTTTCAACGTTGCTGTAGAGCATATTGCCTCTGACAGCCGCAATATGCCGGATATCCGCCATATTGAAAACAAGGTCAGAGAGGCAATCGTCACTCGCTATGAAGCGCATCAGGATATTTTGGTGTTCTTGCCGGGGCGCAAAGAGATAGCGCAATGCCTGTCATCGTTGAAACAGGCGTTTCGAGATCAAATCGACTTGGGGACACTTGATATCATTCCGCTGCATGCGTCAGTCAGCGACAATGAGCGACATCGCGCCTTGACTTCAAGTGATAAGCAGCGAATTATTCTGGCGACCAATGTGGCGGAAACCTCTCTGACGATCCCCGGCGTGACCTTAATCATTGATACAGGTCTCGAGCGCAGGACTCACCAACGGAACGGGCGCACCGTGCTAGGCCTGCATGCCATTTCCAAGGCCAGCGCAGAGCAGCGCAAAGGGCGAGCAGGGCGTGTGACTGACGGTACCTGTGTCAGGTTATTTGGCAAGGCGGCACCGCTGGAGTTGATCACGCCGCCCGAAATGCACCGTGAAGAGCTGGTTGAGCCCATGCTGGCCGCAGCCTGCTGTGGTTACCCGCTCGATAAGCTCTCCTTTGTTGATGCCGTTCCGGAAAAGTCGTTGCTGCTTGCCAGAGAAAAGCTTCTCCAGATGCAGGCCATTGACGATGGCGGGCTGGCGACTGAGCACGGCCAAATCTTGTATCCGTTACCCATTGATACCCTGTTTGCCCACCTGATCACCGCCATGCCCGATAGATCTAGCCGCGAATCCATGGTGGACTTGGCTGCGTCGCTAAGTGTCTACCAGCGGATTTGGCAAATGCCGTCCGGTGAAGAAGCTCGTGAAAAATTGGCCCAATGGGAACCTAAGCACTGCGATGCGATGGCACTTATCAAGCTGTTGCGCGGAAGTGAGCCGGAGTGGTTATCCTTTGATAAGGATGTCTTGGCGGAAGCGAGAATGCTATCAGAGCAAATGCGTGAAGCACTGGAGTTACCAGCCCTCGAGGTGGCCACATCCGTAAAAAGGGATGCATGGCTGATGGCGGTGATGAAGGCCGCACCTGAGTTGGTATTTGTCCGGCGCCAGAAAAGACGCCAGGCATTGGGCAATGGCTACAGCGAGGTGAACACTGGCCGTGATAGCCGCTTTCCTGACAACGCTGAAGCAGCGATTGTGTTTGATCAGTTTGCGCTGCCCGGTAAGGGGGTGAAGCAGAATTTGGTATTGGCCACCTGCATGGCGCCGATTGCTTTGGAACTCATGAACCAGCAGGGGATGGGGGAAGATGTTTTTGGCGAAACACGTGTGACGGATGAGGGGTGTTTGGTCGAAAAGCAACGGGTTTATGCCGGACGGGTGATCCAGACTGATTGGGTTGCCCCGGAAGGTGCTTCTGCCCATGATACCTTTGTCGAGATGATCCTTGATGGTTCAATCTTGCCTGGCTTGGGCGAGAAAATTTCAGTGGATATTCATCAATGGAACCTGTATTTGGCTCTGGGCAAATATCAAGCCGATGTTTGTAACCGTTTACCAGAGCCGGTTGCAGTGCAGAAGTGGCTTGGCGAGCAGATAGCAGCGCTGGGGGTTGAATCAGCCGACGACTTCGAGCTGTTTACCTGTGATGACTTTGTCTTTGATGGGATCCCGGAATGGGAGAGAGCCGATTTTGATCAGGCTTATCCCTACCAAGTGATATTGACTGATCTCACTATGCGAATTGAATACCATATCGGCCGTAAGCTGGTTTTGGCGGTTCATGAAAGCGGAAACCGTAAAGCTGATCCGAAACGTTGGGAGCTGCCGAATTGGCAGGGGTGGAAAGTACAGTACCGCAAAGCCAGTCGTACGGTAGATGTACGCTAGAGCGGTTGTTTAATGAAACCACAAGCTCCGATGATGTTGCTCTGAGTGCCATATGAGAAATTCAGTAAGTTGAATGGATTTGATCAGAACTGAATTTCTCTAATTCATATTATCTATTCATGAACTTACGTAGATTACACCCATCGCATTAAGGAATGCCTTTATTACTATTTGCATAGGTGTAAAAAATGAAGATACGTAGCATTGTTCTGTCACTGTTAGCATCAAGTGTTCTGGCCTCGGGCGTGATGGCAAATGAGGATAAGAATAATTTATCTCTTTCGACTAACCCAGTGCCACTTTCGACAGCAGTGAGTTCAGAGTTCTACGAATTTTCTAAGACTATTCCGGCGCCAGATTTGACTGCGCTGGAGAAGAATATTCCAGCAACCAATGCTGAGTGGCGCAAAATGATTGAGGCTCGAGACCAGGTTGCAATTGAAAGAGCGGCTAAACTCGCGAATGATTTGGAAGTGAAGATCGAAAAAGGCACGGTCGCTGGAGTTGGTGTCTACTGGATCACCCCTAAAACAGTTGCCCCAGAGTTGGAAGATAAGCTATTTGTTGCCGTCCAGGGCGGGGCATATATGCTGAACAGTGGTCTGGCATCAGCAACGGAAGCAATGCTCATTGCTACCCAGACACAAATTCCTGCGCTGGCAATTGATTACAGAAAAGCGCCTGAATTCCCAGCCCCGGCTGCTCGCAACGACATCATCAATGTCTGGAAGGAGCTGCTAAAAACACGTAATGCTGACACTATGGTCATGGGAGGTACATCTGCGGGTGGTTCATTAAGCGTACTTGCTACGCAGGAGATGAACTCGCAGCGTATAGCCACACCGTCTGCGCTGTATGTGGGGACGCCAGGTGTCGATATGACCATGACAGGTGATAGCCGATTCATTAATGAAGGCCTCGATCATATTCTCGGCAGTTGGCGCGGAATGTCTTCGGCAATGGTCGATGCTTACGTGGGCGAGCTCGAACTGAATGATCCTGTTGTCTCACCAATTTATGGCAGTTTTGATAACTTTCCTGCGGTATATCTGATCACCGGGACACGAGACTTGTTGTTGAGTGACACGGTCCGACTTCACAGAGAGCTCAAGCGAGCAGGGGCTGATGCGGAGCTGAATGTTTATGAAGGGCAGTCACACGCGGATTATATTGTCGCATTGGGCACACCGGAGTCGAATGAGCATTATGGCGAATTGAGTGAGTTTATTCGCAATAGTTTGCTATGATGCTTGAACATTGACCAATAGCCAAAAAAGCCAGACTGATGTCTGGCTTTTTATTTTTCTCTTCTGAAGGGGAAGATTAATTTTCCATAAAGCTATTTTGCACCGCTATCTTCGCCCGGATAAACTCGGAGTGGTCGACATAGATCAGTTCGGCCACTTGGCGAATCACTGCTTCTTCCATCGGGTCCAACACATCATCGGCGTATGCGACTTGCCACATGGCTTCGATGAGTTCGAAGCGCTGTTCTGGCTCGAGCGAGCGTAGTTTGCTGGTAAAGTCGTACAGGGAAACCGACGATTTGCTCTGCATAAGCGCTTTTTCGATAAGCGCATCGGCGTTTTCTTCGCTGATATCGAGCAGGTTAACGAGTTGGTGGCGTTTGGCCTGCAGCTCTCTGGGATCGTCACTGTGATCGGCGTTAGAGACTTCGCACAGCAAACATGCCATTGAGAGGTGGAGGGTCGGGGTATCGACAGCGCCGCCACCCGTTCCTTCATTCATGACTTGGCGGAAAATAGTACGTAATTGTTTGAACATGCTGTGCCTCAAATTTCACTTTTATTAAGTATAAGACTCCTCCGAAGGGCTGGGAGTTCCTTGGTCACAGTTTAATTGGATGTTTAGTCAGCAACGATTAATAAAAAAGCTCAGGAGTGACGAGGGGAAATCTTAGGGCTTGGACTACATATAGCCTGATGCGCCGCAGGGGAAAAGAAAAGCAGCCTGGAGCTGGGCCCCAGGCTACAAATATCGAACCAACCGTGTTCTGGATTAGAAGCGGGCGTTGATAATTGGGAATACCGGGATGTCTTTGCTGATGAAAGTACCAGATTTGTCGTAGTTGATCAGACCAATCTGAACACCTTTTTCGATGCGGTCTGTGGCGTTGATGAAACCAAGCTGAAGACCGTTTAGGCTACCTGCGTAGTTCAGGGCACCGAACTGAAGACCAGTGAATTGGCTGCCAGTGTAGTTGGCAAAACCGATATCAGCACCTGCCGCTGTGTTGTCGTTCCAGTTCGCTAGACCGAATTTAACACCGGTAGAGTCGCCAGTAACGCGGTTGGCACCAAACAGGATACCGAAGCTCAAACCTTTGAAAGTCTGAGATTCCGCAAGGCCAAGCATAGGTAGCTGGAAACCTGTTACAGATGGAGTCTGCCCGTATAGAAGGGAAGCGCGGAAACCGTGAACATTACCGTCTGGTAGGTTGTTGCCCGGTACTGAAAGTTGAACAGGTTGGTTAGCAAAAGCAGGTGACGCCACCACTGCTGCTAGCGCAAGGCTAACTAGTGTTTTTTTCATTTTTTATACTCTATGTATGAAGTTGCGACAAAATAATACCTGAAGACATAAAAGTGCTGCAAACAATGGCTAAAAAAACTTACATGTTTTGGGGGGTATATTCTCTTTTGCCGCAAAACCACAGAGTTGTGGTAGAATTCGTGCAATTTTGTGAAATACCCAGCTGAATTATCAGGAATTCCATTGACTCAGTCGAATACTCCTCAGGCTAACGTTTTAAACAACGAGAAAACACTTAAAGCCGCGATTAAAGATTGCATGATGCGCGATCAGTTTCGTTTGCACAAACGCGTGCAAGGTGCGGCAAGAATCAAGAATGAACAAGCAAAGCATGCTGTGTTTGATGAAATCGCGCTAGATATCGCGAAATCGATGCAGACCGTTCAGATGCGTACCACCCAGCGTCCGACCATTTCTTACCCAGAACTTTTGCCGGTCAGCCAGAAAAAAGACGATATCGCAGAAGCAATCAAGAACAACCAGGTTGTGATTGTTGCTGGTGAAACCGGTTCGGGTAAGACCACCCAGCTGCCAAAAATATGTTTGGAGCTTGGCCTTGGTACCAAGGGCATGATAGGTCATACCCAGCCACGTCGATTGGCGGCACGTTCTGTGGCCAGCCGCATTGCCGAAGAGCTTGAGTGCGAACTGGGCTCGTATGTGGGCTATAAGGTTCGATTCAACGACAAGGTATCGGATCGCAGCCAGGTCAAGCTGATGACTGATGGTATCTTGCTGGCGGAAATCCAGAATGACCGCTTCTTGAACCAGTATGACACCATCATTATCGATGAGGCGCACGAACGTAGCCTGAATATCGATTTTATCATGGGCTACTTGCGCGAGTTGCTGCCAAAGCGACCTGATCTCAAGGTTATCATTACCTCGGCGACGATCGACCCAGAGCGATTCTCCAAACACTTCAATAATGCTCCGATCATCGAAGTGTCGGGTCGGACTTATCCGGTTGAGGTGCGTTACCGTCCGGTATCTGAAGACAGCGAGGACAGCGACCGCGACCAGCTTCAGGCCATTTTTGACGCGGTGGACGAACTGTGTGATGAAGGTCTGGGGGATATCCTGATCTTCATGAATGGTGAGCGTGAAATTCGCGACACCGCCGATGCGTTAGAGAAGCGAAAGCTGCGGGATACTGAAATCCTGCCGCTCTACGCCCGGTTGTCCGCAGGTGAGCAGAACCGTGTCTTCCAGTCTCATGCGGGGCGCCGTATTGTCCTGTCGACCAACGTTGCCGAAACCTCGTTGACAGTGCCGGGTATCAAGTATGTTATCGACCCGGGTACTGCGCGGATCAGTCGCTATAGTTACCGAACAAAGGTTCAGCGCCTTCCTATCGAGCGTATCTCGCAGGCGAGTGCCAACCAGCGTAAAGGTCGATGTGGTCGTGTCGCGGAAGGTATTTGTATTCGCCTGTACTCGGAAGAAGACTTCCTGTCTCGTCCAGAGTTTACCGATCCGGAGATCCTGCGTACCAACCTAGCATCGGTCATCCTGCAGATGACGGCGATTGGCCTTGGTGATATCCAAGCCTTCCCGTTTGTAGAAGCGCCGGATAACCGTAATATCCAAGACGGTATCCGCCTGCTCGAAGAGCTGGGAGCCATTAACACCAAGGCGAAAGATCCACGCAAGCGTCTGTCTGCGATTGGCCGGCAGCTAGCCCGTTTGCCAATTGACCCGCGCCTGGCCCGCATGGTGCTGGAAGCACCTAAGCATGGCTCACTGCGTGAAGTCATGATCATCGCGTGTGCATTGTCTATTCAAGACCCGCGTGAGCGTCCTTCTGACAAGCAGCAAGCATCGGATGAAAAACACCGTCGTTTCTACGATAAAGAATCGGACTTTGTGACGTTCGTAAACTTGTGGGACTACATTCAGGAGCAGCAAAAAGCGTTGTCTGGCAACCAGTTCCGCCGCCAGTGTAAGAAAGACTACCTGAACTACCTACGTGTCCGTGAGTGGCAGGATATCTACTATCAGGTGAGCCAGGTTGTTAAAGAGCTTGAGTTCCGCATCAACGAGCAGGAAGCGAGCTACCAAGGTATTCATACTGCGATTTTAGCCGGTATGCTTTCGCATATTGGTCTTAAAGATCAGGAAAAGAATGAGTACCAGGGGGCCCGCAACGCACGCTTTAACATCTTCCCTGGCTCCGGCATTTTCAAGAAACAGCCTAAGTGGGTCATGGTGGCCGAGCTGGTGGAAACATCACGCTTGTGGGGCCGTATCGCCGCTAAGATCCAGCCGGAATGGGTGGAGCCTTTAGCCGAGCACCTACTCAAGCGTAGTTACAGCGAGCCGCATTGGGAGAAGAAACAAGCCGCCGTCGCCGCGTTCGAGAAGGTGACGATTTACGGTATTCCGATTGTTGCCAAGCGCAAGGTCAACTATGGCAAGATTGACCCGGTTATTTCACGCGAGCTGTTTATCCGCTCTGCGCTGGTGGAAGGGGACTGGGACACCAAGCACAAATTCTACCAGCAGAACCGTAAACTGCTGCGTGAAGTTGAAGAGCTGGAGCATAAGTCTCGCCGTCGCGATATCCTGATTGATGACGATGAGCTGTTCAATTTCTATGATCAGCGCATTGACCACACAGTGGTATCAGGCCGTCACTTCGACACGTGGTGGAAGAAGGCGTCCCGTGAAAATGCCGAGCTGCTGAATTTTGAACGCGAAATGCTGTTCAAGGGGGATGCTAGCCATGTCACCGATTTGGATTATCCAAACTTCTGGCACCAGGGTAACTTGAAGCTCAAGCTGAGCTACCAGTTCGAACCGGGCGAAGATAGTGACGGTGTAACCGTGCATGTTCCTCTGCCTATCCTCAACCAGGTTGAGCCAGATGGTTTCGACTGGCAGATCCCAGGTTTGCGCCAAGAGTTGGTGGTTGCTCTGATTAAATCGCTGCCGAAGCCTGTTCGCCGCAACTTTGTCCCGGCGCCAAACTACGCGGATGCTTTCTTGGCCCGTGCAGAGGCGATGGCAATGCCGCTGCTTGACTCGCTGGAGAAAGAGCTCAAGCGTATTTCGGGTGTCACTGTGTTGCGAGAAGACTGGAACCTTGAACAGGTGCCGGATCACTTGAAGATCACTTATCGGGTGGTCGACCATCGCAACCGCAAGCTGCGCGAAAGTAAAGATCTCTACAGCCTGAAAGATGGCCTGAAAGAGAAGGTGCAAGAAACGCTGTCCAAAGTGGCGGATGATGATATCGAGCAGGAAGGCTTAAAGACATGGAGCTTCGGCGAACTGCCTGAGCGCTACCAGCAGAAGCGTGGTGGTTTCGAAGTGAAAGCTTATCCCGCGATTGTTGATAACAAAGATTCAGTCGGCATCAAGTTGTTTGAAACTGAAGAAGAGCAGCGTACCGCCATGCAACAGGGCCAGCGCCGCTTGGTATTGTTGAATGTGCCTTCACCGATCAAATACCTGCACGCCAACTTGCCGAATAAGTCGAAGTTGGGCCTGTACTTCAACCCTTATGGCCGGGTGATGGATTTGATCGATGACTGTATTGCCTGTGGTGTCGATAAGCTGATCGAAGAGAAGGGCGGTTTGGTATGGCAGCCTGAGGCTTTCGAAGCCCTCAAAGAGCACGTGCGTGCCGAGCTGGGTGATACTGTGGTTGATATTGCAAAACAGGTCGAAGAAATCCTGACAACAGCGTTCAATATCAACAAGAAGCTGAAAGGGCGTGTTGATTTGACAATGGCCTTCGCGCTATCGGATATCAAGGCACAGATCGAAGGCTTGATTTTTAAGGGTTTTGCCACTGAGTGCGGTTGGAAGAAGTTGCCAGATATTCTCCGTTACATGCGTGCGATCGAGCGCCGTATGGAGAAACTGCCAATCGATCCGAACAAAGACCGTATGCATATCATGAAGATCGAATCTGTGGTTTCGGATTACAAGGAGCTGCTGAATAAGATCCCTAAGGGCCAACCTGTGCCGGAAAAGGTGAAGGAGATCCGTTGGATGATTGAAGAGCTTCGCGTGAGTTACTTTGCCCAGCAGCTGGGTACGCCTTATCCGGTATCGGACAAACGAGTGCGTAATGCGATTAACGATTGTTGATTGAATACAATTAACGGCCGTTCTTAATTGAGAAAGCAACCCTATCATTGGGTTGCTTTTTTATATATATCAGACGGTTAACCATTCTCGTTTACGATTTTTTCTGATTAACATCAAATATTCTGTGAGCGAATATCTGCTGCTCTTGGTGATCGAAATACCACTTTATGGTTAGGTGTTTGGGTGCTGATAAAACTATTGATATTAGTCAATATTCATAACCAAGACCGCTTTACTCTGATTTTAAATATACCCAAGTAGCCAGCGCAGAATTTGCCAGCTAAGGCCACTTGGGTATATTAATCTAATCAAGGCGGTGGCAATGGATAGTCATAAATTTAGGGCCTTCATGAAGGGATTGTCTCGTCGGCAATTTCTTGGGCATTCGGCCAAGGCTGGGGGGATGGCGGCAATTGCAGCGAGCGTCCCACTTCCTTTTTCTAGTACAGCGCAGGCGCAAGCTCCAGCGAAAGAGTCAGCGGAAAAAATCACCTACAGTGCTTGCTTGGTAAACTGCGGCAGTCGCTGCCCGCTCAAAGTGCACACCCAATATGGAGTCGTCACCCAGATCTCGACCGAGAGCGGGATTGATGATGCGGCATGGGGACAGCACCAGATCCGCCCTTGTCTGCGAGGGCGCTCAGTTAAATGGAAAACCTACAGCCCAGATCGCTTGAAGTATCCGATGAAACGGGTCGGAAAGCGTGGTGAAGGGAAATTTCAGCGTATCAGCTGGGATGAAGCAACGACGATTATTGCAGATAAGCTCAAGTACACCATTGAGAAATACGGTAATGAAGCTATTTATTACCAGTATGGCTCGGGCTCTACCGGGGCAAACCTGCTTGGTCGAAATGCCAACAAACGCTTCTTGAATACGGTGGGGGGATTCCTTGAGCAGCACGGTACCTATTCGACTGCGCAAATATCGACGGTCGAGCCTTATGTTTATGGCAGTGGCCAAGGCAGTTTAATCTCCAATATTGCCCATTCAGATTTGGTGGTGATGTTCTGCCAGAACTTGGCAGAGACCCGTATGTCTGGCGGGGGCCAGATTACTGAAGCGTTCGAAGCGTTGAAGCGCAGCAATGCCAAGGTCATCATTATTGACCCCCGCATGTCCGACAGCAGCATCGCGTTTGATGCCGAGTGGATCCCAATCAAGCCGGGTACGGATGCGGCACTGGTTGCTGCGCTGGGCCATACCTTGGTTGTTGAAGGATTAGCCGATGATGCGTTTATCAATCGCTATTGTGTTGGTTGGGATGCCAGTACCCTGCCGGCCTCCGCACCAGAGAATGCCTCCTACAAAGATTACATCATGGGTAATGGGCCGGACGGTATTGAAAAGACGCCTGAGTGGGCAAGTCAGATATGCGGGATCTCACCGATTAGGATAAAACAATTGGCTAGGGAAATGGCTGGGGCTAATGCGGCGTGGATTTCACAAGGGTGGGGCCTGCAGCGTACCGCCAACGGTGAACAATCGGCACGGGCAATCATGATGCTGCCTGTCATGACCAAGCAATTTGGTAAGCTAGGTACCAATACCGGTAACTGGGGCAGTAGTGTTAAGTATACGGTGCCCGGATTTGCCACGGCCAACCCGGTGAAGACATCGATCCCTTGCTTCCTCTGGACAGATGCGATCACCCGCGGGACTGAAATGACCGCAGAAAATAGTTTTATTCGCAACAAAGACAAACTGGAAACCAACATTAAGTTCTTGTGGCATTTTGCTAGCAACGTCACCATGAACCAGCACTCGGATCTTAATAAAACCCATGAAATACTGCAGGATGAATCCATGTGTGAATTTATCATGGTGTGGGATCACCATATGACCCCGTCGGCGCGCTATGCCGACATTTTGTTGCCTGATGTCACGACTTTGGAAACCAGTGATCTTATCGATAACTCCTATGCGACGGGGGCCTATCATTATGTGACCCGCTTGCAGCCAGCGATAGAGCCACTGTGGGACAACCGTCCGACCTATGATGTATTGGCCGATATTGCCAAGAAAATGGGGACCTATGACGCCTTTACCGAAGGACGGACTTACGAGGAATGGATTGCACACAGTTACCACAACCTGCGCAAGGGTAACCCGCACCTACCTGAGTTTGCAAAAACCGATGGCATGGGAGTAATCGATCGCAAACTGGCCAAGGCCGAAGACCATATTGCGCTTAAAGCCTTCAGGGATGATCCGCAGGGTAATCCACTCAAGACCCCGTCAGGCAAAATTGAAATGTACTCTGAACGCCTGGCAAACATTGCCGATACGTGGGAGTTGCCAGAGGGCGATAAGATCACCGCTGTTGCTGAGTATTGTGAGAGTTTCGAAGGCTTGGGTGAACCTGAGCGCATGAAGCAGTTCCCATTGCAGATGATTGGCTTCCATACCAAAGGCAGAACCCATTCTACCTACCATAATGTGCCGCAACTTCGCGAAGCGGTTCGAGATGAAGTATGGATGAACCCAGTAGATGCCGAGTCACGGGGATTGATCCAAGGCGATCGTGTGCTGGTGTTTAATGATCGCGGTGAAATCCATATGCCAGTGAAAGTTACTGCACGGATCATTCCGGGGGTTGTCGCCGTTCCGCAAGGGGCTTGGTATCAACCGAATAAGCAAGGAATCGATGTCGGAGGATGTATCAACACCCTGACGACACAGCGGCCTTCTCCTTTGGCAAAAGGTAATCCGCAGCATTCTAACTTAGTGGAAATCCGAAAGGCTTAGGGGGTGAGAAATGGCGCAATATGGATTTTATATTAATTCTGCAAAGTGCACCGGCTGTAAAACCTGCTCGGTGAGCTGCAAAGACAAGAAAGATCTGGGTGTTGGCCCTAAGCTCCGTCGCGTATATGAATACGGCGGTGGCACATGGCTACAGAAAGAAGGGCTCTGGCAACAAGATGTTTACAGCTATTATGTGTCGGTTGGCTGTAACCACTGTGATGAGCCAGCCTGCGTGCAAGGCTGTCCGACCGGTGCAATGGCGAAAAGGGAGCAAGATGGACTGGTCGTTGTTGATCAAGACCAGTGTGTTGGCTGCCGGTATTGTGAAATGCGTTGCCCTTACGGCGCGCCACAATTCGATGCCGAAAAGAAGGTCATGAGCAAATGCGACGGTTGCTTCGATTTGCTGGAACAGGGTAAATCCCCCGTCTGTGTCGAGGCGTGTCCGCAGCGTGCGATTGAATTTGGGCCGATTTCTGAATTAAGACAAAAGTATGGTCAGCTTAACGAAATAGCACCATTGCCTAACGCGAGCCTGACCAAACCTAACTTGGTTATTCATCCGCACTCGAAAGCAAGGCCAAGCGGAGATAAATCAGGTGCGATTCAAAACCAGGCGGAGGTATAACCATGCATGAATTACCTTTGGTGTTTTTCACCGTATTGGCTCAAGCGGCAGCAGGAGCTTATTTAATTTTACTGTTGAGCCAGCCTGTCAATGGCATGGGTGAACGCAAATTGTCTATTGGTATACTGGTGTCCATGGCTTTGCTGTCAGCAGGGATGCTCGTTGGTATGTTCCACCTTGGTATGCCAGTACGCGCATTGAACCTACTGGCTGGTATTGGCCGCTCGCCAATGAGCAATGAAATTTTGCTCGGTGGGGCTTTTGCCAGCTTTGGTGTCTTGGTCGGTTTGGCCGGGTTCTATGGCAAAGGAACCGCGGCACAAAGAAAAGCATTGCGTTGGGTAACCGCGGTTTTTGCTATTGCCTTTGTCGCCACCATTCCTAAGGTTTACCAATTGAGCACGGTGGCTGCATGGAATACACCGCACACCACCATTCAGATGCTGGTATCAGTCTTTATTACGGGTGGGGCGTTGGCGGCAGTATTAGGCGCGTTCCGTCATGGCATTGCAGTATCCATTGCTGCGGTGTTTGTCACATTGGCACTGCGTTTTGACTACATCACCTTTGTAACGGGAGTAGAGCCGGTATTGGCCGCTCAGCAGAGCAGTCTTTGGGTTACTCAAGCTATCGCGCTGTTAATTGGCGGTGCGCTGGCCTTCTTTGCCCTCATGAAACAAAAATCGGCCCCACCGATACTGCTGTCTGTTTGCAGCTTGGTGATAATTGCTGAGCTTGTCGGGCGGGTGAGTTTTTATAATTTGTGGTCAATCACCATGTAACCGCAATGAATGTGAACATTAGAAAGCAGGCCAGGAGAGAATCTTGGCCTGTTTTTTATTTGGTACTAACAAAATGAGGAACAGAAATTTGTGGCGAGGATTGATAAAAAATGAAGAGTTTTTTGATATTGATCTTATTGAGTTTCGCGAAAGTCAAAATTGATATCTACATTTAGATATGTCGATTATCTCGTCACCGATCATGCAGGAAACACTTATGATAAAGACGCCACTGAAATGTGTTGCAATGATAGCAGGCTTACTGGGGGCATCGGTTGTATATTCAGCAACCAATACCAATGATACCGATATTCCAGCGAGTATTCTGACGCCTGATAAAGTGGAAACGAGCATCGGTACGCTAACCTTCAAAGATGGGGTACCCAGTGAGCAAACTATCGATGTGCTCTATACGAATTTAGATACTATTCGTGCCACTGAAGTCTTTATGAATGCCATTCCTATGGCCTCGTTAGAGGCGCTGAGGATCGGCCATGAACACATGGGCGTGACTCAATCCAATCAGGTGCTGCTGTTTGATAACTTGATGGATTCTAAGCCGCTTTTTCTGACGGGTAATACAGACACGGTGTATGCATCTGCCTTTTTGGATCTTGAGCGCGACGGACCGACGGTGGTCGAAATTCCGCCGGGTATGGGGCCAACGACCGTGAACGATGCCTTCTTCAGGTTTGTGACCGACATGGGGGCCGTTGGCCCAGACCGGGGGAAAGGGGGGAAATACCTGATCCTACCGCCTGACTATGCAGGTGACGTTCCACAGGGCTATCATGTTTCGCAATCAACCAGTTACGTGAACTGGTTTATCGCGCGTGGTTTCTTAAAAGACGGTAAAACAGATGCGGCTGTAAACGCCTACCGTACTGGCTTGAAAATATATCCGTTATCGAAGAAAGATGCGCAACCGGCGATGGAGTTTATTTCCGGCAGTGGGAAATCCTTCAACACCATTCACGCCAATGACGAACACTTTTACGACGAAATCAAAGCTGTGATTGATAAAGAGCCGATAGAATTCATTGATCCAGAGTTACGAGGCTTGATTGCATCGATTGGTATCGAAAAAGGCAAACCGTTTACCCCCGATGAACGCATGCAGATGATCCTCAAAGATGGTGCGGCAATCGCTAATGCAACTGCACGGGCGCTGATGTTCAAGCCGCGCAATGAAAAAGCGTATATTTGGGATGATCGTAATTGGAAAACGGCCTTTATCGGCAATGATTACCAATGGTTGATTGATGAAGGCAATGGTGGGCGCAACCTTGATGCGCGTACATACTTTTTCTACATCGCAACGGTAAACACACCGGCGATGGCGCTGAAGATGGTGGGTAAAGGCTCGCAATATGCGGTTGTTGATAAGACGGATAACGGGGAGTTCTTTGATGGTGGCAAGAATTACAAGTTGACTATTCCGGCTGATGTGCCCGCGAAAAACTTCTGGTCGGTTGTTGTCTACGATACCCAGACACGCTCGGAGCTGCAAACTAGCCAGCCGTTCCCGAGTAAAAACGACAAGCGTGATAATATGGTCGAGAACCCAGATGGTTCGGTCGACTTGTACTTTGGTCCATCAGCGCCGAAAGGGAAAGAGTCAAACTGGATCCAAACAGTACCAGAGAAGGGTTGGTTTGCAATTCTGCGTTTATACGGCCCCCTTGAGCCGTGGTATGACGGCAGTTGGAAGCCCAGTGATATAACCGAAGTGAAGTAATTAATTAGCCGGTCAGCCTAAAGACCGGCTTTTTTATGCTTGGCTTCTTTTTTTCCTAGTTTTCCGTTTTAGTAAGTACCGGCCTTCTTCGCCAAATGAAGAAGCACACTAAGCCCGATAAAAAAAGCATGAAAGATGCCGGCTCAGGGATCTCTGCAAAATCATCGAATGCCCAATAAGAAATGTGCGATAAGGCAGGCTGTTTCCCTCCATTGTTAATAATTCCTGCGGTCGACCAGTCACCTTGGCTTTGTGGCGTGTTGAATATATTTAAAACAAAAGAATTAGCGGCTTTGACGGTTGATATCGATGCGAGTTCCGGGATGAGAAAAGTACCACTTTTCAGTCCGCCAGAATCAGTAAGGAAGCCGTAGTTATTGTCCGATACCGAGTTGGGTTCATATTTACCCAGAAAGCTTAAATTGGACTCATTGGTATGGCTATCAAAGAGCGTAAAATATTGGTGGTCGTTGATTTCACTGTTGCCGATAGAAATCCCAATATCAAATAGAAAAGCTAACACACTGCCGACGTCTTCAATCTTGTCGTTGCCGCTATTGCCAATCGTGTGGGTGTATGAGGTTTCTGCTGACAAATTGCTGTGATCAGCCACGCTCCATGTAAAAGTATCACCGCCGTTTATAACGCAAGACAGATCAGTTGAACCGTTGCCGCTGCCTATATCTAAACAAGAAATAGGCGTCGCTTTAGTATAAAAAGAGCAGAAAATAAATAGGATAGAAAATATAGATTTAAGCCACATAAGAGAACATTCCTTGTTCTTTTGAGCACAAAAGTGCACTTTTCACAAATTTAAAGTTAACTTCATTACAAATAAGATCCATTTAAAACCACTATAGCAGTGTCAGGATATTTTACAGTTTTAATGTGGCTTGAAATGGCATTTCTTCAGCTTCTATGGAGTAGATACATTTGGCAGGACAGGGGAAAGGCAATTTTTGGTAAAAAAACGGAGCACCTGCTCCGTTTTTTCAAACTTGATGGAATCGATTAACGTTCCCAGTAGGCTTCTTCCAGACAGTCTTCGCGCTCTGGCAAGCCACGTGAAAGGCGAGGGGCGTGCTGGGTCAGTACTTCATAGCTGACGCGGTTTGAGTACTGGCAGATCTGAGAGAAAGAAGAGTAGCTCAAGAACTCAGCGATATGTTTGCCCGAGTTAGGTACATTTGCCTTGTGGAAACGGTTAGCTGACATGTCGTGCAGCAAGGCAGACAGCGCAGCATCACCGGCACCATTGGTGTTCTTAATTTCCACCGGGCCGCCAAGGTAAGGGGCAATGTGCGAGTATACGCGGATTGGGTTCTTACATGTATTCTTCTTCATTGGGCGGCTGAATTCGTATTTGTTGAAATCAGCAATACGGCCCGGCAAAAGAGGTAACGTTGATTCGCGCTTGAGCTCATCATCGGTGTAACCAGCCATGTAAAGCCCCACCGGACCTGCTGTACACAGAACCAAGTCGACCCATTCAAGAGCCTTATCAGCTGCAATTAGCGGATCTTTTTCGCCGGTTAGGGCCTCGGCCTCTTCTTCGTTCATCGCCACGCAGGTAACGTGATCCTTGAGGAAGTCGATCCACCAATCTTGCATGCCTTCAATGACATACTTGGTACCTAGGGTCAGGACAACAGGTACGTTATGTTTCTTGGCGTATTCGATAGCTTTCAGTGCCGAGTCTTTCATTGGATCGCCCGGCTTGCCTCGAACCAGGTAGGAAGAAAGAACAAGTGCAGACGCATTTTCAAACGCACTTTCTGGTACGAATTCAGGCTTAAGCTGATTCATCTCCCCTTCGTTGATCGCAAAAGTTCGTTCACCGTCTTCGGTGATAAGGGTGTAGCAGCGACCAATTGGGCCATCAACAGGTTGCAAGAAGTCTAGATCCATGCGGCTAGAGGTATTGCATAGGTAGCGGTAAGCGTACGATCCAATCTTAAGGTCTTGACTCATTACGCCAAGAAGAATTGACTTGTCATCCGCAAGAACTGAGTAGTTGTGTAGGGTGTTACCAATGGTATCACCTGGGTACTCATGGCTGATAAGGTTGCGCTCTTTCAGCTCTTGGTAAAGTAATTCAGCTTTGTCTTCAGCGAGAACCAGTGAATGACCTTTACTAAGGTTGTGGCGGGCCAGGAATTCATCGTCGATTCGTGCTTCGATATCCACGATAGTTTGGCCGACACCCACAAGGTGAGTACGAGATAGCGGATTTTCTTGCTGGATTTGAGCAACTAATGGATCGCGGGCATTGACTGGGAAGTAATGCTTGGATTTACGCTGACCAGGGAATTTCATGTTTGAAGGCTATCGGTTAAAGGGAATTTTGTTTCATTGTATCATAAAAATGAGATTTATATCCCAATTCATGACGCTAACAAGACATTTTTAGATTGGTTGCTGGTTTTTTATTCAGAAAAAAACAGCGTGTCGATCTTTAATCTATAAATGCTTATTTTGCAAACAAAAAACAGCCACGATTTGGGCTGTTTCTTCGCAAGCAAAAGATGATTATACCTGATCTTTCATATGATACTCAACGGCAACAGATTGCTGCTTCGAGTATCATGATTATTACGAAAGCAGCTTAGGTTGAAATGCTTTTTCACCGGCAACAGGGCGGTTCACTGAAATCGCACGGCCTTTCTTCATTCCTTTTTCGTAGTCATCGGTAAGGGCATTCATGGCCTCCTGAAGCTGCTTCTTGAAGGTTTCTCGGTCAAGATTCTTGAACTCTTTGTCGATGAAGTTTGTCATGCGCTTATCATGGTCGTCATCGGTGTTGAGCTCGGGGAGCTTCTCCAGGGCGCCTTCAAGCCAGCCGGCAAGAAACGAGGATACCCGGCGAGACACTTCAGCATTGCTGGTTCCGGTGCCCTGAAAGCTGTTTCTGAATTGGCCTGTTTGCTGGTTCATTTCACGATATACGATGTCAAAAGCAAAGGCAGCAAAGATCGCACGCTCAGCGACACCAATGAACTCGGCCTGCTTGAGTCCTTTGTGGTTTGTCAGCACACATTCAACACCAAAGCGGCGGTTGATGCCACGGATGATCTTCAATATCTGCTGGCTGATGTCGGCCGGAAGCAGGGTCTTCGTCTTGGTTTTGCCCATCTGGATAAACTCGATGTCATCTTGCTCAAGGCCGTATTTCAGCATCAAGCGATGCGCCATTTTTATGGCTTGTGCGGCTTCATTGACATTGGCGGAGTTACCCAGCTCGAGGCATTTTGCAATTTTTTTGAGCGCCTTTCGCTTCTGTTCAGACATTCGATTGCACCATGATTGAAAAGGGCACACATTTTAACGTGTTCCCATAGTCAGCACAATTGTCTTGCGCGGATAGTTTATTCAGTTTTTACCGGAAAAATATATACCTCTCTCAGCAGTAAAACACTCCGTCAGCGATGCTGGCACTGAGTAACAGGGAGCGCTGATTCTGTTGCGCTCGGTGGTTAATATCAAACAGTTGATGACGCTCCTTCTTGAGTCTTGGCTATCGGGAACGCATAATATTCACAGTTTTCACTTCAGGTATCTTTGCTATGACAGCGACCTACCAATCCGTTGACGTACCCTTTGAATATCGCCATACCTGTTGGTTCTGCGGTGAGCCCTATTTTGAATCGTACGCTTTCATGCCGTCGCCTAATTATGATCACCAAACCTTGCCAGTGCTTCTGCCTAGCTGCCAGGAATGTTACGGCCTGTGTAAAGGTATAAAAGCCAGTGATTTGGAATTGCTACGCGATAAGGTGAAAGAGCAGCTCCATCGCAAATACCAAAAACATTTGCAGATAGGGGTGAACTGGACCAAGGAGGAACTGGAGCAGTCGGAGTTTGAAGGAAAAGCTCTCGAAGGCTTTCGTGAAAGTGCTTGGGCCATGTTTGAAATTGCCAAAGCTCGGGTGAATTACCAAGGCTGGCCCCTGACTATTGACGGCTTACCGGTTGCGGCATTGAGTACTGGTTTTCATATTCAGTTTGATGGTATTACCTATACCAGCCTGAGTCATGCTGTGGAGCAACTGGCAAAAGCTTATAATATTCCGCAGCAATATCTTGAAGACGTTGTTGAAGTCGTTGGGCGTGACCGTTTGTCCTATGCTGTCCGTTTTGCCAAAACTACCTATGGATATTCGGCCGCTGAGCGCGAAGCCAGTATCGATAGCCTGAAAGCCCTACTTGCGGAAGAGGCAGCCATGTCATTGCCAGAGCAGAAGAAAAGTAAGGGGGTTGATGTGAAAGTTGGCGATATTGCCGAGTTGATTTTGCATCGAACCCTCATTCCAACGCATGCTACGCAATGGGTCCTCAGACAAGGTATCAAAACCCTGAATCAGTTAGCGGAGCAAGAAGATGCGTTCTTTGAGCATTTTGGTTCCGATTCAGAATTGACCGCATTTAGTTATTTTACTGCCATGCAGGTCTATCTGGAGCATCGAGAGCTTGAGCCGGACTGGGCCGAGCAGCAAGATCCTAATCGTCAGTGGTTTGATATGCTGTAGCTACTGTGTCAATCCCTACCAAAGGCGCCAAACGGCGCCTTTGGTCATATATGGTCAGCGATTATTGATTATAACGTGACCATACCATAGTACGGCCGTTCTCATCGAAGGCCAGCACTTCATAAGGATCTTTCTGATCGTTGTACTCCATTCCTGGCGAGCCCATAGGCATTCCCGGAACTGCCAGACCGATCATACGTTCAGGCTTCGATTCGATAAAACGAAGGATGTCTTCAGCCGGCACGTGGCCTTCAAAGGAATAACCCTCAATTTCTGCAGTGTGGCAAGAAGCATAATTAGGGCGGATACCCAAATCAATTTTGGTTGGTGTCATATTTTCTTTGTACACCATTTCTAGCTCGAAGCCATTATCTTCCATGTGCTTAACCCACTCTTTACAGCAGCCGCAGTATGGCGACTGGTAATTCGTCCCTTTGATCACTTGGGCAAATGAGAAGGTACTGGTTGTAATCAGTGCAGTTGCAATTAGGGCTTTCGAAGACGTTTTCATAAATATATCCTGTCAATAAGTTGTTGATTTTAAGTGTTTTAACTTGCTTAAGAGAAGGCTTTACTGCGCTTACAACATGTGTGCGCGTAAGAGGCTGGGTATGTGCCCAACCACAATTAAGCAGTGACAGGGGGGCGGAATATGGCTCTTTTGAACAGACGATTGGAGCCTTCAAATTCTTTGTAATAGTGCAGGCCTTCGAGAGGCGCGACAGTAAGCTCATCGGCGAGGATGGCCAGCGGAACTTGTCCTGAGTGGCATTGGTTGTCTTGGCAGCACTTATCTGAAGATGCAGTGCCGGCGGTATCGCAGTGTTCACCGGGTTTGGAAGCCAAAGTGATGATGCTGGCTTTCGGTGTACAACAAGGTGATATTAGTGCAGTTGCGCTACAGCCATGGGCGTCCATCGAGGGGTATTGAGGCGCAGATGCACGTGATGCTACTGAAACAAACAGCATCATGATGATGACAATGTTGGCAATCATCTTTTGTAGGCGCATAGATAACCCAATTCAAACGGACAAGCACATTATATCCGGCATTTTCGAAATTGAGCAATCTCAACAGCAAGCCGGGCTCGTTTTTGGACAAAAAGTAACAAGTCCATGATCGGGCATTGTTTTTCCATTTTTTGCGCTCAACCCTTGTGTGACGCGGCTTGGAAAGCGATGAAGCCTTACTTTTCTCTGACAAAACCTATTGTGCGATCGGCTTAAATAAGTGCAACGAAAAAATACAAATGCGCGTGGCACAGTGCGCAAGGAAACTATGATGCAATATACTGAACAAGACCGTCAGGTTCTTCATGATACTTGGATGAGCTATAAGGCGAAAATGCGAGTGACTCAAATTGAGATGGCAAAGCGTCTTGGGGTCAGCCAGTTGGTTTTTTCTGACATCCTTCGTGGCAGTGTTCCGCTAGAGCACCGGTTTGTCACTCAGTTCTGTAGCTATATTGGCGTCGACCCTGTGCTGACACTGCCTTCGCTTCGTAATCAGGTTGGTGCCGAGCTGCCAAGTTCCGTCACTCTAACCAACACTTTTATTGTTGACGGCGATATTAAGAATGTTCGATACAGTGGCAATCAACTGGTTGTTGAATATGTACACAGTGTTGAAGTGCATTAAAAGCGGCTGATATTAACTAGGCTGTTTATTGACACCTCTGCGGTTGGTTTTCAAGTAAAACCAGTCGCAGAGGTGTTTTTGTTGGGGAGAGGACAGGTCAGTCGGGTGGTGGGGGAAGCGCTATCTTCGTTGCAGGATTTTTTTCGAATTAGGCTGGACTGCCGGGGATACCCCCCATTCAGGGATACACATGTACAAGCATGCGGCCCCAAAAATGGATGCCAGTAGGTCTGACGGCCAGTGCATACCAAGCCAAATGCGGCTGATACCAACGCCTACGGCCCAGATAATGATGATACCGGCCGGAATAATTTGGCGGCGTCTTAAAAAGAAACCTCCCCAAAAAGCCACACATACAGCGGTAAAGATAGTGTGCCCGGAAGGTAGCGAATAGTTAGTTTCACCTTGCCAATGAGCAATACGCCACTGGCTGACACTTTTGCTTGCCTGCTTTACCGCCGAATCTTTCTCTGTATCGCTCAGAGCATAAAAGGCCTGTGGGCTATCCACGATATGCATGGATTGCAGTTGATGGGTGTATGGGCGCGGAACCTCTGTAATATGTTTCATTACGGTTTTTGCCACAAAGCTGAGTGCGAGCAGAAGGGCAAACTGAACTCCCAGCTTGAATAGTGCCTTCCTAGGCAGCTTGAGCACCACGGGAATAAGCATGAAAACGGCGACAGAGACCAAAAAACCAGGGTTCCCGGCAGAGTGGGTTAACAGCGAGAAAAACATGCCGCTAACGGCCGATACAGGTCCATCCAGGTTAGCCTGAGAATAGAATACCAGTACTGCGGATAACAGGGTGGTCATTAGCAGCAATGCGATAAGGCCGGGTATTTTTCTTTCAACGAATGGACGGAGGAACATAATCAACACACTTCATAAAATGGAAAAGGAATTCTAGCAGAGTATACGGCTTAAAAAGTAAAATAAGTGTCATAAGTCGTTAGATTAAGTTTAGTAGGGAATAAGATGAAGATAGCCGCAATAGGATTAGGCGATATCGCTGTAAAGGCACATTTGCCGGTACTTACCCAACTGGAGAATGTTGAGTGGGTTTTTTGCACACGTAACCCAGAGCGTTTGCAGCGGCTGACGAAAAAATATCATGTTACTGAGGCCTATACTGATTATGCGGATCTGGTTAAAGCCGATATCGATGCCGTTATGATCCACAGTGCAACGGTTTCACATCCTGTGTTGGCTGCCTTTTTCTTGAATCTCGGGCTACCGGTGTTTGTTGATAAGCCTCTGGCTGATAACTATGAGCAATGCGAACGTCTCTACGATTTGGCTGAACGTAAGCAGACCCCGTTGTTCATGGGGTTTAACCGCCGCTATATACCCCTGTATAAAACTCATCTTCCGGGTCTGGCTGGTGTACACGCGTTGCCTGAAACCCAACCATCTTCAGAGCCATTGTTATCATTGCGCTGGGAGAAGCATCGCCATGACTTACCGGGTGAAACTCGAAGCTTTATCTTTGATGACTTCATCCATCCGCTAGATAGCATCAACCTCAACGCAAGCATTGCACCTGAAGAGCTCTACATTACGACTCAGTCAGCCCAAAATGTGGGCCGAAATCTACTGGGGCGACTGGATGTGCAATGGCAACAGGGAGAAACCTTGTTTCATGCCTCAATGAACCGCCAGCACGGGGCGACGATGGAGACAGTGACAGCAAACTACCGCAATGCCAGCTACCGATTTGACTCTTTCGCTGAAGGAAGCCGCTGGCTTAAAAACAAAGAAGAGAGAATCAAGTTGGCCGACTGGACACCAATGCTTGCCGCGAAGGGCTTCCATGCAATGGCAGAGCATTGGCTTGATGTGGTAAGGGCCGGAAAGCAATCTCTTTCGTTAACTCAGCGAAACGTGCATAGTCATTTATTGGCGGAGCATGTTGTTCGTCAGTTAAGTAAAGAATAAGCCGCTGCGGTTTCATGCTTTGTGGTTGGGGGATTGTTGAGCAGCCTCACAAAAAATATTTCGTGTTCGAAACATTTGAGGCGGAATGATTGATGTGTGCCATAACCTCCTATAATAGCTGACTATTTTACTTGGTTGTCTGTTTTAACAGCAGAGTCTCAGAGCTGTAATTATAAAATATAAAGAAATATTTCACTGGTATGGTTGCGGGCGAGCTGTTAAAGTGCCGCCCCTCACACACACCGTGAGATTATTATGCTAAGCAATACCCTAAAAGGTAGCGATAAAAAAGTTTCAGTTCTAACGATTGGTTTCTTGGGGCTGTTCCTCCTGTTTTCCCTCTATGATTTGACTTTGATCGGCCAGATCATTGATACCGCCTTTTCCTATTCAACCGCCGTATTTGGCCAGTTTTGGCAATGGTTGATGGTGACTAACCTCGTTATTGCATTGATGATTGCTGTTAGCCCATTTGGCAAGCAACGCCTTGGTGCAGTAAACAGCAAGCCGACAATAGGTACTTTCCGTTGGCTGGCGATGATCATGTGTACATTGCTGGCTGGTGGCGGTGTGTTCTGGTCAGCGGCTGAACCGATTTACCACTTTATGACAATGCCGCCAAGTTTTGATGGCGTTGAGGCACAATCTGCGTCTGCTGTTGTTCCGGCGTTGAGCCAGAGTTTTATGCACTGGGGCTTCCTAGCGTGGGCTGCGCTAGGTACTTTGGCAACGATTGTACTCATGTATGCCCATCATCAGGGTGGGGTAAAACTGCGTCCGCGAGCTTTGCTCTATCCAGTTGTTGGCAACAAGTTGGAAAACCACTGGCTGGGATCGGTTATCGATGCCTGTTCAATTATCGCGGTTGCGGCAGGGACGATTGGCCCGATAGGCTTCCTGGCTTCACAGTTAGGTTATAGCCTAGAAGTGGTTGCCGGGATTGAAAACAACGCTTCAGGCCAGATGGTTATTCTGGCAGTGGTGGTTGCGATCTACTCGCTTTCCGCCTTTACCGGGATGGACAAGGGGCTACAGTGGTTAAGCCGTTTCAATATTATCGGTGCATTTGCATTGCTGTTAGTGATGCTAGTGTTCGGTCCGACTCAGTTTATCTTTGAGCACTTTGGTTTGGCGTTTGCCTCTTATCTTCAGCATTTGCCTGAGATGAGTGTGAATGCAAGCAACCCGGCGTGGAGCCAGTGGTGGACTTGGTTCTTCTGGGGCTGGTTCATCGGTTTTGCTCCTATGATGGCAATCTTCATTGCTCGCATTTCTGAAGGTCGTAGCATTCGCGAACTCATCCTGACGATAGCGGTGGCAGCGCCAATCGTGACTAATTTCTGGTTTACCGTCTTGGGGGGAACCGGTATCTTCTTCGAACTTCAGGTTCCTGGCAGTATTTCTGGTCCATTAGCTGACTCAGGTCTTCCAGCAGTATTACTCGCTTCACTGGCCCAGTTGCCATTTAATGAACTGTTGATTCCGGCATTTTTGGTACTGACAACGACTTTTGTTGTGACTACCGGCGACTCAATGGCTTACTCCATTGCCCTTGTTGTATCGGGTGACAACCAGCCGTCTAAGGCACAGCGTTTGTTCTGGGCCTTGGCGATGGGCATTATCGCTGGGGTGCTGTTGCTGGCAGGCGACGGTGGCTTGAATGCGTTACAATCGTTCATCGTGATCACGGCGGTACCTGTGTCTATGTTAGTCGCTGTGACCTTGATCACTGGCCCAATCGCGGTGTTGCGAATGCAGGACAAAAAAGCTACAGCCGAGTCCCAGCCGCATTGGGAAACGGCACCTGTTGCCAGTCAGCCGTAGTAAAACCAGTAAGTAGATAAAGCGCAAGCCAAATACATGGCCTGCGCTTTCATTTCACTCAACTACTGACTAGTCACTAGCCTCCCATTCTGGTATATCAAGCCGTTCTCCCTGTCATTTTTGAGCAGTACAGGCCCATCAAGGTCGACCAAGTCCGCTTGGCTGGCAACGGGAAGAGCCGCTTCCATCGCCAGTGAGGTGCCTACCATGCAGCCAACCATAATATCTAGCCCTTGCTTCCTTGCTTGGTCAGCGAGCTTGATCGCTTCGGTCAACCCGCCGGTTTTATCCAGTTTGATGTTCACCATTTCGTAGCATCCGATCATCCCGGCAATGTCATCGCTGGTATGGCAACTTTCATCGGCGCAAAGGGGAATAGGATGCGGGATGCCTTTTAATAACCCGTCTTTGCCGGCGGGAACCGGTTGCTCAATCATGCGAATGTCATAGCTAGTCAATGCCTGGAAGAGCTCTGACAACGGTAGGTTTTCCCATGCTTCGTTGGCATCGAGAATAATCTCACACTCGGGGGCCTGCTCGCGAACGGCAGCAACACGCTCAATTAAGTTTTCGGCATCAAGCTTTACTTTGAGTAGTTTTGCACCTTGGCGGCATAACTCGCGTGCTTGCCTAGCCATTTTTGCAGGTGTATCGATAGAAACCGTCAGTGCGGTGACTATCTGAGGCTTAATGTCAAAAAGTGGCGTAGGAAAACTCGTCTCGGCGTTGAATCGCCAGAGAGCACAATCGATAGCATTTCTTGCTGCACCTGCAGGCAATTGGGGAACGAGTTCTTGCTGCACAGCTTGGGCTGACAGGGTTGGGTGTTGTTCAAGCAGTCGATTGAAGTGCTCAATTTGTTCGATCACGCTATCTATACTCTCACCGTACCTGGCATACGGTGTACATTCGGCGCTTGCGCAATGATCGCCTACCTTAAGCGTCGCAACGACAACATCTTGGTGGGTGCGGCTACCGCGGGCTATGACAAAGGGTCTTGCGAGCTCAAATCGTTCGTGACGGGCAGAAAATTTCACAACGGATCCTCTTATAGCTGGTGAAGTTGCTCGGCTATGGCTGAAACGCCAAAACGAACAGGGTCGGTAACAGGCAACTGATATTGGCTTGCCAATTGCTTGCAGTAGGTCCGGGCCTCGTTTTCGTTTAATGCTGATGTATTGAGGCAGATCCCGACAAATGTTGCCCTTGGGTTGGTCAGACGAGCGGCAGTGAGGTTCGCTGCCATAACAGTGTCCAGCGTTGGCATCGGCATATGGGGAAGATGGCGGATATGCTTGCGCCCAACTTCGTGGCATAGCACCATTGCATCAGGCTGAGCACCATGCAGCAGTCCCATACTGACTCCGGCAAAAGCGGGATTGAGCAGTGAACCTTGGCCTTCAATGATATCCCAATCATGATCATCAAAATCAGGGCTAATGGCTTCAGTGGCACCAGAAATGAAATCTGCCACAACGGCATCGATGGCGATACCTTTGCCGGAAATAAAGATACCGGTCTGTCCCGTAGCGCAAAACTGAGCGTCTAGCCCTTGTTGGTTCATCTCTTTCTCTAGGGCGAGCGAGGTGTACATTTTACCAACCGAGCAGTCAGTACCGACGGTAAGAAGGCGTTTTCCCGCACGGGCTTTTCCGTTACCTACCTCAAGCTCACCATCAAAATGGCGAACGTCGAACAGCTCACAGCTATTGGCGCTGGCTCTTTGCGCCAGAAGTCTATTGTCTCCCAAGCGCTGGTGCATACCGGAGGCTAAATTAAAGCCAATATCCAATGCCTGTTCCAGAGTTGGTAGCCAAGTTTGAGGTATGAAGCCACCGGCATTGGCAGTTCCCAGCACCAGAGTTCTTGCGCCTTTCGCATAGGCATCGGCAAGAGAAAGATCGGCCAGCCCGAGGCTGACTGTTTCTGGTGTCAACCTTAGCTGGCCAGTACAGATTTCTGGGCGCCATTGCAGGATCCCTCTGGCTGTCTTGGCGGCAAGAGGGTCTGTAACATCACCGAGAAACAATAAGTAAGGCTGTGGAATTTGCATGATTCATCCTTGGTTCTTTTAGTGTAACGACACCATAATCGAGCCTTGAAAAAAGCACGAATACTTAAATGTTTCAGGGGTATAACATCAGGTTATAGTCGGTTGATTGAGTTACTGCATGCTTTTCATGCTGTTTTCAGAGTGAATCGAGGGAGGAGATAACGGATTGGTCTTGTACAAACACCCCCTGCGGGGGAGAGTTCATACCATAAGGGCGATGAGTTTTTAAAATCTGTGTCTTGAGGGTGTGGTCAAGTCTATTATTTACGCTTTTGCTTAGTCTGTGCTTTCACGCGTTTTGAAACAAGGTAGTGCATTGCCAAAAGAGAGTCATAGTTCATAAGTTACCTCTATAATTATTAAGTTGTAATTAAATTACCATTACGTGATGTAATTACTACTGCAATGGGAATTTTAGTGTGACGCGCATCACTTTTCAAGTGGTTATTGGCATGTGTAACTGCGGGTGTGAAATTTAATTACAAAAAATGTTGTCTGTGAGGTCGGCAGGAGAAACGACCAATTAAACGGAATTACATTATTAGAATTGGGATAATTCACTATTGACGATCGGGGACTCTGATAAGCATTGGCGTAGCAGGTCAATAAGCTGATTTGCCGTAGAGGATAATGGGGAATTGTCGGCAAATAAGAGGCTGACAGACACGGGGAGCGGCTCAGACAACGGGTGAACTGCAAGCTTATCCTGGTAGCTTTTTGCTGTCCATGGATCAACAACCGCAATGCCCATCCCCTGTATGACCAACTCTGCAGCCGTGGAGTATGAGCGCACGGAAAGTTGGAACTGATGATCGGGGCGGTGGTGTAGGATAGACTGCTTAACTGCCATCCCTAGAGGATCCCGCGCATCAAGGCCTATTATTGGTGCCAACTCAAGCAAAGCGACAATTGACATAGCGTTTTGTGTGCTGGGGATATCCCTGGGCAATAATGCGACCATTTCGGTATGCACGAGTACTTGACTGGTGATCCGCGGGGGAGCCACTTGGCCAAAACTGATAGCAAAATCAAGTTGGTTATCAAGTAGTGCGTCGCAAAGTTCATTTTGGTTGCCAGTTGAGATTTCAGCCGAGATGGCAGAGTCTTGGGATAGCCTAGCGACGACGGGGGGGAATAAGCTCGTTGAGAGAACAGGCGGAGCACCGACACGTAAATGAGTGTGGCCTTTTTGTAATTTGCTCGTGAGTGATTGAAGACTGCCAAGTTGGCGATACACCTTTTCGGCTTCTGGCAATAAGGTAAGCGCTTGGTGTGAAGCAATTAACCGTCCTTTGTGGCGGTGAAACAGAGGGAAGCCAAGCTGGAGCTCGGTATGGGCAAGGATACGGGTAATATTTGGTTGCGAGACATGCAGTAGTTTAGCTGCACCTGAAACACTGCCTGTTTTCATGACAGCGTAAAAAACTTCAATTTGACGAAAATTCAATGGCTATCCTTGTCTTGTTATCGCTCCAACCCTTTGCTCATCAACATAACATATATCCTGCAGATAGAAACAACCCAGCCTTGATTGCCGGGTTGTTTGCTTTGTTGAGTTGTTATGAATGGTTATTTGTCAGCGACCGGTACCATAATGTGTACGTAAGGTGTGTCTTTCCACATTACATAAGGCCCGCCAGAGGAAGGGTCATCGGTAATGCCTTCGAGCATTGCTTTAGGGACTATGATCATTAGGTGTGGTCCGGTTTCCACATAGTCATCAGCGTTCTTTGGATCTGGATGATAAGGATCAGTGTTGCTGACACCGGCACCACGGTCACCTTGTAGCATATAGGAAATACCAATTTTAGTTGCCGTAAAGTCTTTCTTATTGACCATCGCTGTCAGCATTTCCATCCATACGGCATCGTTGCACATTGGCATTCCATCATTCGGAAAGGTATCGGGCATGCACGTCCAACCATTAGAGCCTTCAACAACTATTTTGCCATCCACAACAATCGTTGCTTCATCACTGATAGATGCCGGGGCTGCAGATTTTGCTCTGCCAATTTTTTCTGTCATCAAGTCTTCCGTCATCTTGTCGTCTTCGGCAACAGCTGAAGTGACAAACAAGCTTGTTGAAAGTACGGCAGATACATAAAGAGCTGATTTCAAGAGATTAACCATGATTATTTCTCCACCTAGTTTGAAATCATCATCATGGATCGAGCTGTCATATTGTCATGACACCATAAAGTATAGGGCGTTATTGCTAATTAACCGGAGAATCGTGCTGTGTACTCATGAGAAGGGCAAAACAAAAAGCCGTCCTAAGGACGGCTTTTTCAATATATCAATTTTAATGACTGTTTGTCAGCGAGTATCCACTCAGAGGTTACTGCTATGCAGCGATTGTCGAGAATTCAGATTTACGTGCATTAAAACGTTCAACCAAATCATCAATGGCTGCTTGGTCATATGGCTTCAAGCCGCTCATCAGCATACGCTTGCGACCGGTGCCAACAACTTCACCATTTTCCTTAAAGTGGAAGTTCAAGGTAACGCTACCGCGTTTTCCTTCAACCTCAATTTCGGATTCTGCCAACTCAACAGTCGGAGAGAGCAAATCCAGACGCTCAAAGTTGAGCTCCATGCTTTCGTAGATCACCAAAGGGCGAACAGTGTTAATCATAATGTCTTTGGATTTCATCAAAGGCACCATGATATGAGGGAAGTTCATGCCCGAGAACTGAACGTAGCTCTTGGTAACTTGTTCGATAAGTGCTTTGTCGGTGGTAATTTCACCTTCACGTGTTACATGGAGGTACTCTTTGTCAGCATCATCAACAATAGCGAAGTCATTGAAGCAACTATGCTTTGCTTTCAAGCCGATGCCATCACTGATCATGCCTGCAAATTCGAAGCGCATTTTCTTACTGATGCCAGCACGGGAAAGCACGACGGAAAACAGAAGATCCCCAGGAACGCAGAAACGTTTGTTATCTTCATCATGAATGGGATTGAAATCGCCCGCGACTTTTTTTGCAAAGTGACTCGCTTGCTCACGGGTAAAGCTGAATACACCATTCTCTTCTAAGTAATATGAATCTAGAAACATGCCTAACGTACTGATAGTGGGTTAATTAAACTGCCAGCTATTCTACCTGATATCTTCCTGATAAATGGTCTAGCCAGTGACAGATGCTAAACGGCGAAGAAATCAGCTAATAGTGACTCAAAATTCAATTTAGCTTTTGGTTGGATATTATACCAAATTACTAAGATTGATTGCATTTGTCACATTTATGGTAGCTAGTATAGCGCGTAAATATTTTTTTAGTGCAACGTGGTACATAATTTTGTACTATTGCGGAAAACGACATGAATGACAATAACATACAAATCATTACTAATAATGATATAAAGTCGTTTAATTACCTTCCGGATAAGCGATGGTTCAGTTTAACCACGGGCTGGCAAGGAGGGTACAGACAGGTTCTCAATAACTGACGAACAATGGCTAGGGTTACTTTATCTGAGCAATTTTAAGATGCTATGTACAGGCATGGCACAATAAACCATCTTCTAGACGTGTAGAAGCTCAGGAAAAATAAAGTAGCACGGAAGCTGCAAAAAATAAGCACTCAGTAAACGGTGGCTTAAACACCGTTTGCTGAGTGCTCATAATAATGCCAAGCTCCACGCTTGTTGGTTGGTATGATGCAGCGAAATCTCGGGTTGGTAGTCTCTGCAACTGCAATAATGCAGTGCAGAGCTCTCATCTTTTCTTTATCTACTCACACTTAAATACGGTTTTCCAACGGGATAACACGTACTTTCTCCCCAACTTCTACTCCTGGTTGCTCTGGCAAAATTTCGATTAAACAGTTTGCTTCGCTCATTGAACGTAAGATACCTGAGCCTTGTTTACCGGCACTTCTTACGGTTAGGCGACCGTTGGCATCGATGCCAAAAACACCGCGGCTATATTCGGTGCGGCCAGGGCGAGAGCGCAGCTTTTCTTCTGCAACCGCGTTGTAGAAAGGGGCCTGCCAGTCTGTCATCCCCTGAAGCTTGCGGATAGCGGGCTCAACGAACTGCATGAAAGTGACTATAACGGCAACAGGGTTGCCCGGTAGGCCAAAGAAAGGTGTGGTATCAATATGGCCAAAAGCGAGTGGGCGGCCTGGTCTCATATTGATACGCCAGAAATTAATCTGTCCAAGTTTGTCGAGAACCGTCTTGATGTAATCAGCATCGCCGACAGAAACACCGCCGGAAGACAGGATCAAGTCGGCTTGCTCGGCAGCAGTGCGCAACGTCGTCTCGAGCGCTTGTTCACTGTCTTCGATGATTCCCAAGTCAACCACCTCACAACCGATTTTGCTTAGCATGGCATGCAGCGTATAGCGGTTTGAGTCGTAGATACAGTTTTGCTTTTGTGCCTCTCCCGGGTGCTGCACTTCATCACCCGTAGAGAATATGGCCACTTTGACTGGCGGCCTGATAGCTACAGAATCCAGCCCAAGGGACGCGATCATGCCGAGCTCAGGGGCTGTAATTTGTGTTCCCGCCTTAACAGCGGCCTGGCCGATGGCCAGGTCTTCACCCGCCTGACGCACATTTTGCCCCGGCTTAATTGCTCCCATCTTTAGGTCGAAAGTGACGCTGTCACCATCCTGGGAGGCTTGTTCACGCATAATGACAGTATCGGCGTTTTGCGGCACGGGGGCACCAGTCATGATCCGAACCGCTTCACCACTGTTCAGCGGCTTATCATAACTATGCCCAGCCATGACCTGGGCGACGACATGGTAGCTGTCGCGGCCGAGATCATCGCTGCGAACGGCATAGCCATCCATTGCCGAGTTGGTATGCTGGGGGACATTCACCGGAGATAAAATATCATTGGCGACAATTTGTCCCAATGCAGATTTGAGATCGACACTTGTTTGGGCCGTTGGTGCGACAATTTGGCGCAAGATCCTATCTCGGCCTTCAGAGACTGATAGCATACCCGATGGGTCTAGATCGCTGCAGGCCAGTGAAGGCGCTGATTGTTGTTTGGCAAAATCGGCGACAAATTGCGTTAGCTTGTCGAGATCATTGATATCCAGCTGCGGCAATTCAGTCTGTGCCGCAACATTTGCTGCAACTGCGATGATGTTACTGTCTTCAGGAAACAGCCACGGTTTGCCAATTTCTTCTCGGTGCAGCTCGATCTTAGGAAAACTAAGCTGTTTGAAGCCTTCGACGAGGATAAGATCAAGCGCATTGAGATCCAGTTCGGCAATCAACTGGGGTAGGGTTGCCTCTTCCTCGGGTGTCTCTGTGATCATCGCCCGGCGATAACGAGAAGAGATCAGCATCTGTCCGGCGCCAGCTTTGCGCAGCCGGTAGGAATCTTTGCCTTCTTTGTCGATATCGAAGTTATGGTGGGCATGCTTGATGACGGCAACGCGGATCCCTAGCTCGACTAACTTGGGCAGCATAGCTTCTAATAGGGTGGTTTTACCCGTTCCGCTCCATGCGGCAAAGCCGAGTATCGGCAGGGAGGTTTGAGTTGGGTTCATAATGCTTGTCCGAATTGTTCTAGTTCTTCTGGCGTATTTAAATTGACGAATGCATTGGGTTGATCACTGAAATCGACGGTGATCATATTGCATTGGCGATAAAGCAAGATGATTTTACGATCGCCGTTTTCCAAAAATTGTTCCAACTTGGGCAGAATGCGGCGGTTAACCAAGGTCACGACCGGTTGGATGTGCTCGCCATCATGGGCGACGGCAATATCGGTGTTGCTATCGCAGGCGCTACTCATTCTAGCCACGAGATCGTGCGGTAGGGCAGGACAGTCACACGGCACAAAGCCAATCCACTCAGAATCAAGATGGTGGAGGGCTGCATGCATGCCACCCAGAGGCCCAGGATAATTTTTGATGTGATCGCCAAAGACTTTGCCATATTGGCGGTAGGTGTCCTGGTTTCTGTTGGCGTTGATAGTGATAGCAGAAGTTTGTGCTCGTAGGGTGTCGATGACATGTTCAATCATCGCACGTCCCGCAAGCGTGACTAATCCTTTGTCGTTGCCACCCATTCGGCTGGCTTGCCCTCCAGCTAAAATGACCCAGCTTGTGTTATCCGGCGTAGGCATATTTGTTATTGTCCTCGTTAACGAGTTGCAGCTCGGCTCGTTCAATGAGTTGTGAGTCTGAAATTGTCCATTGGCGACGACAGAGCTCTGTCAGCGCATTCTTTTGGTGGCTGGTAATCACTAAGCTAGTGCCTCGAGATAACAAATCTTTGCACAGTACAACTAGGCGGTCTGTCGATTCCTGGTCAAGGCTGGCACTGGATTCGTCCATTAAGAGAACTGCCGGCTTAGTAACCCATGCCCGGGCCATAGCCACGCGCTGTCTTTCACCACCGGAAAGCACAGAAATATGCTCATCGGCCAATGTTTCCAAGCCTACCATACGTAAGGCGTTGATTGCCTCGTTACGGCGCTTTTGACGCTCACGAATGGTGAATTTAAGACCATAACAGACATTATCTAGTACGGTTCCATCAAACATGTATGGCGTTTGGTGCATATATACAACACCGTTATTGGAGTGGGCGTAAAACAAACGGCGTAATAGCGAGGGTTTGTTGATATTGATAGCGCCTGTTGTAGGACGCTGTAACCCGCTAAGCACCTTCAATAACGTTGTTTTACCAACGCCGTTGTCACCACTGAGATAGACGGCATCTCGTGGCCCGAGGACAAGGTTAGGAATGTGAAATAACAGCCGGTCTTTGAATCTAACCGATAGGTTTGTGGCCTCGATTGAGAGTTGTGTCATCAAATTCTCCGGCTTAGTTAGTGCGAAGGTGGGCTTTGCCACGCGCCACAGATAGGAAAAAGTTTAGTCCTAATGCCAAAATCAGCAGCACCATTCCTAAAGCAACACCTTGAGCGAAAGCACCTTTGGAGCTTTCTAGGGCAATGGCAGTGGGAATATTCCGTGTTGAGTTGAGGATATTACCACCAACCATCATGGAACAGCCAACTTCCGTAATGACCCGGCTAAATGCAGCGATGATAGCTGCCAGCAAAGGAAAACGGCTTTCCCACATTAGGCTCATGAAGGCTCTGGGCAAGCTGGCACCCAATGTCAGCGAAGTTTCCCAAGCGCGTTTGTCACTGTTTTGGAAGGCGGCATGCATCATGGAAACCAAAATAGGCAAGCATATCAGCATTTGCCCCAGAATCATTGCCTGTTGAGTAAACAGCATTTTCCAGTCGCCCAGAGGGCCAGCCCGCGACAGCAGCATATAGAGCAATAAGCCGATCACTACTGTTGGGATGGATTGGCAGGTATTGAATAAGGAGAGAATCAACCAACGTCCCGGAAACCGACCATAGGCAAGGGCAAAACTGATCAGTAGAGCTGGCAAGAGCACAATGCTAATTGCCAGCAGTGAAACCGAAAATGAAACACCCACGATCCCCCAGAGGGCGGCATCACCGCTGAACAGCAGTTGGATCGCTTGGTGTGTGGTTTGCCAAATATCCATTTACTGAGAAAGCGCATCCGCGACAAATAGCTGTTCGCCGTGTCGCTTGTAGTTATTGATCATGGTCTGTGCCTTTGAGTTAACCAACCAGTCACTGAAAGACTTGGCGCCTTGGTAGTTGATGTCAGGGTAGCGGCTTGGGTTAACCAGGATCACTTGGTAAGGGTTGAACAAGCGGGAGTCGCCCTGCAGAACAATTTTCAGGTCAAGCTTGTTCTGATATGCCAGCCAAGTGCCGCGGTCGGTCATGGTGTATGCCTGTAGCTCAGACGCCATATTGAGTGTCGGGCCCATGCCTTGGCCAACGGCTTTATAACCACCGAAGTTCGGTTCGATGTTGGTTTGTGCCCAAAGCGTCAGTTCTTTTTTGTGGGTACCCGAATCGTCACCGCGGGATACGAAAGTTTCGTTTTGGTCGGCAATGTTTTTCAGTGCGGTTGTTACATCTTTCACCTCACCGAGGTGTGCTGGATCGGACTTCGGACCCACAATCACAAAATCGTTGTGCATTAATTTGCGCGGCAGTACACCAAACCCTTTTTTTACAAACGTGGCTTCTGCCTTAGGGGCGTGGGTCATTACGAGGTCGACATCGCCATTTTCGCCCATGCGAAGTGATTTACCGGTACCGGCGGCAAGCACTTCTACCGTGTAACCGGTATCTTTTTTAAATTCTGGTAACAGGTAGTCCAATAGGCCCGAGTGATAGGTACTGGTCGTGGTCGCTAATCGTACCGTCATATTGTCTGCCGCTTGAATTGCAGCTGAAGAAGCAAGGGCCAACACAACAAGAGTCGTTTTCAATAATTTCATAGTTCTTCCTGACTGAACGTCATTTTGTCATTTATTTTACGCAAGTGAAGCAAAGCTCTCCAAGGGAGATATTCTGCATCCTGATGCGTGAGTCAATAAGCAAATCAAATGCCAATTTGGACAAGTTGCGCATGATAACGCTGGCATTGTCTATAAGATAATGATTTAAAACAATATGTTCGTCACTACTCACATTATTTCAAAAACATTTTGAAACATCTTTGACAGAGATATTCATAGTGAGACAAAATGTCCCACAATTATAACCATAAATAATTTGGGTTTTTATGAATGAAAATGCATCAGTGTCTTGGTCTGCGGTCTCCGTTTTGGTTGTTGACGATGAGCCGGGAATGCGCGCCATCCTGAAAAAAGCACTGAGTAAGCAGTTTGCTCAGGTTGATGTTGCCGAAAGCATCGAGGAAGCGGAAGAGCTTCGCAAGCGGTGTCACTTTGATCTTTTGATTGTTGATATCAACTTGCCAGGTCGTTCCGGTATTGAATGGCATGAAGCTTTTGATCCGCAAACTCGCCGCAGTGATGTGATTTTCATGACAGGCTATGCTGATTTGGAAACGGCGATCAAAGCCCTGCGTGCTGGCGCGTCGGATTTTATTCTCAAGCCGTTCAACCTTGATCAAATGATGCAGTCGGTGCAGCGCTGTATAGAGCGTCGCCTGGTGGAAAGACAGAACTTTGCCTTACAACGGGATGTTGAGCGAAGTTATCCCGTTGACATTATTGGTGATGCACACAGTACGCTATCGATGAAGAAGCTGATTGGTCAGATCGCTCCCTCCCAAGCCGCCGTGCTGGTCGAAGGAGAATCGGGCACCGGTAAGGAATTGGTTGCCCGTGCGCTTCATCAGCTGAGTAAACGAAGCGGTCCCTTTGTTCCCCTGAACTGCGGGGCAATTGCACCCGATCTGCTCGAAAGTGAGTTGTTTGGTCATGTTTCTGGGGCTTTTACTGGCGCCAAGAAAGGCCGTGAAGGCCTGTTCCGAGTGGCCAATAACGGTACCTTGTTTTTAGATGAAATCGGGGAAATGCCGCTGTCTATGCAGTCTTCTTTGCTGCGTGCCCTGGAACAAAAATCGATACGGCCGGTTGGTGCCGAGCGCGAGGTGCAGGTGGATGTCCGGATTGTGGCGGCGACAAACCGTAACCTTAAAGAGGAAGTGGCCGAAGGCCGGTTCCGCCGAGACTTATATTACCGCCTCAATGTGCTGACCATTGAGTTACCCGCTCTACGTGAGCGGCTGGATGATATTCCTGCGCTCGCCTATCACTTTACCCAGCAGTTGGCAAAAGACTTAGGCTCAAAAGCGGTTAACTGGACCCACGAAGATATCAGCGCCATGCAGGCCTATGATTGGCCCGGCAATATTCGCGAGCTACGCAATATGATGGAGCGTTGTTTGCTGCTGGGTAAACCGCCCGCTGATTACTGGCGTGAACTGGCCGGTGAGGCACCAGCCAGAGCAGAGCTGGCGAGTGACCCTGTCACTCAGGGTCCAAGCCAGTCGGTCGACGCGGTCTTGTCCGCGGATGGCAACGAGAGTCATCAGCCTTGTCGCTGCCAAGAAAATGATGAGAAGTCCTTTTGTTATCCCAGCGACTGGACGCTTAAAGATGTCGAAAAAGCGCACATCATGCAGGTTGTCGATTCCCATGCGGGAAATAAATCAGCGGCGGCCAGGCAGCTTGGCGTGGCAAGAAAAACCCTTGAACGCAAATTCAAGGAATGGGCAGATGAAGCCCTGACGACCACCGAACAATAAGGCCGACTATGAAACAGTGCATTGCGATCTGGGTCCGTCGTTTTCGGACTATGGTTCGTTATCGGTTACTGCTGCTGACATCTGTACCGATTATTATTACCTTGCTGGCGTTGATCGCCCTGACAATGTACTGGACGGTGATATACACCTGGCAGAATGCGTTGATGAATGTGCGCGCTGATCTGGCGGTTGCCCACCATAGCATGGAGCTGTTGCAAAAAGAGCAGCGGATGCGGCTGGGCTCCCTGACGGAATCCTACCCATTCCAAACATTGCTTAAAGAAGATCAAAGCCAGCTTATTGATTGGGTCAAGCAGCAGGCGGGTCAGTATGATCTGGATTTTGTTGTTATTCACCCGGCCGCTGCATTAGGAGAATTTCCCAAAGCCAATCGTCATTTATTACTCCAAGGCAAGGAGCAGACTTTTTTCGAGCGGCTCGCCTCGTATGAGTTGGATGATCTGCACCCGGATCTCCCCGCACGCGCGCAAATTCCGCTGCTCAGTGAGAATAACCTCGTATCTTATGGCCTGATAAGCCGCAGCTTAATTCCCATCTTTAACCAGCAGGGCGATCTGCAATGGATCATCGATGGTGGGATTTTGCTCAACAACAGTACTCAGCTAGTCGATCGTATCCGTGATCTGGTGTACGCATCGGATACCCTTCCAGAAGGCAGTATTGGCACGGTCACGTTGTTTATGAACGATATCCGGGTCAGTACCAATGTTCCGCTCGATAGCGTTCAGTTAAATGGCCGGGCGGTGGGTACTCGTGTTTCAGATGATGTTAAACAATCGGTGCTGGAGCGGGGTGAGATGTGGGTGGACCGTGCTTTTGTTTACGATGATTGGTATGTCTCTGCCTATGAGCCATTGAAAGACTACAATGGCGATATTATCGGCATGCTTTATACCGGTTACCTTGAGTGGCCGATGATCAAGATATACCTGACCAATATTGTCGAGCTTGGGGTGGGGATTGTTTTCGTTTTGCTGATTTCCGGGGTGATTGTCTATCGCGGCGCGAGAGATCTGTTCAGGCCAATTGAGAAAATGCACCAAGTGGTTTCGGCAATCCAGTTGGGTCTGGATCGCCGTATCGGCAGCTTGGATCTGACCCGCGGTCATGAACTCCAAATTCTCGGCAAGCAGTTTGATACCATGCTCGATCAGCTTCATCAGCGCAATGAAGCAATCAAGCAAGCGTCGCAGCAGCTCGAGGATAAAGTACAGCGGCGTACCCAAAGCCTGAGAGAGAAAACCGAAGAGCTGGAGCAACATATCAAACTGTTGAATCAAGCCAGAAGTAAACTGGTCAGCAATGAAAAATTAGCGGCTCTAGGTGAACTAACGGCAGGGATTGCCCATGAAATCAACAATCCTACGGCTGTTATTTTAGGTAATGTTGAGCTGATGCAGTTAGAGCTCGGTACCGATAGTGAACGCGTTCGAGAAGAGCTCGAAGCGATTCACCAGCAGATCGATCGTATTCGCAATATTACCCGAAGCTTGCTGCAGTATAGCCGCCAGGGCGGGGTACAAGATGAAGTGACTTGGCAGCATTTGAACCCTATAGTCGAAGAGAGTCTGACTCTAGTCAGGAGTGGTACCAAAAAGTTCGATGTCGAGATCCAAACTGAACTGAACGCTCGTTGCTGTGTGGAAGTCAACCGCCATCAAATGCTGCAGGTGTTGGTGAATTTGCAGATGAACGGTATCCATGCCATGAATGATCAAGGTACATTGCGGGTGATGACTGAAGATTGGCTCGATGAAACAGGTAGCCCGATTGGAGCAATCGTGAAAATTATCGATCATGGTTGTGGGATCAGCGAAGAGAGCATCGAACGGATTTTCAATCCGTTCTATACCACCCGAAGAAGCGGCACTGGGTTAGGGTTATCGGTGAGCCAAGGTATTGTGAGTGGTATCGGTGGCGAAATCGTGGTGGAGTCCGAGTTGGGCAAAGGGTCGGTATTTACCGTCTATTTACCGGAAAAAGCGAATAATAGTACTAAGATGTCTGTTGATTTAGAGACGATATAACTGGGATAAAGTAAAAAGGGCATGTTGTTGACATGCCCTTTTTACTTTAATGAACGCTTTAATGATAAAAGTTTCATTGCTTATTACCGTAAGGTGGTTACATAAGTACGAGGCCAACGACCATAAATGCCAAGCTGGTGAAAATGGTACGTGTGATAATGCCGGTGTGAGTTGGATTGATCATTTCTTGATGCTGCATATATTACCCTTTTATGACAACTTGAAGATATTTGTGATTTTATTTTCACTTTTCCATCATAGATCAACTTTCTTATGAATAAAGCAATATTTGGAAAAATTGTGCACATTGTCATTTTGGGCTAATTGGCGCCCATACTAATAAAAGCAACTTTATTCGAGATTGGTGAGTTTAGGGATCAGCAGTTTTTGGCCTGCAAAAATTGTCGCATCGCTTAGATGATTGACCTGCTTGATTAAATCGACAGAAATGTTGTTGGTCTGGGCCAGCTGATTGAGAGAATCGCCTACCTTGATGTCTATGACATCATAATGTTGTTTGGCATAGTTAGATGCGTGCTTGTGTTCAAAAAAAAGGGTCTTGTTTTTAAGCGGCATCAAGATCTTATTGTCTTTATCTCGGCGGGTATAGCCAGCGGTGTAACCGGGGTTATAGTGATACAGTTCCTTGCTGGATAAACCTGAGAAGGTGGCGACGGTGCCCAGTTTGACCTTTCTGCTGATGGTTATCTCTTCGAGTATAGGTTTGGCTTGAATTGGGTGGAGAGGAATGTCATATCGGTAACTATGGTGCTTTACCAAATCGGCCATCGCCAATAGTTTCGGTACGTAATGGCGGGTTTCTTTGGGTAGTTGTAGTGACCAGAAGTCGGTTGATTTACCCGCTTGTTTATTCTGCTTGATTGCAGTCCTTACTCTGGCTCCGCCAGTATTGTATGCCGCAATGGCGTGTAGCCAGTCTTGGTTGAATTTGTCATATAGGTACTCGAGTAAATCCAATGCGGCCTCTGTGGAAGAAACGATATCACGCCGGCCGTCGTAACCCTTGATGATGTCTAACCCGAATGCCTTTCCGGTTGGTTCGGTGATCTGCCAAAGGCCTGCTGCGCCTTTGTGCGAATAGGCGAATTGATCAAAACTGCTTTCAACAAAGGGGAGAAGGACGAGCTCTATTGGTAGTCCTCGGGCATTCACTTGTTGGTAAATATAATAAAGAAAAGGCTCTGCACGGGCAGTGACTTTTTCTATGTGGTAGGGATTGTTCACATACCAGCGCTTGTAATAGCGGATAGTACGGTTATTGGGTACGTCTATGGTTAGCTCACTGGCCAGTAAGTCCCATAGATCGGGTGTGTGTTCCGTTTTGGCTTGCTGATTCTCGCGGTTTAAGGACAGCTCAGGATGGCGATGGTCAGAATTTGTGGTATCTGAGCCGGTAGCAATGAAGCTGCCTTCGAACAGGCGTTTGTCGATTTCACATTGGGCAATGGCATCTTCAGATAGAAACTGTATTGATGCTACTGGTGTGGTCAAGGGAACCAAGTCGTTTTGGTTAACGGTGCGAATGGATTGGCACCCAACAGCGCAACTCATGAACAACAATAAAAATATACTTCTCATGAACATAATAAATTGTCGCCAGTCAAAAAATTATTTTGATTTGTGTCATTATTTTGACGGTTGTATTTATGTTAGCAGCAATCAGAAAGATTGGAAGCCAATGACTACGTTAAAATGCATGTCTGCCGAAAAATATGCGTTTTTACTCAAAATGAGACAAATTTCACAATATTGCGGAGTAACAGCTAGGCTTTACGATACTGAAAGCGAGTTGGATAGACGTATTTATGCAAAGCACCTATTTCCCAGCCGGTACGGTATTGAGAGTCCGATGCAGTACCTATTGGCACTACGGTATCGCTGATGGGACTGGTTATGTGATTCATAATTCGAAAAAAAGGCGTCGGGTTGAGCGTGAAACCGAAACTGAATTTTCCGAAGGACGGGTGATTGAAATCAGTGATATCATTGGGCCGAACCCACGTGCAGCAGTGCGCTATGCGAAAACTCAGCTTGGCAGGACATATAACTTATTTAGCCAAAACTGCGAGCAATTTGTACGAGAAGCCCATGGGCTGCAGATCGAGTGTACCCAGTTTCAGAGATTGGTTGTGGCAGCTGCCGGGGGATATATGACGCTCAGTGCGCCATCGATGCTGGGGAAAATGGCCGGGATGGGGGTGTTATTAGGCGCTGTGTTAACGTCGTCGGAAAAGCAGCCTTATCAGAACGCTGTGAATGGGGCCAAGCTGGCGGTAGGGGCGAGTTTGATCCTACCCTCATTGCTCCGCCGTATACTGTAGCGTTGTTTGTATGACAGGTGTTGCTTATTCCTATAGAGTATCTGCAACAAATTTCAAATAGTTAGATCTCCACCACAGAAATTTTTATTCATTGGCCGTATGTTAACAAAAGGTGACTGAGTAAATACACTAATGCGCGAGAACTTCTGTGACGATTTTAATTGAACGCCATCATGACAGAGCTCATGATGACATTACCATGCTTAGCGAAAAGATTGCAGGCCAGCTTGAACAGGAGTATGGCCTAACGTGGTCTTGGCACGACGATAAAATGCATATCAAACATTCTGCAGCGAAAGGGTTCTTACATGCTGAAGAAGGAAAAATAACAATTCAGCTTCAACTGATGGGGTTTGCTGCTGCATTTTTTGCAACCACCATCGAAAGCCATATTACCGAACAACTGGATAAGCATTTGCTTGCCAGTTGATTCGTCGCATATAGCAATTTCTTCTATAAAGAGCTCGTTCAGAGCTCTTTTTTTATCTCTATGATTCATAGCGTTTTTTCTGGCTTTCTCTGTGACAAATCTCACAATCACACCCTTCAGCGCGATAAAGTGTTGTTTTAGGGAGAACATTCTAATTGAAATTCGTAAATTACATACAAGCAGTCAGGCAATACCCACTGGCTGGCACTATCGCAAAAGTATGGAGGGGAAACTGATGGGAATTTTCAAACAGACTGCGGAAGAATCAAACAAAGAGCAGATTCGAGACGCAATGGTATACAACATTTGGTTGGCTGGCCTTGGTGCTTATGCCAAGAGTGCTGAAGAAGTTAATCAGCTATCAGACAAAGGCAAAAGCCTGTTTGATGAGTTGATTGAACGTGGGCGCGCTGTGGAGTCAAAGACAAAAGAACGTGTTCATACCGCACGTAGCCAGACTTCTGTAGCGATTGAGGAACGTATGCACAACATGGTGCAGAAATTCATTGGGCTGGATAACGAGCGTCTTGATCGTGTTGACGACAAGATCGACCAGCTAACCGCCAACATCGAAGCTCTCGTTGAGCGCCAGAAGGCACAAGCTGAGAAAAAGCCGGCACCTCGCAAGCGTACTGCTGCGAAAGCGGCTGAAAAGACAGAACCTGCAGCCAAGAAACCAAGCGTTGCACGTCGTAAAACCGTAAAAGCAGCACAGCCTGTTCCAGAGGCTAAGCCAGAAGCAGAGAAGAAAGAGGTCGACGCGCCGGTAAAGCCACAGACCGTAGCAGCAACTAAAGCTGTTGCGGAGCCAAAAGCAGCCGCCGAAGGCGCCAAGCCAGCTGAAAGTACAAAACCTGAAGTGGTCTAAGCATAGCTACCAATAGATATGCAACCGTAAGTTCAATCGCGCGTGCTTAAAGTAAGATAACGCAAGAGGATATGATTATGAGCAACAATACAGTAGTGAAAGCGGCAAAAAATGTCGTTGAAAGTGGTGAAGGCATTGCACGTAACATTTGGTTAGCAGGCCTTGGTCTTTACAGCCGTAGCTTGGAAGAAGCACAGCAGATCAACGAGAAGTCAAACCAAATGTTTGATGAGCTTGTTGAGCGTGGTAAGGAAGTTGAAATCCAGGCGAAAGAGTGCATTGGTAAGAACACGGAAAAAGCGACAGAGGAAGTAGAAGCAGGTATGAATGATCTGTTCTACCGCCTAAGTGGCGTTGACCGTGAGAAGCTTGAGCGCATGGACGAGAAAATCGACAAGCTGACTCAAGCCGTTGAGAAATTGGCAGAAGCAGAGTAACTGCCAATACGGAGCTACGTTTATGCCAGCCAGACAAAAAGTAGCTCCGGGCTGAGCAACCGTTCCCAGTCTGCAGGTTGTGAAGCCTTTAGGTTGCGCGTGGGCCATGCACGCGCAACTTTTTTATTATTTTTTCTGCCTTCGGTGGTAGAGCTTTTTTACACCCTTGAAAACAAGCTTTTTTACCTTAAATAACAGAAAAATAGACACTTCTTTTAAAATATCATCATTTTTTTACTACTTGATATTGACCAAACCGCTTGTTTAATTCTAACTTTGTAAATGAATTGTAAAAGAGGTGGTGTATATGGATAGTTGGCGTAATAGGGCTTTCAACAAGGTTTTATTCCGTATTATGCGGCAACGTCTTGCAAATTGTGAATCGACCGAAGAAATGCGGGATCTCATCTTATCAATTGATAACTATGGGCCTTTTATAGCTGCACCTAAGGGGATGGAGATTACACCAACTCGTTTTTCAGATGTCGCTTGCGACTGGGTTGATATGCCCAAGAGCAGCGGCAACAAGATCATTCTCTATTTTCACGGCGGCGGCTTTTGTTTCCACAGCCCGAAAATTCACAGTGCCTTTTTAGCCCGGCTAGCGAATTATACCAATGCCCGTGGGTTGATGGTTAATTACCGCCTGGCACCTGAGAACCCTTATCCTGCCGCTCCCGACGACTGCTTTGCGGTGTATCGAGGATTGTTGGTCAAAGGCTATCATCCCCACCAAATCTTCTTTGCTGGCGATTCTGCTGGTGGAAACCTGGTGTTGACAACCATGCTGCGTATCCGTGCGGCTAAGCTGCCGCAGCCTGCAGGCGGTATTTTGATGTCACCTGTAACAGATATGGCTGTCACGGGGGCTTCAGCTTTCAAGAAGTGCAAGGATGACCCGTTTTTCGACTTGAGCACATTGTTGCTGATGCGTAACAACTATATCGGTATGCAAAACCCCTGTGATCCAGATATCTCTCCCTATTATGCCGATCACCATGACTTGCCGCCGACATTTATTACGGCAGGTACGGAAGAATTGCTGATGGATGATGCGACGCACCTTGCTGAGCGATTAGGGCAAGCCGGCAATGACGTGACCATCAATGTGGTAAAGGGGGTACCGCATGTTTATCCGCTATTTTATCAGTTGAGCGAAGCCAGGGATGCGCTGAAGTTAATGACAGCTTTTGTACGAGAAAAATTTAAACAAGCGGGCGAATCGATCGACAAGAAAGCCAGTTGATACTGAAGCCGTGACGTGGTTGATGTTACTCTGATAACAGAGCCCAGTTGCCTAGGGCTCATGTTATAGAGGACACGCCGACGCCTTGGTCTTGGTGGTTGGTTTTAGTTTGTTAGGGTTGAGAGCTTTTGTTTTTGGTAGTGCATGGCTGATTCCGATACCTTGCCACTGTGCCCGCTCTGTAACCACTTTTTGATCCTTCCAGCATCACCAACAGGGGTCAGTTTACCGTAGGCATCTAAGGTAACAATCAGCAGCTGCTTGCCGTCCACCTCAGTGATCATTGCCAGGCAGTGGCCTGCGATATCCAGATAGCCGGTTTTACTCAGTGCGACATCCCACTTTTGGCCCCTTACCAGCGCATTGGTGTTGGTATAGCCCAATTTATACCGAGGCTTCTTGAAATAGGCAGTATGAACCGGTGTGGTACTGTACTGTCTGATTTTTGGATAATCATAGGCAGCCTTGATCATTTTGGTAATGTCGGCAGCGGTTGAAACGTTGTCAGGATTCAAGCCAGAGCTATCAACAAATACCGTATCAGTCATATCCAGCGATTTGGCTTTTGCGTTCATGGCCTTAATAAAGGCATCATAACCCCCAGGGAATTGACGGGCTAGCGCAGCCGTAGCAAGGTTCTCTGAGGACATCAGGGCGATATGCAGGGCTTCCCCTCGGCTAAGGGTAGAGCCCATCCGTATCCGCGAATAGCCGTTGTAGATCCTTTCTTTGTCGTCCTTATTAAAGTTGATGGGCTCATCCAGCGCGAGATTGGCATCCAGAATCACCATGGCCGTCATTACTTTAGTTAAAGAAGCAATGGGCATGACGATATCTGCGTTTTTTTGAAATAGTGCCTGGTTGGAGCCAAGATCGGTTACGAATGTACTCACTGACGCAGTTTGGATGTTATCAGTGTTCAATTTACTGGCATGGGCTGCAGAAACGGACAGAGCCAGACAGATGGCGAAAAAACGATTGAGATGGCGAAACAAAACCACTCCTTGTTGATAAAACAGTATATGACATAGAGATACTGACAAGGGTAGCTTGGGGGTCGGTGATGGTAAAGTCAGTTTACGGTTAAGTGTAGGGTTGATGTTGCTCAGTCTATTTTGTCTTCCCACCACTGGTACATACAAAACCCAAAACCTAAGGCACCTAGGGACATCATCAGTTGCAGAGCAAACTCATTGAGTAAGTTAGGCTCAAAGGATGAAGCCATTATAGCTATGGTTGCAAAGGCATAGGCCAAGTAGCCCCAGGAGCTGGCGCGATAGAACTGCACTATTTCGAGTACGATGAATAACAGTGCGGAGGCGATATAGAAGCGGTAGAATTTGGTGACGATATCGGTATAGAATTCACCAGCGAACCGAATCATTAGCCAGTGGAAGCACGTGTAAAATACAACGATACAGATTGTCGATTCTGATAGGCTTTTAATTAACTTAACGTTCATCCACATTGTTCCAAATATAACGCATAACAACAGAATGACATACTCTACCTGATGATGTTATTTCAAAGTGTAAGAGTGTATTTTTATTTAAGTAAAATATTGAAAAGCATTAAGAAACCCCGATTCTGGTAAATAAAATAAAACACCCCATCAATAGATGGGGTGTTGAGATATATTTCGTTGCTATTTTATTGCGCGGCAATTATGTGACGAGCTCTGACACCAAATCCTGATGGGTAAAGAAAGGGGATTTGGCATTTTCTGTCAGATATGGTTCTACCATTGAGATCAAGCGTAGTACGCCTGCTCGAGCCAGGTCACTTTCGCTGTAGTGATCATCAAGCAGTGTCTGGTAGTTAAGCCAGTTCAGACTAACCAGCAATAAGTTATCTGCCAATAGAGGCAGGCTTTGCTCATCACATTTTAGCTTGCCCAAGACAACGAGGTGTTTGAGCATGTCATTACATAAATGACGGAGCTTAAGGATCAAGGTTCTGATTTTGCGCTTAATCTGCGGGTTTTGGCCATTTAGGCTGTCCAAATTTCTGAACAAGAAGCGGTAATGGGTAAATAATGCCATTACGGTGTGCATGAAAGGCCAGTAATCATCGAAGTCCTTGACCTGACTTGCATATTCATTGCTGATGGTTGTCAGTGAATTTTGCAACTCGGTGACCAGAGTAGCAATAATTTCATCTTTGCCGCGGAAATGGTAATAAAGGTTTCCTGGGCTGATCCCCATCTCGGTGGCGATGATTAATGTACTAACTTGTGCAACACCATCACGATTAAACAGCTCAAGACTAACTGACAAAATCCTATCTTTGGTTTTCATCATCTTTTCCTTGTTATTCGAGCTTCACATTCGGCAACCCCATTAATAGCATTATTCGGGATTGCCGAAGGTGACGGGGTGAACGTTATTGTTCTTCAGCGACAAGGTGAGGTAGTACTTCACGCAGGAAGTCATACTCAGCTTGCATCTGATCTTTCATGTCACCGCAGATAAATGAAACGAGCGTGCTGCCCACTAGAGGGATCGCAGACTTCACATCCATAGTTACATGATTCGATGTTGCGATGCCCGGGCGGGTCGCCGGCTCGCTGAACACCATCTGGCCAGTAATCGTCGCCGGTACACCCAAGATCTCAATTTGCAGCTTACAAATTAACTGATCATTCTCTTGCCAGTGCCATGACTCAGTCTGCTTTATAGTATTGAAGCTACCTAGCAAGCTTTTAAGTACCGCAGGCACATTGGCCGGCATGTCACGCTGGGTCTCAACACGGAAACCATCTTCGGTTTCTTCAAGTTTGTTGATACGAACGTTTTTACCGCCTAGTTTCTGGTATTTCTCAGTGATGAGCGCTTCTTCACTGAAATAACGCAGTAAGGTATCAAGATCTTCTTTGTAATCGTGGATAACTGAAACTTGCATTACTCAATTCCTTACATATGTATTTCACGCATGATGCTGTTAAGAGCAACCACATCGGCCGACGGTTGCTTAGGCTCTGCCTCTTCACCGTCATGCTTGCCGTGATCCGGGTTGTAGCCCGTAGCCATCAGCAGTTCACCCAGTTTCGGATAAACACCGTGGATGAAAGCACCCAACAGGCCAAGTTTGGTCGCAATGCGTTTCGGCTTCTCGATAATCGCCTTGATAATCAAGTCTGCGGCTTCTTCAGGAGTGAGTAGCGGGATACCACCTTCAGTTTCACGGTAGTGATCTGAAATCATACGCGTTTCAACAAGCGGCATATTGATGGTGGTAAAATCGATTCCCTGACCGCCTAGCTCTGTACTGGCGGTACGGGTAAAGGTGTCCAGTGCTGATTTCGACGCAGCATATGCCGAGAACAACGGCTGGTTGGTCAACACCGCAATCGAAGAGATGTTAATGATGTGGCCTTCACCCGCTTCGATCATTTCTGGCAGGTTACCCAAAATCATGCGAAGTGCGCCGAAGTAGTTGATCTGCATAGTACGTTCGTAATCGTGCAGGCGGTCAGTTGCTTTTTCAACCGAGCGGCGAATAGAGCGGCCAGCGTTGTTGATTAAGATATCGACTTTGCCGTGATCATGTTTAATTTGCTGGATCACTTCTTGTGCCGGAGCATCCTGGCTAAGGTCGCACTGGTAGATGAAGGCTTGGCCACCTAAGCGTTCAATCTCATTACGAACTTGCTGAAGACGCTCAAGATCACGAGCAATCAATACGAGACGTGCTTTGGTCTTCGCCAGTTTAATTGCGGTAGTATAACCAATGCCTGAAGAGGCGCCGGTAATAACAACAACTTTGTCGTTAACACAACCTTGCAGTGTTTTCTCAACATGCAATTCAGGATCTAGGTTACGCTCCCAGTAGTCCCAAATCTTGTCTGCATAATCCGCCAGGCGAGGGCAACAGATATTGCTGTCCGACAGTGCGTTCAGCGTGTTGCTGCAGTCAAACTGCGTCGGGTAGTTGAAGTAGGTTAGTGCGTCCTGCGGCATGTCCATTTCTTTACTGATAGCATCAATAAAGCGCTTAAGCACAGGCACTTGGCCTAACTGGCTCCAGAAGTGCGATGGGATCATACGGAATACACGCATGTCCAGGCGCATTGCCATGCGCGGCGCATGACCTGCTTCGGCAAAGAGGTTGATCACTTCGCCAGAGCGGTATGGATCAGGGTCGACGATATGGAAACACTGGTTATCCAATTCTGGCTTATGCGAGATATGGTCAATGGCATCGGCAACATAGTCAACCGGCACCAGGTTCAAACGACCGCCTTCAAGGCCAAGAAGAGGAGCCCACTCAGGAAGAGCGCGGCGCAGTTTTTGGATAATCTTAAAGAAGTAGTAAGGACCGTCGATACGATCGGCTTCACCTGTTTTTGAGTCACCAATCACGATGCCCGGGCGGTAGGCACGCCATGGGATGGTCGCTGTTTCTTGTACCAGTTTTTCCGCATTGTGCTTAGTGGAGAAGTAAGCGTGCTCAAGCCCAGTTGCTTCATTGAGCATATCTTCGCGGAACCAGCCACGGTATTGACCCGCAACCGCAATTGAACTGAAGTAATGGAAACAGCCAGCGTTGATCCGCTCAGCGAAACGCAGTGTATGTTCAGTGCCATCAATATTGGCGCGCATCATGTCTTCTTCGCTTGCCGTCAAATCATATATGGCTGCAAGGTGGAAGAACTGGTCAATTTTTCCAGTCAGCTTTTTGGTATCTTCCGCTGAGATACCCAAGTTTGGTTCGGTAATCGAGCCCTTGATGCAGTGAAATTTGTTCTTAGGCAGATTATGTTTTTCTAATAGGGCTTCCAGTCTATCTTCAGAAATTTTGTCGTAGTTTAACAGGTAGATATCACCAGGACGTTTAGCCAGACGTTGTAATAACTGAGAACCGATAAATCCAGTTGCGCCGGTAATGAAATAATTCATGACCACTCCTTACGCGGTATTTATTTTTACATTCAATTGCAGAGTAATTAACTGGTCAGATGACCGATTTCAGTGTGCATCTAGTGGCACAAATCCTCAAAGGAAAACCTGTCAAATTGTGGGCTAGATCAATATTCTTAAAGGGGATTTTATATTTTAGAGTAATTGCTCACATTTTGTCGCTTTGGGTTTCATTTGTCACATCAGACCAGTGATAAATCTCGAATATATGACGGCTGATAAATATTAATAAATTCATATGGTTGAAGGGACTGTCTTTCTTGACTTTATTGAGTGATTTATCTGTAAAAAAATAGATATAAAGCATGAAAAACAAGCTTAAGGTTGATTGGCTGGTGAATAGTCATGCCTGGCATGGAAGGGGTAAGGGGATCGGTAGGTTGTGATTGCAAAGGTATGTTGGTGTTAAGGAGGGATGGGTAAATGATTGCACTTTGCGGGTGGCTGTATTCGGTCGGAGCCCGGGTTTTGCTATCTTTATGCGGTTGATTCAGTTCGGTAAAGTAAAAGGGGCATTACGCCCCTATATACGCCCCTATATCCAGAGCCCCGAAATTTATTTGCCGCTCCAGACCTGTTGACCGCTACGACTGAAGTTGTAGCCGCCAAGTTGATCGCCTCTGGCCTGGATATGGCCATCCCCCAATGCGTGCAGCAGCTTTTGTTGCAGCTCTCTAAAGTAGATGTTTTTGGGGATCACGAGCTCAAAGGCTTCTGTACAGAGAGGAATAAAACCAAGACCGAATTCGCCAGCGGTACTCTGGCTCGCACACCCTACATCGGCATCCCCCCTGGCGATATAAGATGCAAGCTCACGCTCACTGTTGCAGGTATCAACGCTGTTAAGCATGTCGATGGTAAAGGCATGGTTATGAAGCCATTCCGATAGCGCCCTCATACTGCCAGCGCCTTCTTGACGCAATGCCCAGCGCCAGCGGGAGGACAACAGTTCCTGGGGCTGGATAGAGCGACTATTGACGCAGTCGGCAATCTCCCGCGAGACAACCAGGCCTTGCTGGCGCTCGAAGGCATGAATAAGCACCCAATTTCGATGGCCACTGTATTGCTGCAGCAAAGCAGGATGACGGAGGCTGGCTTCTTCTGCATGGCCCCAGTGAATGGCGCACATATCGACATGGCCTTTGCTCAGCATTGCGAGCCCCTGACGGGTGCCGGTAGAGGTATAGCCGATAAGGGCTGTGCTACCAAGTTTGTTGGCCATGTCACCTACGATCATTTGTAGCAAGGGATCATCCGAGCCGGCAATCAACAACCGATCATTCAAGACGCCATTGTGGCAGGATTCGAGTAGCCATTTATCAAGCAGCGCCTTTGGGAATAGCCATTTGCCTGTGACTTTCGTTGCTGGAAGCAACCCATCATTTGCCAGCGAATAGACTTTCTTTTCGTTTAAATCGAGGTACTCGGCAACTTGTTTGGCATTCATAAACTCAGGGTAGGCGCTATCCATCATTTTTCGCCTTGTTGCTGGTGGCTTGTCTGCTGTTGATCGGTATCACCTTTGTGTGCGGGCTTATTGGCATCCTCGAGCGATTCGCTAGCGGTTTCTCCTTTGATATCAAGGACGAGGTTTTCCACGCCGTTGTATACCTGGAAGCGGTGTCCCTTGGCTCGGGCAATCATAGTGATCCCCAGTTTTTGCGCCAGCTCGTAACCCATCTGGGTTGCCCCTGAACGGGAGAGTAAGACCGGGATCCCCATTTGTGCAACCTTGATGACCATTTCGGAGGTCAAGCGGCCGGTGGTGTAGAAAATCTTATCGGCACCTTGCTCGCCCTTGAGCCACATTTCGCCAGCAAGGGTATCTACCGCGTTATGGCGGCCAACATCTTCGACAAAAGAGAGAATAGCGGTGTCTTTGCACACCGCGCAGCCGTGTACGGCACCGGCGGCCTTGTAGGTTTCGTTGTGGTGGGTCAGTGCCTCAAGCAAGCCATACAACTTAGATTGCCGAATGCGTGGCTGGGGAAGCTGGACCCCCTCGAGCTTTTTCATTACGTTGCCAAACATTGTGCCTTGACCGCATCCGGACGTAACGGTTTTCTTTTCCAGCTTTTTTTCTAGCCCGTCGGTATTTTCGCGGGTGATCACGGCAGCCGAATTGGTTTCCCAGTCGATGATCAGCGATTCGATAGCATCGATATCTTCGATAAAACCCTGGTTCTTGAGGTAGCCGAGTACTAAAGCAGAAGGGCGCTCGCCCAAGGTCATCAGGGTAACTATTTCAACCCAGTTCAAATAAACCGTAAGAGGGTGCTCACAGGCAATTTCTTTCTCCATCATATCGCCATATTCATCCATAACCTGAACGGTCATCGTCTGATTAACAGATGAATTTGTTTTAATTATTTTTGGCAGTTGGTTCATCAAATTATCCTGCTGTTGATGGTGATTATTTTGTGGCATCTAAAGGAGGCCTTCCTGTTGGATGGGTACATGTATACGCAACACGGTCTGGAACGTCTACTTTTAAAACATAGATTAAGTCGTAGTCTGGTGTATAAGCAAACATCATTCCAACTTATTTGTATCGGGAGATGTCGTGGTATTTGAGATGAGATATTAAAGTTGGTCTGCTATTTGCTTGTAGGGGGTATTCACGTGTTAACCGAACCCAAGGGTTAACGGTTCCAACCAGCTAAGGAGCGAATGTGCCTGAACAATATAAGAATGAGTCGCTGTGGCCGATAGCGTTTCGCTTGGTGTCGCAAGAGAAACAAATTGGGCGTTGGACAACACTTTCTTGGTCTATTGAAGACGTTTGTCTGTATGACGAAGATGAAAAAGCCGTATTGGCGAGGCTGGACGATGGATATGTCATGCCGCTTGAATTACATCGCCATGAACGCTCGGACTATCGCTTCAATCTTAGCTCTCGTGATCCGCACTTATTCATTGTTTGTGAAGAAGAAAATGAACAGCTATTTCCCTTGCTTATCACCGCGGCTCAAGGGCTCGCCAGCAGTTATATGGATGGTGACTATCAGGTTCTTCATATCAAAGCTCCTTTGCAAATCCAAGCCTGGATGGAGGCATTCATAGGTCGTCACGGCGAGCAAATCGAATATCGCCGTAAACGTTGTAAGAACAAAGAGCAAAAAGGGCGTTCTAGTGGCAACTAACTTCTTTCAGCGTTGGTCTCAGCGCAAAATCAAGGCCAAGGATGAAGGCGAAGTTGAATTAGAACAGGAGCTTGTTGAACAAAAATTGCCATCTTCCGATCTAGATAGCCCAAGTGACAACGAGGTTGTGGAACGAGAGAAAGATGACAAAGGTTCTGAGTATTCAGCTAAAGATACCGCAGAAGAACAGGCGGATGCATCACTGCCCGAGTTAACCCTAACCGATGCCGCAAAGGTGACATTCGACTCTGGAGTATCAACCTTTATGAAAGCAGGGGTTGAAAAATCTGTGAAAAAAGCGGCTTTGCGCAAGCTGTTTCACTCTGATGAATTCAACTATATCAGTGATATGGACGATCACACCGAAGATTTCTCCAATGTACCAGTGCTTGATACCAAGGTAACTCAGCAGCTACGCCAATGGGTAAACCACGCTGCTGAAAAGGTAGAGGAAGCAATCAATGCCCCTAATGCTCCACTGGCAACGGAAGATGGGGCTCATTCCGTCGCGGCAATTGCAGATCAGCGAGGGAACGATACACCAGATGTCTTGCCGACTGACGCATCTGCAGAGGCGGCTGAAGCAGATGTTGAAACCGGTGTTGCATTCACCATCCCTACTGAAATAGTGAAAGAAGAACCCGAAGCTTTAACAGGAACAGGGGCATTTTCTGATGGCAAATTGGTTAAAAGGGCCAACAAAGGTCCGCAAGAAGGATAAGTTAAATTTGCCTATGTCGTTGATGGACCAATGGCAACGTCATAAAAAATTGAAAGTCAGTCAGCCATCACTCGATGAGCGAAATATAAGCAACTGAGACAAAAAGGGAAAAATACCCTTAAAAATGATCGGGACATTTTGGCGCAATAGCTTCCAGGTGGTGGGACAAATTGTCGCTTTTGGGCTTGGTCAATGTGTCCCAAAGAGATTATGGCTCCCTATAAGTCATTTTATTCCGTGAAAAGTTGGATCGGTTATTGCTCTAGTAATGAGTATGAAGCGCAGCGTTAAGAAAAATCTTTTCTAAACATAGCGTTTCAATCGCCACTGACTAACGGTGACGAGTAGACAGGAATAATAATGTTAAATAGTACACTAAAAGCACTTTCTGCTTACGATGAGCAAAATGGAAAAGCAAGACTGGCCGCTATCAATGGCACCGTTGAGCTTTCCAATCTAATTCCACCAACGGTTTCTTATGAAAGCCGGGGGAATGTGTTGCTCGTTGGCGCAGAAGAAGTCATTACAACGCTTGAAGCGCAGTTTGCTTCGTTAAAGTCGGTAACCCTGCTTGCCACAACGAAAGCAGATAACAGTGACAAGCGAGACAATCTTTATTTTGCTTCTAAAGTGACCGTCAAAGGTTACTTGGGCGCATTTGAAGTGTCTTGTGATGTAGAGAGCATGTTGACGACAGTGAATCTGGCAAAAGTGGCCATTGGTCAAGAGTGCTTTGATTTGATCGTGGATATGACGGAAACCGGTTTATCTGACGTTGAGATTTGTGCACCTGGTTATTATGCCGTTGGCACGGGTAGAGCAAAACTGGCTAATGTGGTTGATGATCTCCCTGCGATGATTGGCACATTTGATAAGCCGAAGTATTTCCGTTTGGATCCTGAACGTTGTGCACACTCTTCACGAGGTGTAACTGGGTGTGAACGTTGCGTTGATGCGTGTCCCGCTGGTGCATTGTCAAGTACCGGTGATCGCATAGAAATAAACCCATACCTTTGCCAAGGCGTGGGAACTTGTGCCACTGCGTGTCCGACAGAAGCCATTTCTTATGCGCTACCTGATCCGGCCAACACTCAGCACTTTGTTTATCGATTACTGGAAAACTACCGAAAAGCGGGTGGTGAATCGCCAACGCTGCTTTTCTATGGCAATCGAGACCAGGCAACGGTTAACGAAACCCTGGCAGAGCTTCCTGAGTCAGTCATTCCAGTTGCGTTGGAAGAGTTAGCGACAGTTGGGATTGATACTTGGTTTAGTGGCCTGGCTTACGGTGCTCATCAGGTGCTTTTGGCAACCCATACCTCTTATATTCCTGACACTATCGATCGTGTGCTTCGCAATGAGCTCGCAACCGCTCAGTCGTTTTTGGCTGAAATGGGTTATGAGGTTGAGCGTATTACTTTGTTTGATTTTGCAGAGGCAAAAACCTTTACCGGTTTTGATGCTGCTCTATTGAATATTGCAGCTCCCCTTGAAGGGAGTAAACGCGAAAAGTTGTTTACTGCTCTGGATGCTCTGTATGAGCAGGCCAGTGTGAAACCTACACACTCTGCGGTTGCAGAAAATGCACCTTATGGTTCGGTTGATTGCCGGGCTGAGGATTGCACCCTTTGCATGGGATGTGTGTCTGTCTGTCCGACACGAGCTCTACATGCCATTGGTGAGCGTCCCGGCTTGCGGTTTATTGAACAAGATTGTGTGCAATGCGGTATGTGTGAAAAGGCATGCCCTGAAAAAGCCATTACTCTGAATCCGGGAGTAACTTGGAATGCTCAGGTTCGTCAAGAAGCACAAGTTCTGCACGAAGAGGAAGCGGCGTGCTGTACCAGTTGCGGTAAACCGTTTGCACCGGCTTCTATGGTGAAGATGTTGACTGAAAAGCTGCAAAACCACTCACATTTTCAGGGAGAGGCGATTCGTCGTCTGAATATGTGCGAAGACTGTCGTGTTCGCGATATTTTCTCGACGATCGTCGATGATCCTGAAAGTCAGTTAAACGTGTAGGAATAGCAAATGGAATCAGTACTACAAACTCGTCAAGAAGAATCTGCACTGCGCGTAGAAATCTATGGCTTGCTGGCCCATCTGTTTCGCAAGGCACCGGACCAAACCGTTTTGGATTGGTTTTCTGCGTTGGATGTGGAAGCGAATCAACATGCTGGAAGCCAAAATACCATGGCAGCTGCTTGGCCTGTTGTGAAATTAGCTGCTCAGACGACATCGGTGTTGGCGGTTGAAGAAGAGTATCAAGACTTGTTCATTGGCATTGGTCGCGGAGAAATCGTGCCTTTCGGATCATGGTATCTGACCGGTTCAATGATGGAAATGCCTCTGGCCCATCTTCGCCGTGATCTCGCCCAACTGGGTTTTCAGCGCGATGAAAGCGTAAAAGAGCCGGAAGATCATATTGCAGCCTTGCTCGAAGTGATGGCGATGCTGGTGGAGGGAGGAGACAAGCATCTGCAGCAAGTCTTTTTCAACCGTCATATCGCTACTTGGTTTGAACGGCTGTGCAAGGATCTTAAAGTGGCTAGCAGTGCAGTGTTTTATAGCGCGGTTGCCGAGCTTGCTTTGCAGTTCCTGCTGGTCGAAAAAACACTATTGGTAGAGGTGAACTAGACTTTACCTTATTTTCATTTTGAGTGACGACGTAACCGCTACCAGCTTCGAATGAGGGTGCTCAGGATGTCGCTGAGGAAAAGTTGACCGTCGTTATTATTACGAAAAACTTAGCAAAAAAATTGATTTCCAAAGCGAGGAATTCGGATTTGGAAACACGATAAAGGAGCAAGCTTTTATGAGTGAGCAGAATAAACCTAATCAGAGCCGTCGCCAGCTATTGAAAAATATTGGTTTGAGTGTGGCTGCTAGTACCGTTATTTCGGGTACGGCAACGGCGGTTCAGGCAAAGGTTGAACAGCCTGAAAACAATAAAAATGACAATACAACTGGCTATCGCGAAACCCAACATGTTCGCGATTACTACGAAACCTTGTAAGGCGGAGCCATAAATGAAACTGACAAAACGTTCCGACAACGTAAGCAAGGACGAAAACCAGCTGGGTATTTCGCGTCGTTCCTTTATTCGTAACTCTTCACTGGCGGCTGCTGGTGGAATGGCCGGCGCGAGCTTGTTTGCGCCGGGTATGATGAAAAAAGCCGAAGCCAAGGAGGTTGATCCTAAGGCGCCGGTAGAAGTGAAGCGTACTATCTGCTCCCACTGCTCTGTTGGCTGTGGCATTTACGCTGAAGTGCAGGAAGGTGTGTGGACCGGCCAGGAGCCAGCTTTCGATCACCCATTCAATGCTGGTGGCCACTGTGCGAAAGGTGCGGCACTGCGTGAACACGGTCATGGTGAGCGCCGCATTAAATACCCGATGAAGCTGGTCGATGGCAAATGGAAAAAACTGAGCTGGGAACAGGCGCTCAACGAAGTGAGCCAGCAAGTGATGAAGATCCGCCAAGAATCGGGTCCGGACTCTGTTTACTGGCTTGGTTCGGCGAAGCACAACAATGAACAGGCGTACTTGTTCCGTAAGATGGTCTCAATGTGGGGCTCGAACAACGTTGATCATCAGGCACGCATCTGTCACTCGACCACGGTTGCCGGTGTAGCGAACACCTGGGGCTACGGGGCGATGACCAACTCGCTTAACGACATGCACAACTGTAAGTCGATTTTGTTTATTGGCTCTAACCCAGCCGAAGCACACCCAGTTGCGATGCAGCACATCTTGATCGCCAAAGAGCGCAACAGCTGTAAGATTGTGGTGGCTGATCCGCGCCGTACCCGTACGGCGGCAAAATCAGATCACTATGTATCCTTGCGTCCGGGTTCTGACGTTGCCTTCATTTGGGGGGTGCTATACCACATCTTCAAAAATGGCTGGGAAGACAAAGAATTCATTCGCCAGCGTGTTTGGGGGATGGATGAAGTTCGCGCCGAGGTGGCGAAATGGACACCAGCAGAAGTCGAGCGTGTAAGTGGCGTCGCGGAAGCGGATGTATACCAGACCGCGAAACTGCTCTCCGAAAACCGCCCAGGCTGTGTGGTTTGGTGTATGGGGGGAACCCAGCATACCACAGGTAATAACAACACCCGTGCCTACTGTATCCTTGAGCTAGCCCTTGGCAACATGGGTAAATCGGGTGGCGGTGCCAATATTTTCCGTGGTCACGATAACGTTCAGGGGGCAACGGACTTTGGCGTGCTTTCTGACAACTTGCCGGGTTACTACGGTCTTTCTGAAGGTGCTTGGAAGCACTGGGCGAAAGTATGGGATGTGGACTACGAATGGTTGAAGGGTCGCTTTGACCAGGCTGAATACCGTGGCAAGAAACCAATGAACAATGCCGGTATTCCTGTTTCGCGCTGGATTGATGGCGTGCTTGAAGACAAAGCCAACATCGAGCAGAACGACAACATCCGCGCCATGTTCTACTGGGGCCATGCGGTGAACTCGCAAACCCGTGGTACCGAAATGCGTAAGGCGATGGAAAAACTGGATATGATGGTGATTGTTGATCCGTATCCGGGGGTTGCCGCGGTAATGAACAACCGCAAGGACAATGTTTACTTGCTACCGGCAACGACGCAGTTCGAAACAACCGGATCGGTAACCGCGACCAACCGCTCAATTCAGTGGCGCGATCAGGTGATCGAACCTTTGTTCGAATCCAAACCTGACCACGAAATCATGTACCTGCTGTCTCAGAAGCTGGGGCTTTCCGAACAGTTGTTCAAGCACATCCGTGTTGAGAATAACCAGCCGGTGATTGAAGACATCACCCGCGAGTACAACAAAGGTATGTGGACTATCGGTTACACCGGTCAGAGCCCTGAGCGTCTTAAAGAGCACCAGCAGAACTGGCACACCTTCCACAAAACCACCCTTGAAGCCGAGGGCGGTCCTGCGAACGGTGAGACCTACGGCCTGCCATGGCCATGCTGGGGTACGCCGGAGATGAAGCACCCGGGTACCCATATTCTTTACGATACTTCGAAAACCGTCGCCCAGGGTGGCGGTAATTTCCGTGCCCGTTTTGGTGTGGAGCGCAATGGTGAAAGCCTTTTGGCTGACGACAGCTACTCACTGGGCTGTGAGCTGGAAGACGGCTACCCTGAGTTTACCGACAAGATGCTCAAGCAACTGGAATGGTGGGACGATCTGACTGCTGAAGAGAAGGCCCAGGCAGAAGGCAAAAACTGGAAGACTGACCTGTCCGGTGGTATTCAGCGCGTCGCCATCAAGCATGGTTGTATCCCGTTTGGTAATGCCAAGGCCCGTACCGTGGTATGGACATTCCCGGATGCTGTCCCGCTACACCGTGAACCACTGTACACGCCGCGCCGTGACCTTGTAACGGATTACCCAACCTGGAATGACAGCGAAGCCATGTTCCGCCTACCAACACTGTACAAGTCGATCCAGGACAAAGACATGTCTGGCGAGTATCCGATTGTACTGACTTCGGGTCGATTGGTTGAGTACGAAGGGGGGGGCGACGAGACGCGTTCTAACCCATGGCTGGCAGAATTGCAGCAAGAGATGTTTGTTGAGGTGAACCCGAAAGATGCCAATGACATCGGCTTCAAAGACGGTGAGATGGTATGGGTTGAAGGTGCCGAGAAGGGGCGGATCCATGTTAAAGCCATGGTGACACCGCGTGTGAAACCGGGTATGGCATTCATTCCGTTCCACTTCGGCGGTAAGTTCCAGGGCGAAGATCTCCGTGGACGTTATCCTGAGGGCAGTGCTCCGTTTGTATCAGGCGAGGCGGCCAATACGGCGACCACCTATGGCTATGACCCTGTAACGCAAATGCAGGAAACCAAAGTAACCCTCTGTAAAATCTCTAAAGCGTAAGGAGTCATTCTGATGGCACGTATGAAATTTCTTTGTGACTCTAAACGTTGTATCGAATGCAACGGTTGTGTGACGGCCTGTAAAAATGAAAATGATGATGCGCTGGAGTGGGGAATCCAACGCCGTCGTGTGGTAACGCTCAATGACGGGTTGCCGAACGAAAACTCTATTTCGGTGGCCTGCATGCATTGTAGCGATGCGCCATGTATGGCGGTGTGTCCGGCCGATTGTTTTGTACAGACCGAAGACGGCATTGTTTTGCATGACAAAGATCTCTGTATTGGCTGTGGCTACTGCTTGTTTGCTTGCCCGTTTGGTGCACCGCAGTTCCCTAAGCAAACGGCATTTGCTGAACGTGGCAAGATGGACAAGTGTACCTTCTGCGCCGGTGGCCCGAATGTAGAGACAGGTTCGATAGAAGAGAAGCAGAAATACGGAGCGAACCGTATTGCTGAAGGCAAGCTGCCAATGTGTGCTTCGCTATGTTCAACCAAGGCACTGCTGGCTGGTGATGCAGCGAAAATCTCTGATATCTATCGTGAGCGTGTCGTTGCGCGTGGGGCAAAAGAAGCGGGTTGGGCAAGTACTGACGACCTAGCTTACGATGCCGCGAAAGTACGCAAGGCATAACTAAGTCGCCGAAAAATACGAGAGGTAATCTCATTATCGGAGGTTGCCTCTGGGTAAAGAGATCTGAACATAACTGTTGAATTAACAGTCGGGAGTAATATGACTAAGCGAATTCAACACTGGCTTTTTTTGCTGGTCTCCGCTTTGGTATTGATGTTTTCACTATCGGCGGCAGCTAGTAATGAATCCGGTGCTAACTCTGAAACTGAGCGCTTGGGCGAGTCTGTTGTAAGGCATGAAGTTATTGGCTTTGCCGGTGCTGACTATTGGCGAGCGGTGAAGGATGGACAAGAGGGCTATACCACCTCTAAGTCACCTGAGCATGGTGTGCTGATCAGTGTTCCGGGGCAGACCTGGTTCATTATGAAAGAGAAGTGGATGTCGCCACTTGGCGCACTGGCGATCTTTGGTAGCTTGGTGATGGTGTCGTTGGCGTATGTTATTGTTGGCCCACTCAAGCTGAGTAAGCCTAAGACTGGGCGTAAAATCAAACGCTGGAGCCGACTCGATAGGGCGCTGCACTGGAGTTTGGCGTTTACATTCCTAACGCTGGCTTTCAGTGGCTTGACTTTGGTCTACGGTAAGTACTTTATTAAGCCAATTGTACCTACAGAGTTGTGGGGCTGGGTGATTTATGCAGCCAAGCAATACCATAACTATATTGGTCCATTGTTTGCGTTTTTCTTAGTTGCGGTACTGGTTAAGTGGTGGCGTAAGAGTATTTTCAACAAAGTTGATATGCAGTGGTTCATGAAAATGGGCGGCATGGTTGGTAAGCACAAAGGCAGTCACCCGTCAGCGGGATTTTCCAACGGTGGTGAAAAAGCTATCTTTTGGTTACTGATTTTCTTTGGTGCTTTCATTGTAGTGAGTGGTTTTGTACTCGATTTCCCGATCTTTGAGCAAACCCGCCGGGATATGGAGCTTTCGCATTTAGTGCATATGTTATCGGCATTGGTACTGATCTGTGGTTTCATCTTCCACATCTATATTGGTTTGTTCGGTATGGAAGCCGGTCTTGATGGCATGATCACCGGTGAAGTGGATGAGACATGGGCCAAAGAGCACCATGACCTCTGGTACGAAGAAGTCAAAGACTTGCCTGAAAATCAGCCGGGCTACGATGATAAGGTCGAGGCAGCCAATAAAGGCAGTGCTACTCAGGATAATGTCTAACGACAGACTATAGCGGTAAAACCGGTAGCAACTCTACCGGTTTTTTTATGGCTTTACATCCTAACGCACTATAACTTTGTATTTGTTGTCTATAATTAGACTAATGTCGTAGGTGTTAAACTTAAAACCACATGAAAACAATGGTATAAAGCTTATAAGAGAACAGAAGAAAGGACGCGGCCATGCTTTTCCCTTATCGAAATATTGTTGTACTTACCGGAGCGGGTATCTCTGCAGAGTCCGGCATCCGAACTTTCCGTGACCAAGATGGGTTGTGGGAAAACCACCATATTGAAGATGTGGCAACGCCAGAGGGGTATTACCGCGATCCGGCACTGGTACAGAATTTTTATAACCAGCGTCGCCAGCAACTTGAAAGCGGCGCGGTATTTCCCAATGATGCTCACAAAGCCTTAGCAAGGCTAGAGCAAGAGCTGGACGGTAAGGTCACTATCGTCACCCAGAATATTGATAACTTGCATGAAATGGCCGGAAGCAAAAACGTTATTCATATGCATGGCGAACTGCTGAAAGCGCAGTGTAGCGAAACGGGTCAAACAGTAGAGTGGAGCGGAGATATTACGCTTGATGATCACTGCCATTGCTGTCAAATGCCGGCCCCGATGAGACCTAATGTGGTTTGGTTTGGTGAAATGCCAATTGGAATGGATAGGATCCATGAAGCTTTGATGGAAGCTGATCTATTCATTTCCATTGGTACTTCCGGTGCTGTATATCCTGCCGCTGGTTTTGTCCATGAAGCAGCTATGCACGGTGCACATACCATTGAATTGAACCTGGAACCCAGTGAAGTCGAGAGTGAGTTTGCCGAGAAGCGCTATGGCCCAGCTTCTATGCTGGTACCACGTTTTGTTGATGAAATTCTCGGTTAGATTATAAAGTATCAATTATCTTCAATAAAAACGCCCGTACTCCACGGGCGTTTTTAAGAGTGAGTGATTCATTGACTCAGTATTAGGACATACTGGCTTTGATAGGTAATGGCTTAGTGAAGAACTTAGCTTTAGCATGATCATATAACCAGTTATAGATAATGGCGTACAGTAAAAAGAAAATCACTATTCCCAAATCCAAGATAAATACCGTCCAGAAATCGAGCTGTAATATCCACATTAGAACCGGGATGGTGACAAAGATCAGCCCGCCCTCAAAACCTAAGCCATGTAGCATACGCATTTTAATCGTTCTATTTAGGCGCTCTTCTCCTGCAAACTTATCGAACAGCACGTTGTAGAGATAGTTCCAAGCCATTGCAATTAGTGACATTACAACACTTAACCCCCCGACAACAGCAGGGTTATGCCTGGTGAATATCGTGGCTGCTCCCATCAAAACCATAAGAGCAAATACTTCAAATAGTACCGTGTGCAAAATACGTTCTTTAATAGTCATTATCTATGTTCCTGAGCTGTTTTATGCGTGTAATATATCCTTAATTGTGATTAAATCTAGTTAGTAACCATCACTTTTACTGATAGTATGTACAATCTTGATCAACTCCAGATGTTTGTCACAGCCGCTAAACTCGGCTCTTTTTCGGCCTGTGCCAGACAACTCGGTAAAGTCCAATCTGCAGTGAGCCAGGGCATCGCAAACTTAGAAATTGATTTGAATGTCGAACTGTTCGATCGCTCTACTCGCAAGCCGACATTGACAGAACAAGGCCGTCATTTGCTTAGGTATGCCGAAGCAACCTTGCAGCAGAGTTTTGAATTGCAAAGTGCGGCCAAGGCATTGAGTGATTTCCAGGAGACAGAGGTCACCATCCTAATTGACGATAACTTGTTGATAGACAAACTCGGTACGATTGCTGATGAGTTCAGTCAGCGCTTTCCATCGACAACGTTGACGACCATGTTGGCCAGTAGCACTGATATCCCTAACCTTTTGCTGAACGGAAAAGGGGATTTGGGGGTGATGCTGACTGACATGGTATATTTCAAGGAGTTGGATGTTCGCTACATCGGCAGTATCCAATTTGTCCCCGTTGCGTGCCCAGACCATGCTCTATCGAAACATGACAGTGTCACACCTGCTGATTTGATTCCGTACCGCCAGTTAATAGTGCGAGGTGAGAGCGGAAAATCGATGGCTTATATGCCACCTATTTCGTCTAATCAGTGGTGGACGAACGATCACCATGTGCTGATTAAGTACGTCGAAAAAGGCTTGGGTTGGACGTATCTTCCCAGCCATGAGGCGAGGCAAAGAGCGGTGTTAGGGAAAATGAAAATACTGCCTGTGACGTTTGACCATAAAGAGTGGCTGGCACCGGTTGAGTGCGTGTCTCCGAAAGGAAAAGCCGTTGGGCCGGCAGTCAAGTGGCTTAATACCGCGATGAATGGCTTGCTAGAAGATATAACCCAAACAAAAACTCGGGCCTGAGCCCGAGTTTTCTATATCAAATAGAAGGGATTATTGACCTGCTTTTAGCTTCTGATAGTACTCTTCATAGATGGTGTTTGCACCATTTACGCTGTCTTGCCATTCACCGGCATCCATCACTTCTTGCGGTGGGTAGATGCTAGGGTCGTTAACAAACTCCGCTGGAAGCTTGTCTTTTGCCGTTGCCACAGGGGTTGGGTAGCCGATTTCCAACGCAATTTTCGCTGCGTTCTCAGGACGAAGTAGGAAGTCGATCATCTTGTGGGCAGCATCGATATTCTTGGCATTGGCCGGGATAGAAATGCTGTCCATCCAGAAGATCGCACCTTCTTTTGGCCAGATAATATCAATTGGTGCGCCTTCTTGACGAGCCATGTAAGCAGAGCCATTCCACAGCATACCAAGAGAGGTTTCGCCAGCCATGTAAGGGTTTGCAGGGTAGTCAGAGTTGAATACCAATACATTTGGCATCAGTTTTTTAAGTTCTTCGTACGCGGCTTTAATTTCTTCAGGATTTTTGGTGTTCGCAGAGTAGCCAAGCTTACGTAGGGCGATGTGAAAGAATTCACGCGCGTCATCCATCATCATCAACTGGCCTTCCCATTTAGGGTCCCAAAGATCGGCCCAGCTACTAACTTCTTCTTTGTCCATCATATCTGTGTTGACACCGATACCGGTCGCCCCCCAGATGTATGGGATAGAGTAATCATTTTCTGGGTCAAATGGCTTGTGAAGGAAGTTAGGATCGATTTCGTCAAAGTGGCTCAGCTTTGATTTGTCGATTTTCTGCAGCATATTTTCTTCACGCATTTTCGATACGTAGTAGGTTGAAGGAACCACTAGATCATAGCCGCCACCATGGGTTTTCAGCTTTGCGTACATGGTTTCATTCGACTCATAGGTCGAATAAATCACTTTAATACCCGTTTCTTTCGTAAACTGTTCCAGAACTTCTGATGGAATATATTCAGACCAGTTATAGAAATAAAGCTCTTTATCTGCAGCTGTTGCCATGTTAGAAAACATTGCCATTGCGCAAACACCGCCGGCCATTAAAGAAGACCATTTTTTCATTGTTATATGCTCCAAACTAAATGGGATTTTGAGAGTGTTCTCTAGCGAATGTACTAATTATGGATGAAAATCATCGCCGTGAAGTACTTACCGCTTCTCCTGCAAATTGTCGGTATGTTTACCTAACGGGGTAAACATCGGAAATATACCCAATAAATCGGGTAATATACTTGCTAAAAAAATCGCTGATAATACAGCAATTTTAGCAACATATTATAACAGGGAATTGAATGGTAAAGATAAGGAATATCTGACCTTAATAACTGTATGAACTATTAATAGCCGATAATTGTATAGTTTCGATATAAAAAAAGCAGCCAGTTGGCTGCCTTTGATTTTGATTGAAGAATTACTGGCCGGCTTTGAGTTCCAGGAAGTAATTCTCGTAGCGGATGTTCATTTCACCGACCGCATCCTGCCACTCACCACGGTCAAGATCTTCTTGTGGTGGGAATAGGGTAGGGTTGTCTTTGTATTTGGCGTTCGACGCCTCAACGGCAGTTAGGTAGCCGGTTTCTTCTGAAATCTTGGCGGCAACATCAGGGCGCAACAAGAAGTCAATCATCTTGTGTGCGGCTTCAACGTTTTGGGCATTCTTAGCAATAGCTAGGCTATCAACCCAGAAAATACCGCCTTCTTTTGGCCAAATGAGCTCAATTGGCAAGCCTTCTTTCTGGGCTGCGGCAGCTGAGCCATTCCAGAGCATACCCAGGCCAACTTCACCTGCAAGGTAAGGAGCGGCAGGGTTGTCGGAGTTGAACACCAAAACATTTGGCATCAGTTTTTTCAGTTCTTCGTAAGCTTCATCGATCTGTTTTGGATCGGTGGTGTTACCAGAGTAACCTAATTTACGCAGAGCAATGTGGAATACTTCGCGCGTATCATCCATAAGCATCAGTTGGCCTTCAAGCTCAGGATTCCAAAGGTCCGCCCAACTATCGAAATCAGCAGGGTCGTACATGTCAGTGTTGACTGCCAAGCCTGTCATTGCGATAACGTGTGGGATCGAGTAGTCGTTGTTTGGGTCAAAAGGCTTATCCAGATAATTCTTATCAAGCTCTTTGAAGTTGGTTAGCTTTGATTTATCGATTTTCTGTAACATGCCTTCATCGCGCATTTTAGCAACGAAGTAAGTTGACGGCACAACCAGGTCGTAACCTTGGGGGTGGGCTTTTAACTTAGCGTACATAGTCTCGTTCGACTCGTAAGTCGAATAAATCACTTTAATACCAGTTTCTTTCGTGAACTGTTCGCGTAGCTCCGTAGAAATGTACGGACCCCAGTTCATAAAGACTAATTCCTTGTCTGCCGCATTGGCAACATGAGTAAACATTGCTGCAGCGCATGCAGTACCGGCTAGAAAAGCGGACCATTTTTTCATTAGATTATCATCTCCAAAACCCTTTTAGGGTGTTAATACAAAACAAGTGGCCCGAAAGCCACTTGCTCGTTCTTTGGCTGAAGCCAAATTTAAAGCGGTGTTGCAAGCCTTATTTTATCTTCTCCCGTGCCAGCAGTTGAGAACTGACAACTAGGATCAGAGACACAATTAGCATAATTGTAGCCAATGCGTTCACTTCTGGTGAAATACCCACTTTAACCATGGAGTAAATCTTCAAAGGCAAAATTTCGTAACTCGGACCTGTTACAAATGAACTGACAATGACGTCATCCAGCGACAGGGTGAAGCTTAGCAACCAACCAGCGGCAACCGCAGGCTTGGCTAGCGGCAGGATAATCTGCTTTAGGATGACCCATTCGCTTGCGCCCAAATCACGTGCAGCTTCCAGCATTTTCACATCAAACCCTTTCAAGCGGCTGTAAACCGTTACCACCACGAATGGCAGGCAGAATGTAATGTGCGAAAGCAGCAAGGTGAGGAAGCCAAGCTCCGCGCCAACCAAGATAAACAGCGCCAGCAGCGAGATTGCCATTACGATGTCTGGTGACATCATCACCACGAACAGCATGCCGTTGACAAAATGTTTGCCGCGGAACTGGTAGCGGAAGAGGGCAACCGCCGTCAAACTACCAATAATCGCCGCTGCCGTTGCCGAGAACACGGCAATGTTCAGCGAATGCCATGCCGCCTGCATCAAGCTGTCGTTGTTTACCAGCTGGTGATACCACTTGGTGGTAAAACCTCCCCATTTCATGCCGAATTTGCTGGCATTGAATGAGTTAACAATCAGGATAATGATTGGTGTATATAGGAAGGCATACACCACAGTCATAAAACTGAATTTAAATGCGCGTCCCATTATTCAAGCTCCACTTTACGGTTAAGCAGTTTGCCTGCCCGGTAGTAGGCGTACAGCATGACTGCCATCGCGATAGTCAATGCAATACTGGTTGCTGCACCGAACGGCCAATCGCGAGCGTTCAAGACCTGGCTCTTAATCACGTTACCGATCAGCAGGTTCTTTGCTCCACCGAGTAGGTCGGACACATAGAACATCCCGAGTGCTGGCAAGAGCACCAGGAGGCAGCCTGCAATGATGCCTGGCATGGTCAGTGGAACAATCACTTTTACGAATGTCTGGAACTTGTTCGCACCCAAATCACGGGCAGCTTCAATATAATTGTGGTCGAGCTTCTCAATTGCCGAATACAGCGGTAGCACCATAAATGGCAGGAGAATGTAGACCAGGCCAACCATCACCGCGTATTCGGTGTACATGATTCGCAGCGGTTTATCGATAATATCCAGGTAGAGCAGGGTATTGTTTAAAATCCCGCGGGTTCCCAGCATGATCTTCAAACCGTAAGTACGGATCAGTGAGTTGGTCCAGAACGGTACAATCACCAAAAACAGCATAAACGGACGCCATTTTTCAGGCATCTTTGCAATCGCATAGGCAAACGGGTAGCCAATTACCAAGCACAGCAGGGTAGCCACCAGCGCCATATAGAACGAATGCATCATGACCTTGGCATAAAGCGGATCAAACAACCGGATGTAGTTGTCCAATGTGAAGGTCATTTCAATCAGGTTTGCATCATCTCGGGTCAGAAAACTGGTGCCGATGATCATCAGGTTGGGAATAAATACAAACAGCAATAGCCAACCAACAATGACGGTTATGATGATGTTTTGAAGATTAAGCTTCTTGTTCATCTGCTAGCACCACTTCCCAGCTTTCAACCCAAGTAACCGCAACTTTTTGATCCAGAGAGTGGTCCACATCAGGATCATCTTCGTTGAAGAATTCACTTACCATGACAGACGTGCCCGTCTCCAGCTCGACCACAGAGTCAAGCGTCATACCTTTATAGGTACGTTCACGGATATAACCAATGATGCCTTGTGCTTCGTCACCATTGTTGATTTCTTCCAGACGAATATCTTCAGGTCGCAGCAATACTTTAACTTTGTCACCCGGGCTAACTGGCAGCTTGCAGTGGATCATTGAAGGGCGGCCTTCAACATTTGCCAATACACGGGTTTCATCCAAGCGCTCTTTGACGACCGCATCAAACACGTTGATTTCGCCAATGAAACGCGCGACAAATAGGTTCTCTGGCTCTTCGTAAATTTCACGAGGAGAGCCATCTTGCTCAACATTACCAGAGCGCATAACAATGATACGGTCTGACATTGAAAGGGCTTCTTCCTGATCGTGGGTAACGAAAATGAAGGTAATACCCAGTTTACGCTGCAGCTGTTTCAGCTCGATCTGCATCTGTTTGCGAAGTTTGTAGTCCAACGCAGACAGGGATTCGTCCAACAACAATACTTTTGGCTTGTTCACTACCGCTCGTGCGATTGCAACCCGCTGCTGCTGACCACCAGAAAGCTGGTGAGGCTTACGAGGGGCAAACTTCTCTAGTTGCACCATACGCAGCGCTTCCATTACGCGAGGCTCAATCTCACTCTCAGCGACTTTCTGCATACGCAGGCCGAAAGCAACATTGTCAAAGACTGTCATATGCGGGAAAAGAGCATAACTCTGAAATACAGTATTTACGTTGCGTTGTTCCGCTGGAATACCTGTTACGTCTTTGCCGGCAATAACAATCTGTCCCGCATCGGCATTTTCAAAGCCGGCGATTAGTCGAAGAACAGTTGTTTTACCACAGCCAGAAGGGCCAAGGATGGTAAGGAATTCACCATCGTTCACATTCAGATCGAGACCAGTGATAATTTGCTTGCCATCGAAGCTTTTGCCCAGCCCTTTAAGCTGAATCACTGGTGCTTTAGTTGTTTCTGCAGCGTTCAATTCTACAAGATCTCCACCCAGGGGTTTCATAGATAATCCCCCCAACTATTAGGTTGAATTTAGGGGGCGCATAATAGTCCCGTAAACGCGTAATTCAAAGCGTTTTTTTCCAATTTCTTAGACTATTTTCATACTAGCGAACATCTGTTTAATAACAGCTTGGATGCAGTGTCTGTACCCGAATGAAATTTACTTTAAAATCAAGGCATAAGCATATGCATTCCGTAGGCGTAATCTATTAATCATAGTGTATTCAGACTGACTAGCTAATTCGCCCCCCAAAGTCACACTCTGGACGGAAAAGCAGCTTTTTGTCGCAAAGTTTCTCTATCGGGCCTAACTAGCGTACAATCACGGGCCTAGTGTGTAATATTTAGTGAAATACAAATGAATAACAAAACATTCCAAGTTGGCGGCTCAATCGAAAGAGCGTTGAAAGGTGAGAGTGATCTTCAGTCACTGTCTGTGCTTCAAGAAGCCTGGAAGATCACAGCCAAGAATTTTCTGACTTTCTTGCCAGCGGTTATTGGTTTGTTTCTGGCACAAGTTGCGCTGCTTCTGCTGGGCCTTCAAGTGCAACTTGGAAGTGCTGCGGTGTTTTTCGATGCCGTTATAACTGGCGGCGAGATGTCTGCCTCGGTCATTGAGGCGGGTTATATGGCAAATTTCTGGTCGGATGTATTAAGTGCTCCTCTGTTGGCGGGCGTTAGCTTGATGGCATTGAACCATGCAGTTGGTCTGCCAAGTAAACCAAGCTACTTGGTCAAGGGGTTTCCTTTCGCCCTGGTTTCAGTTATCACGGTGCTGCTCAGCGCTTCGTTACAGGGTATCGCCAATGCGATTTTCCCTATTTTCGGTATGCTGCTTTCGATGGGCTTTAGCATGGCAATTATGCTGGTTTGCGAAAAACGTTTATCACCACTGAAAGCAATTCAGTTTTCACTCGTGGCAACTTTGCGTAAACTACTGCCGATGACAGCTATTTTTATTGTCATCCTAACGATGTTTATTATTTCATTTGCCACTGCTGGTATCGGTTTAATTTGGACGATCCCATTCTTCTTTAATGTGAAAGCCATTATCTACCGCAATCTTTTTGGTGTCTCGCTGCATGTTACGACAGTTCAGAAAGGACAAAATGATAACGACCAAAACCAGCAGGGGGATCCAAAGGTTTTTGACGCGTGATAAAAAATATAACAACCAGTAAAGTTGCCATTCTTGCATTAGTCAGTGGATTGACAGCATGTGGCGAAATCCCATTCCAAAGCTCCAGTGATGAGGCCGCCTCGGCCTCTTCACAAAATGCCAAGCCAGACTTTTCCCAAATCACCGACGTTACTCTGAAGAAAGCGGCCTTCTTCGACTTTCTTCGCCCTGCCGTTGAACACGAGAATCAACGGATAACAGAAGAGCGTCAGTTCCTCGAGTCGGTTTTATCTTCAGTGAATACCGGTAAATCGCTTTCTCGGGATCAATATGCCTATGCCCAAAAGCTCGCTGACGCCTACAAGCTTCCGCTTGACGGTAATATGATTACCGCCGATTGGCTCGCGGCTATGCTGGAGCGTGTTGACGTCCTTCCCGAGTCGCTTGTCCTTAGCCAGGCGGCAAATGAATCAGGATGGGGTACCTCACGCTTTGCAATCGAAGGCAACAACTATTTTGGCCAATGGTGTTATCGTAAAGGCTGCGGCTTGGTTCCTAATGCACGGAATGAAGGAGCGAGCCATGAAGTGGCGGTATTCGCATCACCGTATTTATCAGTGCAAGCCTACTTCATGAACGTGAATACCAATCGTGCCTACCAAGACTTGCGTGATATTCGCTCTGCACAGCGCAAGGCCGGTGAAGTCGTTGAAGGTACGAAACTGGCAGAAGGACTAAGCCGTTATTCAGAGCGTGGTCATGCATATGTTGATGAAATTCAAGCCATGATCAAGCATAACAATCAATACTGGCGCCAAGGATAAAGGATGAAGTTAACCCATTGGCTAGTCGCAGGCTTGTTTGCCAGCACTTCGCTCTATGCTCATGACGCATCGGCACAAAACGTTGAGATGCGTTACAGCACACTTTACAGCAAGCTCAAACAAAATATCAAAGAAGGACATGATGATGTCAAATTGGCACTGTTCCTTCTCAATCAGCAGGATGGCAGTGTCTGTCAAATCCACAAGGGATCGATGCGCAAAGATGAGCATTATGAAGAGTTAGTGATCCCGGCAAACAATGAGCTGACGGTGCCAATTGATAGTAATTTGCGCCAGGCCAACCCAGACGTTACCTATGTCATTGACGATGGCATTACCTGTGATGTTTCGATGCAAGTCATTGCTAAGCAAGATTACGGCACCTCAATCCAGCAAGCCGATGTTGCCAAGCTTGTTCCTCAGATGAACCAGATTTTGTCAGATCTCGGTGGAATGTTTTCGGGATGGTTCATGCCTGATGTCGAAGGGGTTGTCGTGCACTTTGGCAGTGGTGATAGCAAGGTTATTGAGTTATCGACATTGGCTGAAGGTGAGACGATAACATTTCATCGGCCAGCCGTTAAGGTCACCCCTTGGATTCCGCGCCACTAGCCACTTAATGAATACCTCAAGCGACTTGACGTTACTTGGGGATAAAACCCGAGTGACATACACTCGGGTTTTTATTTACCCGGCTAGTTTAGAGAGCAGTAAGAAGAGTTGCACAAATGATGTTTCTGCAGTTCGCCATATGTCGACTTGTCCCACTTATAGATGTTTTCAAACTCTGCACTTTCCAGCGGCGGAATATAGCCGACATCATACTGACTGAGATAATATTTCTTAAATAACTCTAACTTGTAGTCCTTGTCATACCAGTAGGTTATTTTTGATATCGCATTGTTCGGAAGTCTAGCTTTAATGGTGTTAAGCTCATCTTGTGCTTTGTCGGGGTTTGCTCCGGTATAGGGCTGATCTTCTCCAAAATAAATCTGGCACTGAGCATCTTTGCCCAAGTCATGTGCTGCTTTCATCACCGCTTCACGAACTACAAAATGATCAATGTGTGAACCATTGGCGAGTAGGACAAACGCTGCACAATCTTCTTGTTTGAGTATCGGGGTTATATCTGCAGCAATTCGGTTGTAGACGTCAATTTCAGCCTGCCTGAAATCAGAAAATGTACCACCAGGCCCTCCACCAGCCGTCGGTGATCCTTCATATAATCGCAATGGCGCATCGTAGAACCCGGCTGTTTTATAACGGAAGTTATTCCAGCTGCCGAACATTTCAGTGTGGGCGCTAAAATCTTCATTAAAGCGCATTTTCGTTATATCAAGCACCCGTTTATTGGTTAAGATATCCAGATGATTAGTAGAGTAGTTTGACAGGCTAAAGAATACCTCTGTTACATTGGTTTTGTGCTCTATACTACCTTCATTGGCTAATTTGCTGATGAGTCCACCAAAGGTAAGTAGTATGTCATCGGGGTGGGGGCTTAAAAAGTAGAGGTTTTGCTCCGGTATTGTCGAATATGTCTGGGCAGATACAACACTCGGTACCATAGCAAGGGCAAGAACAGTAACAGCTGTTTTTAACGGGCTTTTTCCTATCTTCATGTTTCACATCCTAATTGTTTTCAAACTATGAGGTGACTGCTTTAAACGCCGAACATTACAAAGAAACTTGCAAGAATATGAAATGAACGGCCATGCTTTTATTTGCTGACAATCCTAGCAATATATTTCGCTTGATAAGTAATTTATAGTTATTTATTTGTAAGCGCTTTCTTACAAAAGCGCTAAAACAATACGTAGATCCAATTAACCAACAAACAACTTGCCCTGTTTGTTGATAAAACATATAACTAGTTCGATTGTATTTGTCAGGGTTTCTTATGGACAAGAAAAACATACTTGTTGTGGATGATAGTGAAGAAATTAGAGATGCGCTCAGCGAATATTTAAGTCGTTCAGGGTTTAACGTTGTTACAGCATCTGATGGTGATGAAATGTGGCAACAAATAGCTATTAATGAACCGCATCTTATTGTACTGGATATAATGCTTCCCGGTGAAGATGGCTTTACACTATGCAGTAAAATACGCTTAAAATCACATGTCCCCATTATAATGCTGACAGCGGTATGTGATGAAGTCGATCGCATTACGGGATTGGAAGTCGGGGCCGATGATTATATTACTAAAACATTCAGCCCTAGGGAGTTATTAGCACGAATCAAAGCACTATTACGTCGCAGTGAATTCAATAGCGGTACGTTATTCAGCCGGAGGGTTGGATTTTTAAATTGGACTTTCGATACGGTCAAAAGGCGGCTGGTCCATGCTGATGGCGAAACAGTCCAGCTTTCTGGTGCAGACTTTTCTTTGTTGAGCTTATTCGTGCAGAACCCGAATAAGATTTTCAGTCGGGATGAAATCGCCCAGTGGGTGTGGGGAAGAGATGCTGAGCCAATGGAACGGGGGATAGATGTGCAAATGAGTAGGCTTCGGAAACACCTTCATGATCATGATCGTTCAATTATCCTGACTGTCAGAAATAAAGGATACATGTTGGCTGTTGATACCTTTTTTGAGTCATAGATAATTAATGAATAAGCTTCCACCACTTTTTAAGTCAATTACATTTCGCGTTGGGGCTACATTATTAGTAGTCATTATCATTGCCGAATTAATCGCCGGAGCAATTTGGTATCATGCCAATGAAGAAGAGAAAAAGGAAAGCATTAAACAAACTGCTTTGAGTATTGCTGAGGGGGCATTAGATACCTACAGTTACTTTCAATCACTCCCAGTTAACTATCGCCATCTAATTCTCAACCAGTTGCGAGAATCAGGTGGAACACGTTTCTTTATCTCTATCAATGATAAGTATATTCCTAATAATACCCTTACCAGTTTTCGCTATACACCATGGTTGATTCAAGAGCTGGAGCAGGAACTGATGTCTTCACTTTCCGGGGTTGAAGAAATTCATGTTGCGTTAACGAAAAGAGAAGATATACGGGTTTTTAATTCTGCTATTAGGCTGAATGAACTGCCGGAGATTTGGACCAAGTACAGCTTGGTTTTGGGTGAGTTAAATCTCCCTATTTTAGTGATGCAAATCAAAATGTCCGAGCAAGAATGGTTTTATATCGCTTCGGTTTTACCCGTGACATTTTCGAGTTTATCTACACCGTTTATAGAGCAACGTCAGTTTATTTTTCTTGGTATTACATCCGTGCTATTGATGCTTTGTACTGCGTGGATCGTCCGAAAGGAGCTGCGCCCCATTAAATCATTGGCAAAGGCGGCCACACTGATGGGCTCTCAGTTAGTGGTCAAAGAGATCAAAGAGGAAGGGAGTTCAGAGATGAAGGCTACGGTTCACGCCTTTAACAAAATGAACAGGAGAGTGCGATCATATATCCGTGACCGAGAAATGCTATTCAGTGCGATATCCCATGATTTGAAAACGCCACTTGCCTGCCTCAAATTGCGGACTGAAATGCTCGATGATGAGCAGACAAGGTTGCGGTTTGAAAAGCTGCTCAACGAATTCGAGTTGCTGCTAAAAGGGGCCTTGCAGTGTATTCGCGAAACCGACATTCATGAAGAGCCTGAGACAATCGACATCGCCAGCCTCTTAGTGCAGTGTGCCGACTATTATAACCGTCATAAGCCAACGGTGTCTCTTGAACACATCCCGGACACTCACTACGTCGGCAAACCGGTCGCGATAAAGCGTTCAATTTATAACCTGGTTGATAATGCGGTTTTGTATGGTGAAAAGGTGGATATTTCGGTCTTGAATTCAGCATCATACCTTGTGATCACCATACGAGACTATGGGCCTGGGATTGAAAACAAATTGCTGGAAAAGGTTTTTGAGCCTTACTTCAGAACCGGAGATCAAGACGTCGACGGATCTGGCCTCGGGTTAACGATTTCAAGAAGTATTGCACGTTCTCATGGTGGCGACTTGATACTGAATAACCACCCGGAGAGGGGGCTGATAGTAGAATTATTTTTATCGAGAGACGTATGAAAAAGGTTTTAATTGCAGGACTTATCACTTCTATTTTTTCAGCTCACGCCGCTCAGGATCTGCAATTCCTCCATTGGTGGACTTCTGAAGGTGAGGTCAATTCCGTCCAGGTTATCAAACAAGAGCTGGTAATGAATGGGTTTAACGTCTTGAGTGTTCCTGTTGAGGGAGGAGGCGGGAAAATTGCTAAGTCAATCCTCCAGGCTCGAGCAATTGCCGGCAACCCACCGGATGTCGCGCAACTTGAGGGCCCGTCGATTAAGTCGTGGGCAGCACTTGGTTTTTTGCACAACATCAACGATGCGGCTCAACAACACTCGTGGGACGAGAATTTGTTTAAGGTTGCCCGTGAAATACACCGCTATAACGGTGAATATGTTGCCATTCCTGTAACCCTCCATCGCCTCAATTGGATGTGGGTAAACCATGACGTGCTGGAGCGTTATCAGCTCGCTATCCCGGAAACGTGGGAGCAGGTAATCGAGGTATTTTCGCAACTACAGGAGCGCGGGGTTGCGCCACTGGCTATTGGGAATGAGCCATGGCAGATTGTTCAGTTGTTTGAGAATATTGCTTTTGGCTTAGGAGGCGCGCAATACTACAAAAAAGCCTATATTGAACTGGACGCCGAGGCGCTTTCCAGCCAGACCACATTGGAAGCGTTGCACTTATTTCGGCAGATTAGTTCGCTAGTATTACCTTATCTTACCAAGCAAACCTGGGATTCGGCAACCCGGCAATTGCTCGAGGGGAGCCGGGCTTTTCAAATCACTGGAGATTGGGTAGCCGGTGATCTGATGGCGTTGAACGGTCAATTCCCAGAAAAGATTGGTTGTTATCCCACGCCAGCTCATCATCCCGGGTTTATTTATAATATGGATAGCTTGGTACTGTTTAAGAGCCCGCATCTCAAGGCGGAGGTGGCGAATCAGGTTGCAAAATCAGTATCAACCCCCGAGCTCATATCGTCTTTTAACAAACAGAAAGGGTCAGTGCCGCCTTATCATAACGCGTCTTTGTCAGGCTTTAGTTCATGTGCTATTGATGCTTATAAGGATTTCCTATTGGCAGAAAAGCAGGGCAATCTAGTACCGAGTATGATTGATTCGATGGCCGTTAGCCCGGTCATCGAAAAGGCGGCGGCTAATGAATTGTTCCGCTTCTTCAATGACCCCTCAATCAGGCCGGAGGATGTCATTTTGCATATGCAAAGCATGGGGGCGAGCAACATAAGTTTGTGAGTGGTATTGGAAACAGATAAAACCCGGCTTGCATGCCGGGTTTTATTGTTAGAACAAAGAGGGCTGGACTATATTGTTAAATCGCGATCCTTTGCTTTAATTCTAATCCCCCCTTTCTGGTGTTCTGTTACCTTCAAGCCATTGGGGGTTTCGTAGGAGATGTACAGTTTGGCGTGGTCATTGCACCATTTCGAGACTTGAGAAGTTAAAAGAGAATTGGGTAAGTAACGAGAGTGACAACATTGGGAAAAGTTAAGTTGAGCTTGCCGTTTGAATTCAGACGCTATGCGAGGATAGAACAAATCAAGCTTTTCGTTACCGTCTTTATTGCAGAAGTGCAAGTTCGCTTTTAGTTGACCTTTTCGATATCTCAATTTTAACTTGGCGGGAATATTATCGTTGATTACGGGTATCTGAACATCCAGAGTCTTTTCAATCGGTTCATGCGGTAGAAAGAGTTTAGTAAGCATAAGACCTCCTTGGTTAAAGCCATCTTATGCACTATTTAAGAAAATATTTTCCACCGATGTCACACATACTGAATGGCAGCCAAATAAGATGTGAGTTCTATAGTGAACGATCAACCTTTTACATTTCCACACACTTTATCTTCGGCTACACCGAGCAATTGATCAGGCAATATCGAAGTTCTCGTTCACTGTCCTTCATGCCGTGAAAAATTTTTTTTGTGCGCGACGGTCACACTCATACTGAGGGGTATTAATCAAAAATGCTAGTATCACTGTGATTTGCGCTAAAAAAATTGGTCAGCGCACCGGCTTATCTTCATTTAATGAACAAAAAACTGATTCATCGCAATTCATTTAACTGCTCCCATCTGGATACTTGGTGCCCATATTACTTAGTTGAACAAAATGAGTGGGACATGGATAACTTAATTGAGCGTTTTTTACGTTACGTGAGCTTTGAAACTCAATCAAACCCTGCCAATGCCCACTGCCCAAGTACTGAGGGGCAGCGTGTATTAGCTCAGCAACTGAAAGAGGAGCTAGTTGAACTTGGTCTTTCAGATGTCACACTGGATGACAATGGTTATCTGACAGCCCGTCTGCCATCAAATGTTAGCCATGAGGTGCCGACAATTGGCTTTATTGCTCACATGGATACTGCCCCTGATGCCTCTGGCAAAGATGTGAAACCTCAGATTGTTGAAAACTATCAAGGTGGAGATATCGCGCTAGGTATTGGTGATGAAGTGTTGTCGCCAATCCAGTACCCAGATCTTAACAAGCTTCATGGCCACAACCTGATCACAACTGACGGGACGACATTGCTTGGTGCGGACAACAAAGCGGGTATTGCGGAAATCATCACTGCCGTTGCTTATTTAAAGGCTAACCCTGAAATTGAACATGGCGACATTTGCATCGGCTTCACGCCGGATGAGGAAATTGGCCGCGGTGCAAACTTGTTTGATGTTGAAAAGTTCGGTGCAAAATGGGCTTATACCATTGATGGCGGTCCTGTCGGTGAGCTGGAGTATGAAAACTTTAATGCGACGTCGGCTGATGTGATCTGCCATGGTGTCAATGTCCACCCAGGGACAGCCAAGAATAAGATGGTCAATGCCATGAATATCGCGGCGCAGTTCCAGCTGATGATGCCAGCAGAGGAAACCCCTGAGTGTACCGAGGGCTACGAGGGCTTTTATCACCTCAAATCAATGGAGCCTTCCGTCGCACGCACTGAACTTGGCTATATTATTCGCGACTTTGACCGTGAAGGGTTGGAGCACCGCAAAGCCTTCATGCAGGCTAAAGTAGACGAGCTTAACAGTAAGCTAACCAAAGGTCGTGTCGAGTTGGTTCTAACTGACTGCTACAACAATATGCGCGAAATGGTTGAGCCTCATCCACACATTATCGAACTGGCGAAACAGGCCATGATTGAGTGTGATGTAAAACCTGAAATCAAGCCGATCCGAGGTGGTACAGACGGCGCTCGCCTGTCGTTTATGGGGTTACCTTGTCCAAACATCTTTACTGGCGGTTATAACTTCCATGGTATTCACGAGTTCATCACGATTGAAGGTATGGAACAAGCCGTAAAAGTGATTGTGAAGATTGCCGAGAACACGGCAAAGTACCAGCAATCCTAATTGCTAACCCGCTACAGTAGTTCAATGAGATACCCAGCATTCGCTGGGTATTTTTTAGCTATCGCTTGACCACTAATCGATACAACATCTATCAAGAACGGGTGGTTGTTTTTGTTCTTTTGTGCTAACTTTGTCCATATATAGACAGATGGAGAAGCGATGATGAATGCAGCGCAAGCAACCCAATACCAGCAACTTGCACAGGCGGGCAATACCGTTTTGCCAGTTGTATTCAACATTCTTGATAAGTGGTCATGCAGCCAAAATCAGCAGATGGCTCTGCTTGGCTTAACCAGCCGCTCAACACTGAATAAGTATCGAACCCATCCCGAGTCTGCCAAAGTGTCAAAGGACCTCTTGGAAAGAATGAGTTATATACTAAACATTCATAAGTGCCTACGTATTATGTTTACTGCAGAAGAGAGTGTTTATAATTGGGTGCAAAAGCCCAATAACCATCCTTTCTTTGCCGGCCGCTCGGCAATGGAAATTATGTGTCAGGGCAAAGTGGTTGACTTGTACCAAGTCGCAGCGCGATTGAATGCATGGCGTGGTGGACAATCTTAATGGACATCAATATTGAAGAAATGGCTAGATCGTCTTTTTATGAACAACTTTGTTATCGTTTGATCCCATCTAAATACCCGCCGATAAACCTGTATGAAGACGTGGCTGAGCCAGAGCAGCTGGAAGCTATTTTTGCGATTGAGGCAATTACGAATCCCAGGCTAGCAGAGGAAACCGGAGATTTTGGCCGTATCCCTCCAGAAGAAAGGTTGGTAGGGATCCCTCATTGCAGTTATGTAATGGCAGCGTTTACCCACGTGAATCCCGATGGTGCCAGATTCAATACTTCTGATTTTGGCGGCTATTATGCGTCACCCGAAGTGAATACTGCAATCAAAGAGACGGTGCATCATATTGAAAGAGTGATGGGCTATACCAACGAGCCTGCGCAGGATATCCAGATGCGCTGCATCGATGCATGGTTCAATGCTGACTTGGTGGATTTACGTGAACGGCATCTGCTCGATTCGCCGCTGTACCACCCGACAAATTATGCCCACTCACAAGCGTTGGCAACCGAAGTCAAATCGTCAAGAGGCGATGGCATTGTCTATCAGTCCGTTCGCCACCAGGGGCATGACTGTTATGTGCTGTTTAAACCGGTACTGGTAACCAAGGTGTGCCAAAGCCGACACTTTACCTACAAATGGAATGGAGATTCAGTCAATTCGGTGCTTGAATTGAGCTTGATGTGAATCAGAACAAAAAAGCCGCTATGTTTAGCGGCTTTTTATTATCAGACAAGGCGTTATTTCAAATAGCGCTGTTCAAGGTGCTGCTTGAAATACTGGGCATTGAGTCTTTCGCCGGTTGCGTCAATCAGTAGCTGATCTGTGGAGACTGTCGATGCACGTTTCCAGACATGGCGATCAAGCCAGTTGAAGATTGGTTGAAGGTTGCGCTCACGAATTAAGCTATCAACATTCATTTCTTTTTTTATCGCCGCCATAAACTGCGCCGCATAGATGGCACCGAGAGTATAGGAAGGGAAATAGCCAAACGCACCAATAGGCCAGTGAATATCCTGCATACATCCGTCTGAGAAATTCCCCCTGGTTGATATTCCCAAGTACTCGGACATCTTTTTGTCCCACAGTTCAGGAATATCTTCGACTTCAATTTTTCCCTCGACCAGATCGCGCTCGATCTCGTAGCGCAGAATGACATGTGCTGGATAGGTCGCTTCATCAGCGTCAACACGAATAAGCCCGGGCTTTACTCGGGTATTGAGCAAGGTGAGATTTTCAGGGGAAAGAGCAGGGTCATCAATACGGTGGAAAAAGTCAGCGGCCAGCGGTGCCAAAATGTCAATAAAGAGCTCACTTCTGGATAATTGCATCTCAAAAAACAGGCTCTGAGATTCATGAATACCCATTGAGCGGGCTTTGCCTGCAGGCTGACCTGCCCATGTTTCAGGCAAGCCTTGTTCGTAACGGGCATGCCCCGTCTCATGGATAACGCCCATCAATGCCGATGTAAAGTCAGCTTCATCATAGCGCGTGGTAATACGTACGTCGGTTGGCACGCCCCCACAAAAAGGGTGAATGCTCTTATCGAGCCGGCCATGGTTAAAGTCAAAACCCAGCCGATCCATCAATGTGTGACTCAATGCCTGCTGCTGGTCAACAGGAAAAGGTCCAACAGGCTGCATGATGACATCCTGACTTTGGCGTTCCATGATTTGCTTGATGAGCCCTGGTAACCAGCCTTTGACCTCACTGAAGAGTTCATCAAGCTCAACGGTTGTCATACCAGGTTCATACAAATCGAGTAGGGCATCATAGCGGCTAAGGCCGGTCGCTTCAGCACGAATTTGCGCTTCCTGCCTGGTGAGTTCAACTACCTCTTTCAGATTCTGGCAAAAACGTTGCCAGTCATTTTTATCTCTCTGGGTGCGCCAGGCATGTTCACATCGAGAACAGGCCAGTGATTTCTTTTCTACCAGGTCGGCCGGGACAACATTGGCTTGTTGCCAGCTACGCTTCATTTCTCGGAGATTGATTATTTCATCTGGAGCCAGCTCTTCAGTAGCGGCTTGCTCAAACCATTCGCCGAGATAAGGAGCGATGGATAGTTCATGCTTGATAACGGCAAGCTCCGCCAATGCCTCTGAGCGGGCGGAATTTCCGCCTTCAGGCATCATTGCCGCCTGATCCCAAGAACAAATTGCCTCGAGGTGTTCTAGCCGCGAAATCTTTTGATTATGGTGTACTAACTTTTGATAGAAAGTCATTGTCATTCCTTTAATTTGACTCATCTCTGCCTGAGAAAATGCCTCGTTACTCCATCCTAACGGCATTTTAGCGCATCCGCCATGCCTTGATACTTAGGTTCCGGTCTTGTTTGAATCCATTTAGCATCGAAATACGCGAAGTTAAGCAGGAAATCTTGCTCAAAATTTTATATCTTGGGTTAAAAAACACGCTAACTTAAATGCCCAGTTGTAACGGATTTTACAATAACGTAAGACTTCGTAAAGCATACGAGATTTCATGCTTGGGTTAGATATACTGCTCCCAATGACACCATCGACGGCGAGAAAAATGAAAATACAACTGAAACACACTTTTCGCACCTTAACTGCAGGTACACTCTGTCTTTCGGCCTCTGCCTTTGCTGCACCTACAGTCATTCCTGATGCACCGATTCTGGGGGCAAAAGGTTATGTATTGATGGATTACCATACAGGTCAGGTATTGGTAGAGAAGAATGCCCACGAGCAACTTAACCCGGCAAGTTTAACAAAACTAATGACTAGCTATGTGGCCGGCCAGGAAATGAAAAGCGGCAACATTAGTGAAGATGATCTTGTTGTGATCAGTCGCAATGCTTGGGCCAGGAACTTCCCGGACTCATCAAAAATGTTCATTGAGGTTAACACTGAGGTTAACATGATGGATTTGTATCGTGGCTTGATTGTTCAATCAGGCAACGATGCCAGTGTTGCCATTGCAGAGCATGTTGCGGGTTCAGAAGGGGCGTTTGTTAGCCTGATGAACTCTTGGGCCAAAAAACTCAATATGAACAACACGTCTTTTTCAAACCCGCACGGCCTTGATAGCGATAAGCTGTATTCGACACCGTATGATATCGCGTTGCTGGGCCGGGCCTTGATTAATGACTTGCCAAATATCTATTCAATCTACAGCGAGAGGTCGTTTACCTATAACAACATTACTCAGCGAAACCGCAATGGGTTGCTAGGTGACCGTAGCCTTAATGTTGATGGTATGAAAACCGGCTATACGGGTGGGGCAGGTTACAGCCTTGCGAGCTCTGCAACCGAAGGGGACATGCGTCTGATTTCGGTTGTAATGGGATCGAGCAGCCCGAAAGCCCGAGAGGCAGAAAGTAAGCAGCTACTGAATTATGGCTTCCGCTTCTTCCAAACGGTTTCTCCGCATAAACAAGGTGATGAGCTGATTAAAGAAAAAGTGTGGATGGGCAATACTGATACCATCTCGCTGGGCACAATGGAAGATACATACGTGACCTTGTCACGCCGTGACGTGAGCAAGATGAAGGCTTCCGTAGAACTGACATCTGAGTTGACAGCACCGATCAATGAAGGGGAAATTGTCGGCAAGATTTTCTACCAGGTAGATGGTAAAGACGTTGCTGAAGTGCCTCTGGTTGCGCTGGAATCCGTTGAAAAAGGTGGGCTGTTCAGCCGTTTGATTGATTACATCAAGCTTTTCTTTATTGGCCTGTTTAAGTAACCGATAGCCCTAGTAGTCAAAGAGTAGAGAGCCGTATCAGTTTGATGCGGCTTTTTTGTAAAGACCCTATAAATCAATGATAATAAAAAGCTTTTTTTCAAAACAATCAGAATCTAAAGAGTCCGATGAGTAACTAGGCGCGCTCGGAAGTAGTGGTGCCATGAGTTGCTTGTGGTGCGTAGCCCTCGCAGTATGAATTACTGGTTGCATATCAGGCCGTATCGAGCGCTAGCTTCTGTCGCAGACAAATATTTCAACTGGCTTAAAAAATCCGTATAATCCACGCCTTACGAAAATCCAATCAGGAAATCAACAGCCGGTACTATCGGTAGTGTGAGAAATCGCAATGAATCAAACAGATACTAGAAAAGAAACACTTGAGTTCAACAAACTTCAGAAGCGTCTTCGAAGGAATGTTGGTAATGCCATTATTGATTACAACATGATTGAAGAAAATGATGTTGTGATGGCATGCATCAGTGGTGGCAAAGATTCATTTGCGATGTTAGATATCCTATTGAATCTTCAAAAAGCCGCACCGATCAAGTTTGAAGTTGTCGCAGTAAACCTTGATCAGAAGCAGCCGGGTTTCCCTGAGCATATCCTGCCGGACTATTTTGAAAGCCTCAATATTCCGTACTACATTGTCGACAAAGATACCTACTCTGTCGTTAAGGAGAAGGTTCCGGAAGGCAAAACAACCTGCGGTCTGTGTTCTCGCTTGCGCCGCGGTACCTTGTACTCGTTTGCTGAGAAAATTGGTGCGACTAAACTGGCTTTGGGTCACCACTTGGACGACATCGTAGAAACCATGTTCTTGAACATGTTCCACGGCTCGCGCCTTAAAGCGATGCCACCAAAGCTACGTTCTGACGATGGCCGTAACGTTGTGATCCGCCCTCTAACATACTGCCGAGAAAAAGATCTGATCAAGTACGCAGAGCACAAGGAATTCCCAATCATTCCTTGTAACCTATGTGGCTCGCAAGAGAACTTGCAGCGTCAGGCGATTAAGGCAATGCTGATTGATTGGGACAAGAAGACGCCGGGTCGTGTCGAGAGTATCTTCAAGTCGATTCAGAACGTTAGCCCAAGCCAACTGGCTGATAGAGAGCTATTTGACTTTGTGAATCTTCCACTAGATCGTGAAGGTGATAGAGAAGAGTACCAATTCAGTGAAGCCATTGTTTCGTCTACGAATATTGACGAGTCTATGTTCATTGATGTGACAAACATCTAATCAATAGGAAAAGGGGGAATAAACGATATTCTCCCTTTTTTTATACCGATTTTTGTAAATTATCTTTTTCATCTTAAAAGTATCAACGCGATGAACAAAAAGTCGCATAGTATCTTTATGTTCAATCAATATGATTTAGTAAGTAATAATTAAAAAACTATAATATGCTTATTATCGAATGTTGATTATGTCATGAGGTAAGTATGCCAGTTCATTTAATGGAGATGAGATTTTATACTTACGGAGCAATAAAAATCTTTGAAAGAAGAAAAACCAGACTACAACGTCTTCGCTACATAATAACCCTATGCGGCATAGCGTCTCCGGTACTTATCATGCTGGTCGTATTCATAAACAGTCAACGCTTCATCATTATAGCAACAATGGTTATTATCACATCCATTGTATTATTGACTCAATTATTTCTTTGCATTTGGTCCCTGATGACCCAATCGGATGATCAATACCACTACGCTATCCAAGCTTTGACCACAAGTAATTCAATTTTAGAAAGATTATCCGCACTCATTGATAGCAATGACACCATTTCAAGTCGTGTTTTATCCGACATAAGAAATGACTATCATGCACAATTTTCAGGTGAGCATGCTTACAAAATATCGGCAAAGGAAAAGCGATATGGTTATCGCCAGAGTTTGATAAAGTTCTCGCAAGCTTGTTCCTCGTGCCAACTAAAGCCAAAAGACATGAACGCATCCAATTGTGACTTATGCGGAAAGTTTTAGCTTAAACTAAGATTTCCTGGCTATTCATTATCATTGCGTAGTTGAATGCCTAGAGTTTATCCCGTTATCAGATTAATATCCCCAATAAGCAAAACATTCATCCATAATCGTATCTGCTTCAAGAGGGAAATCAATGAACCTTAATCATCTCGATCTGAATCTGCTAAAGGTTCTCCTCGTCTTGTTGGAAGAGAAAAACACCCACCGTGCAGCAGACAAACTGGATACCAGCCAACCGGCAGTGAGTAGGGCGCTGGGGCGCCTTCGTGAAGCGTTTGATGATCAGCTTTTTGTTCGCCATAATCGGGGACTTAAATTAACTCCTCGAGCAGAAGAGCTAGCTGCTGTATTGCCAGGGATCTATACACAACTTGAGAAAGCATTAGAAAGCAAGCAATTTAACCCTGCTGAAATGGAAGGCCGGTTCCGAATAGCACTTAACGGTTTCTTGATTGAGAGTTATGGAACTGAGATATACCACTTATTTAATCGTTATTGCCCAAAAGTTGAACTTGAGTTATATAGCTTTGGTTCCAGCACCATAAGCCAACTTCAAGATGACCGTTGCGATTTGGCGATCACTTACCAGCCTTTAACGACACCAAAAACTATCTACCAGAAGAATATTGCCAAGAGCCAATTTGGTTTTATCTGCCGCCGCGGGCTCATTGAGGAGCACAGGACGATTCCCATTGAAGAGCTGGATAACTACCGCTGGGCCGGTATGGTAGTGCCAGGGTTTAATGAACAAATGGAACTGGTAAGAAAGTATGTAAATTTGAATGTTAAGCCAGCATTTCGTAGCCAGCACGCCATACCGATCCTGCAAGCTATTAGAAGTGAAGATATGCTATTTATCGCCCCGCGCGAGCTTTATCATATCGTCGACCAAAAGAAATACCAATTCGTTGAGATGGATGAGCAGGGGCATGCATTTCGACGTGACATTATGGATATTGTTATCGCCTATAACCAGAAGCACTGGAATACTGAAAAGTATCGCTGGATAGAGCAGCTGCTCAAGGAGATCAAAGTAACGCCATAATGAGTGAAAGTGAAATAGCAAATTGGTATTAAGCTTTCATTCAGAGATGCGTAATTGATATTTCACTAATCCATTTCTGCCATGGGTTTCAGGCACTAGCCGCCATACAATGTGTACATCAAGTGAGGGAGTTCAAACTCACTGAAAAATTTCTCAACACTCTCAAGGACAGAGGGGACTGATAATACACACAGAGGTAGGTTATGAAAAAATCAGCTTTCGTTATCATCAGCGCTTTGGTTCTGTCTTCGCAGGTTATGGCAAACGATGTACTTGACTATCACCTATCAACAGCCGGTGAACGCAGTGCGCCAGCAACACACCTCGTCCAGCAGGTTGATACACCAGCGATGAGTGTGCTTCAAGCCCAGCTAACCACTTCCGGTGATGCATCGATGCCTGCAGGCCATGTTGGCGATAGCCAAGTTCATGATTCAAGCAAGTCGGTATTTGAATACCACTACAATACTGCTAACTAACTCCCCCCAAAATCGAATCCTTTTAGGGCTGATGTGTGCTCATCAGCCCTTTTTTTATCGGCAAAAATTGATGTTATGCTGCAGGCTCACAGCAAAGAGACTAATTAAGATTGGATGTAAGTTGTAATCGGTTATAATGACGAAAGACAACAAATCATTATAAATCAATATTATGCTTATACCATCCATGATTCGCCGCTCAAAGCCTATCAAAACAGCGCTTGTTGCACTTTGCTTATCTATCTTGGCAGGCTGCTCTTCATCTCAATCCCAGCAGCTAGGTATGCGCAGCAGTACTGTGACCAAAACACCTCAGCAAATGACCAACCTTGAAATTTGCGAAACTTACGCCTTTGGACGTCGAGCCACGCATACACGGGTTGCTATTGCCAGTGAGTGGAACCGTCGAAACATCAGCCATGCATACTGCAATAAGATTCGTAATGAGCTTTACATAACATCGTTCTTGAAAAAACTTGCAGATGCCGAAGAAAGACCACCTAGTAACCAGGTACAACCGGTCCAGCCCATTGAAACACACTAGGCTAATCCCTGACAGTCGTTATAAAAAAGCCTCTTACGAGGCTTTTTTAGTTAAGGCAGGTTAGGGCTCAAAGGGCTGATATAGCCTTCGGGCTTCAGTGCTAGCAAGTCGCAATTTAGACTGTCGATGGTATGTTCAGCAGTATTACCAATGAAAACTGCAGACAGTCCAGTTCGACCAGTTGTTCCTAAAATCACTAGCTCTGCATCGATATCTTCCGCTACCTGGGGAATAATATCTTCAGGCAACCCTTCAAGAACATGGGTCTGCTCTTCGGGTAATCCGTGCTTGTGACGAAGAGCTTTCATAGACTTAAGATGATGCCCCCTGACGGCATCGGTATAAGAAGCCGGGTCAAACTCTGGCAGTTCAATCGTGATGTTAACTGGGGTTGCAGGATACGCATTCACCAAATTAACTTCAGCCCCGAGCAGATCGGCGATGGATTTTGCCTCTTCGACAATGGCGTCGTTAAGTTGTTCATGAGTTTCATCATCAGCGGCAAGATTCACGCTTGCGAGGATTTTTCCGTTTTCTGGCCAAATGTGATCCTTCACCATCAGTACTGGACAAGGGCACTTGCGTAGCAGGTGCCAATCAGTAGGGGTGAAAATCACCGAGCCAATTTTATCGTGATCATGGGTTGCTTTGATGAGCAGGTCGTGGTGGTTGCTAAAGATCTCCGCAATGATGGCTTCATAAGGTCGGTTATGCCAGACAACCGTGAGCTGGATGTTGAAACCGTCGTCCGTGTAAGGACGGATTAAATCTTTGAGCCATTCTTCTCGTTGCATCACGACACCGCGGCGCATCGCCTGGCGCTCATCTGCTGAGAGCATCGAGGTCATCTCGTAGGAGAAGTCATAGATTGCAAGGAAAAGGGTAATTTTTACATCGTCTGAGCGACGAGCAAGGTGTATAGCGCGAGACAATGCTGGTTGATGATCCTGTGCAGGATCGGCAACAACGAGGATATTGCTGTACTTGGTCATAACTGCCCCCTTACACTAACCGTGTTGGCATCTAAACCAGTCTCTGTTCCCTCAAAGGAATGATATCAATCTGTCGCTTTTGGGCAGAGAAACATTCAGAGTTATTTTACCCAAATCAAGTTCTTGTTATGAATATGTCATAAAAAGCGTCTTTGGATACTAATAACTGTAACGTAAAGGGAAAGAATAGGGGAGTGACGGTATGAAATTAATATAAAAAAAGTGATACGGCTCGCGTATCACTTTTTACAATCATTCACTTAGGCGATTAACTTAAGCGATGGTGTTTTTGTTTACACCAGCAAGCTTCGCTAGTTCTTCGTGGTTAAGGATCGTGATGTACTTACCTTTGACACTCAACATTTCAGACTTCTGGAAACGGCCGAGTAAACGGCTGATTGTTTCAACGGTTAGGCCTAAATAGTTCCCGATATCACCACGTGTCATCGTAAGGCGGAATTCACGCGGAGAGAAGCCGCGCTGTGAAAAACGAAGAGATAAGTTGTACAAGAAGGCTGCAAGGCGCTCCTCGGCATTCTTTTTGGAGAGCAGCAAAATCATTTCCTGATCACCTTTAATCTCATTACTCATCAGACGCATGATTTGCTGACGAAGTTTTGGCATTTTCCCTGACAGATCATCCAGAATTTCAAACGGAATTTCACATACCATCGACGTTTCCAAAGACTGGGCAAAACTCGGGTGCATCATTTCATTGATAGCATCGAAACCGACTAGATCGCCGGCCAAGTGAAAGGCAGTGATTTGCTCATCACCTTGCTCAGTAATGGTGTAGCTCTTGATGGTACCCGAACGAATTGCATATAGCGATTTTAGCTCATCACCGGCTTTGAAAAGCTCTTGGCCTTTCTGGATGGGCTTCTTGCGTTCGATAATTTGATCTAGCTGATCTAGCTCAGACTCATTCAACGTAAATGGAATACACAACTGACTGATGCTGCAATCCTGACAGTGGATCGCACATCCGCCTGATTGGATACGTTTGGTTGTTAGTTTGTCTGAAATCATAAGCCTGTCTAACCAATTTGATGTAGGTCAATATTTTAACATAATATGAATCATTATGACGAGTATTAAAAAAGCCTACATTATTTGTTTGATTGCGATATAACCAGTATGAACCCCGTAGGCCAATAACAGCAAGGCGCTCACTCTCTTAAAGTAAAGATTTTTAAGCCACTTTTGCAGGTGACTTGCCATTGAACCTACCGCGAACATAGCAGGCAATGTACCCAATCCAAAGGCCAGCATCACGGCAGCACCTGATGTGGCACTGCCTGCAACGGCAGCCCAACTCAATGTGGAGTACACCAATCCGCATGGTAACCACCCCCAAACCACGCCGAAGGGGATAGCGGCTAATGGGGTACGTAAAGGTAGCAGGTTCTTGGCTACCGGTGATAGATATCGCCATAGACCTTTACCCAACCCCTCGATTTTGCTGACACCATGCCACCATTGGCCTATATATAACGCAAGCAAGATCATCATAGCCGCTGCAAGCAAGCGCAGTGATGCTAGAGCTGCAGCTTGCCCACCATAGTTTGCCAAGCTTGCAAATGCACCACCGATAATCGCACCGGCAATCATGTACGACGCGATTCTGCCGAAATTATATAACACTAAATATGGCCAACGTGAAGACTGTTGATTGTTCTGTATGCCCAGGGTGATAGCAGCAGAAACACCTCCACACATCCCTAAACAGTGGCCAGCCCCCATCAGGCCTATGATGAAAGCAGCATAAAAATCAACGCTCACCATGGGAACCACTTATTTTAGATGCAGGCTTTTCCGTAGTGCTTTCGGTTGGTTTTGACTCATCTTCATCAAACAGAATGTCGTATCCTTGTCGCTCAAGATCTTCAAACTGCTCGCTACGAACAGCCCAGAGAAAAATCCCTACGGCTATACATACGAAGACAATCGCGATTGGGATTAACAAGTAAAGACTAGCCATTTTCTTTTAATAACCTTAAAGAATTTGAAACAACGATGATAGAACTGCCAGACATGCCTACGACCGCGATATAAGGGGCCACAAAACCTGCGACGGCTAGGGGCAGGATGATCAAGTTGTAACCAAGCGCCCAAGCCAAGTTTTCTCGGATAATCTTACGCGTTTTTTGTGCCAGCTTTCTAGCACGCAAAATGCGAGATAACTGATCACCCAGTAATACCATATCAGCCGATGATTTGGCTATATCCGTGCCTCCACCCATAGCGACAGAAAGGTGTGCACCAGCGAGTACAGGGGCATCGTTAACACCATCACCGATCATTAGGGCAACTTTATCTTTATCTAGGCTTCTCAGGTAATCCAGCTTACCTTCCGGAGAGACGCCGGCTTCAAGGTGATCAACACCCAATTTATCAGCCACAAGTTTGGCTGATGCAGAATGATCGCCTGTCAGCATCGTAACTTGCATCCCTTGGGCCTGAAATTGCTTGATAAGCTCAGGGCTGTCTTCACGGATTGGATCATCCAACATAAAGCCTGCGACTAACTCAGCATTGCAACTTAGCCAAACCTGAAAGCGGTTGTCACACCCAGCAAGGAGTTGCTCTTTATCGGGATTCAGCTCTAGGGCAAAACTTGCTTTACCAATTCGCCACTCGTTACCATCTAGCGATCCCTTTAGGCCACTACCGATGACATTCTCAACATCACTGAATAGGGGAACCTCTTCGCGGTAAATTGAAAATGCGCGGGCAATTGGGTGATTAGCAAAACGCTCCAATTCAGCTGCGATGATTAGGGCCTGCTCATTACTATGGTTATTGAAGACCTGTGTTTTTACGAGCCGAATATTCCCCTCTGTCAGGGTACCCGTTTTATCAATCACGATCTGATTAACATTACACAGGGTTTCCAATACATGACCACGGCGTAACAGGATCCCCAGTCGTCCCAAGCTAGACGTTGAGCAGGTGAGCGCTGTAGGCGTTGCAAGGGAAAGGGCACACGGACAGGTTGCAACCAATACTGCCAGCGTGATCCAGAGGGCGTCTTCTGGGCGGTGCTGGTACCAGTAAAGCCAGGTAGCCGCTGAAATAACCAAGATGGCCGCAACAAAATAGCGGGCGACAATGTCTGCAATCTCTGCCACTTTGGGCTTGGAGCTCTGTGCTTCGTCCTGGAGGCGAACGATATTGGAAATTAACGAGTTCTGCCGATCTTTGGTGACTTTTAGCGTAATGTGGCTATCGCCATTGATCGTTCCGGCAAAAACCGCATCGCCAACGGTTCTGGTAACCGGCATTGACTCACCGGTTAGCATTGATTCATCAATGGCCGTTTGGCCTTTCACTATCTCCCCATCCGCAGGCAGGCTTTCACCTGGCAATACCGTGACAACGTCACCGACCTTCAGTGTTTTTGCTGCTATCTGGGAGCCATCTTCCAATGTGGCCATTGCAGGAACAAGCTTGAGCAGGTTAGCACTGGCCGCAGCAGCGTGGCGACGAGCTCGCATCTCGAGAAAACGCCCAAGCAAAAGGAAGAATGTAAACATCGAAATCGATTCAAAGAATACTTCGCCTTTTTCCATGACCGTAGCGTAAAGGCTGGCGACGTATGCGAACAACAAGGCAATGGAAACAGGGACGTCCATCCCTAGGGTTCGCGCCCGCAGGTTACGCCATGCGTTGAGATAAAAAGGAAGCGCAGAATAGAGAAGCACCGGTGTAGCGAAAATCAAACTTACCCAGCGAAGGTAGTTTTTGAACTCGGCATCTAAATCACCAAAGATTTCAAAATACAGCGCTACTGCCAGCATCATCACCTGCATAGTGGCGATTCCAGCAATTCCAAGACGATAGAGGTAGCCCTTCATGGTGCGGTGGTACTGCTGTTCTTGAGCGTCTGCTTCAAAAGGAGCCGCTTTATAACCTAGGCGGTGAATAACACCCAAAAGATGGCTGAGTTTGACGCTGTCAGGATCCCAAGCCAGAAGAGCTCGGTGAGTGGTTGTATTGACCTTGATCGACACAACACCAGGCTCACGCATCAGCTGCTTTTCAATCAGCCATGCACAGGCTGCACAGGATACACCATCGAGAGAAAGCGATGCTTCTTTGCAATTTTCGTTGTCACGAACGAACTCTTGCTGGATTTCGTCATGATCATAGAGGAGGAGTGATTGTAGTTGCTGTGGTACCAAGTCTGCTTTTTCTGCCGGTGCAGTGCGGTACTCGTAATAAGAGGTGAGGCCACTATCAACAATGGTTTGTGCCACGGCTTCACAACCTGGGCAGCACATTTCACGAGGTTGGCCAAGAATTTCTACATGGTGATGGCAATCCTGTGGAACAGGATCGCCGCAGTGATAACAGTCTTTCGTCATTCCTTAATCTGCCCGTACAGCGAAATCGGGTCGGATGTTGGCAGGTTAACACGTCCTTGTAACATCCAGTCTCCATCAAATGGTTCTAGCTCAACAAACCATGGACCTTCAATAACCTCTGGAGATTCAAAGCGATAAGTCCCTGATAAATCGGCGCTCACCATTTGAGTAAAATCTTTATTAGCTAGAGTACGGTGTGTGAATGTCACACGCAAATTTGGATAGTTATCTAGATCACCTTTATTGAAAAAAACGTTGATGTCTTTGTCACTAACGGCAACTTGCGCTTTTAAGTTTAAGGCATCGGCGACGCGAAGGCGGGATAGGTCGAGGTTAATCGCCTTGCCTTTCTTGTAATAGTCTTCAGCGACTAGGTCGACTTTATTCTGAGAGAAGATATAGACAGCTGTCAGGCTATAAACAATTGAAGTAGCAGGAATGGCAAAAACGAACCATGGCCAGAACTGCTTATACCAAGGTTTACCCATATTGATTACCTATGTCGCTTAGAGGGATTTAGCCCCTGAAGATAACAGGGGCTAGTCGTTAAGTCTCAGATATTTGTACAAATTAATTGAACAAATTGTAACCGAGTGTTGATTGAGTTGTTACTTTGTTGTGTCTTGACTTAGGTTCCACACATAAGCAGAAATTACCTGGACTTTCTCTTCGCCCAAAATATCTTTCCACGCTGGCATCACACCTTGGCGACCGTGCGCAATGGTTGCTTCCACAGCACGGCGTGAACCACCGTATAGCCAAGTGTTATCCGTTAGGTCCGGCGCACCAAATGCAGGGTTACCTTTACCGTCTGTACCATGACAAGCAGCACAAACTACAAACTTCTGCTTACCAGCCGCCGCTTCTTTGGCATTGACACTACGTCCAGACATGCTTAGCACATAGCTAGCTACTTCTGTCACACCATCTTTACCCAGCGTTTCAATCCAACCTGGCATCACACCTTGGCGACCTTCCATAATGGTTGTCTTGATAGTTTCGGCTTCACCACCGTACAACCAAGCACCATCAGTTAGGTTAGGGTAGCCAAGCTGGCCACGGGCGTCTGAGCCGTGGCACTGAGCACAGTTCTGCAAGAACAAGCGCTGACCGACTTTGATAGCCTCTTCACTTTCAGCAATCTGCGTGATTGGCAATAGCGTATTACCAGAACCATCATATGCCAGTGTCTTGAAGGTCTCGCCAAAACGCGCTTGGGCATCATCCAGCTCTTTTGCGTACTGGTTCAAACGTTGCTCTTTCTGGGCATTGGCAATTGCCAATTTAGACTCCTCGATAGAGCGAACTGTTTGATCTGAGCTCTGCCAGCCTAGGAAGCCTTTGTAGTTACCCAAACCTGGGAATAGGAATAGGTAAAGCAGGCCGAAAATAATGGTGCCCCAGAACATGTAGGACCACCATTTAGGCAGTGGGTTGTTGATCTCACGAATACCGTCGTATTCATGTCCCATATCCTCACCATCTTCAACACCCATTTTGTCCTTGCTACACCAGATTAGTAGGGCAGCAATACCGGTTAGGGTACCTAGCGTGATGATTGTTATCCATAGACTCCAAAACGTAGTCATGTTTCCTAACTCCTGTCATTCTCACGCGTTGCCAAATCTTTTTCTTCGTCTGCAAAAACCAGGTTTGCAGCCTCATCGAAACGAGATTTTTGGCGTTTACTGTAAGCCCAAAGGACAATACCAATAAAGCTACCGAACAGTATCAGTGTCCAAATGCTATGAATGGTTCCAATATCCATGGTGCCCCCTTATTTCATTGCGTGACCGAGTGACTGGAGGTAAGCAATGATTGCATCCATCTCAGTCTTGCCTTTCACTTCCTCGCCGGCATTCGCCACCTGCTCGTCTGTATAAGGCACACCAAACTGATCCTTGAAGATTGCTAGTTTCTTCGATGTCAGTTTGCCATCCAGCACATTCTCTTCCAGCCATGGGAAGCCTGGCATATTTGACTCAGGAACCACAGCACGAGGATCGCGAAGGTGAACACGGTGCCAGTCATCTGAATAACGGCCGCCAACGCGAGCTAGATCAGGACCGGTACGTTTTGAACCCCAAAGGAAAGGGTGCTCCCAAACACTTTCGCCGGCTACAGAGTAGTGGCCATAGCGCTCGGTTTCCGAACGGAAAGGACGGATCATCTGGCTGTGACAGACATTACAGCCTTCACGAATGTAAATATCACGGCCTTCCATTTCCAAGGCAGTATATGGACGAAGGTTCTCAACCGGCTCAGTAGTTTGGTCTTGGTAGAGCAATGGAGTGATTTCCACCAAGGCACCAAAACTGATCGCAATCACAATAAGGATCGCAAGAAGGCCGACATTTCTTTCTACAATTTCATGACGATTATTAGCCATTGTCGGTACTCCTTATGCTGGTTGCTCTGTGGCTTTCAGGCTTTCTTTTGGCGCAAGAATTGTCTTGTATGCGTTGTATGCCATTAGGAACATACCCACCAAGAAGATTGCACCACCTACAAAACGCACGAAGTAGAATGGGTAAGAAGCCTGTAGTGACTCAACAAAGCTGTAAGTCAGCGTACCGTCGGTGTTGACTGCTCGCCACATCAGGCCTTGCATCACACCGGAAATCCACATGGCGACGATATACAGAACAGTACCGATGGTTGCTAACCAGAAATGTACGTTAATCAGTTTGATAGAGTACATACGCTCTTGGCCGAACAGTTTAGGGATCAAATGGTAAACCGCACCGATAGATACCATCGCAACCCAACCTAGCGCACCGGAGTGAACGTGACCGATAGTCCAGTCGGTATAGTGAGAAAGGGCATTAACCGTCTTGATTGACATCATCGGGCCTTCGAAGGTCGACATGCCGTAGAACGACAGAGAGACAACCAAGAAACGTAAGATGGGGTCATAGCGCAATTTGTGCCATGCACCAGATAGCGTCATGATACCGTTGATCATACCCCCCCAGGATGGCGCAAATAGGATCAAGGACATTACCATACCCAAAGACTGGGTCCAGTCAGGTAGGGCGGTGTAATGAAGATGGTGAGGGCCTGCCCAGATGTATAGAGAAACTAATGCCCAGAAGTGGACAATAGACAGACGGTATGAGTAAACAGGACGACCTGCTTGCTTGGGTACAAAGTAATACATCATCCCCAGGAAGCCCGCTGTAAGCAGGAATCCGACCGCATTATGCCCGTACCACCACTGAATCATGGCATCGACAGCACCAGAGTAAACCGAATACGATTTAGTCATTGATACCGGGATGGCCATACTGTTAACAATGTGCAAAACGGCAACGGTTAGAATGAATGCGCCAAAGAACCAGTTCGCCACATAGATATGTGACGTGTTCCTTTTGATCATTGTACCGAAGAAAACGATGGCATAGGCAACCCAGACAACAGCAATGGCGATATCAATCGGCCACTCCAGCTCTGCGTATTCTTTACCAGACGTCCAACCTAACGGCAGCGAAATTGCTGCTGATAGGATGATAGCTTGCCAACCCCAGAAGGTGAACGACGCTAATTTTCCACCGAAAAGTCTTGTTTGACATGTACGCTGTACCACGTAGTAAGACGTAGCAAATAGCGCACTGGTACCGAATGCGAAAATCACTGCATTAGTGTGCAATGGTCGTAAACGGCTGTATGTCAACCAAGGAAGGTCGAAGTTTAGTGCCGGCCATACCAGCTGAGCGGCAATCAATACACCAACGCCCATTCCGACAATTCCCCACAGGATAGTAACCAGGGTAAATTGACGAACGACCGTATAGTTGTAGTTTTGTTCAAGCTGCTTTACTTGGCTCATGTTGCATGCTTCCAATTTTAATTGTTCAACTACACTCTTTTCCTTGTGCGAACAACAAGTTGTCGCAATGCCACCCAAAGCTTCAATAATGACTGTGTTGCTTTTTTAAACACCCCAGTAATTAAATTGCTATTTTGTTGTAAAAGTGGCATTTTCAGTGCCTTATACTACTTTAGATAACTAATGATTGACAGAGTCAAGCCCACACAATGTTTACGGTTAAGCAACATTTATGTGAAAACTTTGACCTCTGTAACATGGGAAGCACGTAAAATCATGGCTGCAGAAAAACTCACCAAAGGTAGATTAATCCAAATTCTGTTTCTTTTAGCTGTATTAATCACGGCATTTGTATGGAGAACAGTCACCTATAACGATAACCAGACTGAAGACAGCACTGCATTAACATGCCAATTATCAGCAAATTTATGCCAGCAAAATGATAGCGACGAATCGCTAAATATCACGTTATCTCCATATCCAGCCGTTGCGAATCAAGAGCTCACGATACAAGTTGATAACACAAATGTTAAACCGACCGCATCTGTAGAAGGAGTTAACATGTATATGGGCACTATTCCGGTAACTTTTGAGCAAACATCAAAGGGATGGCAGGGACGTTTTACGGTTCCTGAATGCATGCATGATGAAATGGAATGGGCAATTACGATTGAACAGGGAGATAGGAAGGTAATTGCAACTTTTATGGTTAAAAAGCAAACTAAATAAGTAAGTTAGCTAAATAAAATTAAGTTTATAGGGTTTGACTACTCAAACCCTATCAATGAGTGATAACTGACAGTTGTAATCATGTTTGATTGCCGAGAATCACTCGCTATAAATCATTTTTTTTGTCATACCGCCATCAATAACAAAGTTCTGTCCGGTTATAAAGCCAGCTTCTTCTGAGATTAAATAGCCGACCATTGAGGCAATATCCTGGACTTGTCCTACACGACCAACCAGGTGCTGTTGATGATCAATATCGCGTAAAAGCTCATCAGTAGTATGAATCCAGCCTGGCGAAATACAATTTACACGCACATCAGGACCAACACTTACCGCTAAAGAGTGGGTTAAAGCTACGATCCCACCTTTTGATGCGCTATAGGCTTCTGTATTAGACTCCGACTGAATGGCTCGCGTTGATGCAATATTTACAATGCAACCCTTTGTATCTCTGAGTAATGAAACCGTGTGCTTGGCCATCAGCATGGGGGCTGTTAAGTTAACGGCTAATGCCTTGTTCCAGTCGTATACATCTAATTGATGGAGAGGGGCATTGTAGGGGTTAGCAATAGCGGCATTATTGACCACTGCATCCAGTCTTCCATGCTGATATTTTATCTCGTCAATGAGCGATGAAATCTGCTGTTCACTAGTAACATCAAGTTGCTTAAAGCGAACTAACGGATTTTCTGACACCAGTTGGAACCCGGCATTCTCATCAATATCAGCTGCAATTACTAACATCTTTTTCGCAAGGTAATTCGCGATTCCTTTACCGATCCCATTAGCTCCGCCAGTGACCAGTACCACTCTATTTTCCATTGTTCCCTCACCATCCATACAACTTGAGATGTCAGCCCCAAATAACGTCAAAATACTTAGGGATATAACTATCATTAACGGTCATTAAGTGCAGAACTTTAATTAATTACAATAAAAAAGCAGACACTCCATGTGATGCATGTAAGAATACCATCTAGTGGCCGCAAGAGGCATGAAATTCCATTTGGTTATTTTCCGTAAGCCGCATTTAGTGATTTCGTGCAAAAAACAATCTTGGGTGCACAGAGTTATAAGTTACAATTCAAATTAATCTATAGAAAAATTCCCCATGGATATCGCTACAAGCTTTTCTTCACAGGCAACAGCATCTGATGCCATTCAAGAGGCCATCACCCAATTACAAGCAAAGCTTGCTAACCCTAAACTGATCCTTGTTTACTTCTCAGAAAAATATGACGCTGTCACTTTTCAGGAGGCTTTAGCCATTGCCTTCCCTAATGCACAAGTTTTGGGCTGTACTTCTTGTCAGGGGGTAATGACAGAAGGAGGTTATCACCACGGTTTAGGCGTCGCTCTCTGGGCTATTTCAGATTTTCATGGCGCATACGGAACAGCGATTGTTTCGACTAATAATTCAAAATATAACATGGCAAGGCAAGCGTTATTGAAAGCGATCGCCAATAGTGGACGTGCCGGAGAATTGCCCGCTCTTATTGTGCTGCACGCTAGTCCTGGTCAAGAAGAAGAAATAATTCAAGGGATTGAAGATGAGCTGTGCACGTCGGTACCCATCATTGGTGGAAGTGCTGCCGATGATCATATTGAAGGCAACTGGAAGATATTTTCACAAGAACAGTGTACCCAAGAAGGTGTGGGAATTAGTGTAATATACCCATCGTGCCATATCAGTTACTCATTTCATTCTGGCTACGCAAGTACGGGGCTTTCTGCCAAAGCGACCAAGGTTGAGGGTAGGGAGCTTATTGAGCTAGATGGTAAACCAGCAATCGAGGTATATCAAAACTGGATGAACCAGTCTTTGGATGAAGCAGAAAGCATTAGTACTAACAGTAGCTTGAATCCATTGGGGCGTGTAGCCGGTGTTGTTCATGAATTGCCGTATTTCAAACTGGCGCACCCACTAAAGACAACCGAGCGCGGTGGAATCATCTTGTTTGCCAAGGTAGAAGAAGGTGAGACCCTTTACTTCATGCAAGGTACTGAAGAGCGTTTAATAACGCGAGCCGGACGAGTAGTCAGTGCGGCGAGTAATATTTATGCCAAGGATACTAACCTCAACTCAATCGGGGGGATTACCATCTATTGCGCGGGGTGTATGCTCCGAGTGCAGCATAGAATGGATGAGGTTGCCCAGTATGTAAAAAGCGCAATGCAGACTGCCCCATTTGTAGGGCCGTTTACTTTTGGCGAGCAAGGTCAGTTTGTAGGGGGTGAAAATGCCCATGGCAATTTGATGATATCTGCAGTGTTGTTTCATAAGGATTAAGCAATGGCTAACTATGAATCTGAAAAACTCCAAGAAACATTGCTTGATTTACTTCGCACAAGAGAGCGGGAAAAGCAGTTGCGCGATGAAAATACCGCTATTTTGGCTGGTATTGCAGCAATGGCCGGGGCTAATAATAAGCGGCAGGTATTCAATAGCTTACTTTCAGTATTGCGAAAATATATCGGTTTTGAACATGCTCTGGTTCTTACTCGAGAGGATGAAACTGGGTCATTACAAGAACTCGTTACCACGTGTCGATTCTTTGAATCGAGCATTTGGCCAATCGGAAATACATTCATTCGTTCGATGAATGGCGAGAGTATTGCACTTTATGATCCTAGCCAAGTCTATGAGTTCCAGGCACTGTCACCAGAAATGGTTCCGTTTTGCCAATCTGTATTGTTGACCGGAGTTAAGGTAAGTTCGGGCGATGCGCTATTGCTATTTTTCCACTCTCAAAAAGGGCAATTTACACTCAACTGTAGGAGAGTTCTAGAACGATTCCGGCCATTATTAGAACGCGCCATTATCGATATAGACTACCGCGAGCGACTTCAGTCATTGGTCACAGCCCGTACCCAAGAGTTAACACACAGTCAGCAGCGATTTAAAGATTTCGCCAAAACTGTCGGTGATTGGTTTTGGGAAGTTGATACAGACTACCGCTTTACCTATATTTCGTCGCCGAACCTAGCCAACCATACCGTTGACAGTAACTATATCCTAGATATTTTTGGTGAAGCTGTAGAGTACCGGAAAAAACTAACGTTGATTTTTGACAGGCAGAGTGCCTTTGAAGATCTTGAATGGCAATTACCTGAAGATGAGGGTGGGTTGTGGATCAGTCTCAGTGGAACACCTTATTTCAATAAACAAGGTCAGCTTCTGGGCTATCGAGGCACAGCAAAGAACATCACCAGCAGAAAGCAGCAAATCGAAGAAATTAAGCAGGCTAGGCGACAAGCAGAAGATGCTAATAAGGCAAAGTCAGAATTTTTAGCCATGATGAGTCACGAAATCAGAACACCATTGAATGCCGTTCTGGGTTTGTTGGATATGTTAGGTGGCTCAGGGCTGGACCAAAAACAGCAAAGCTGGATTAGCCAAATGGATCAGTCAGCCCAATTACTGTTGACTATCATTAACGATATTCTGGATCTATCTCGTATTGAATCAGCAAGTTTTGAACTGTTCAATAGCCAAATCCGCCTATCAGATTGTACTGATTTGGTTATCACACAATTGCAAGACCAGGCTCGCAAGAAAGGGATAAAGCTCAGCAGCAATATTGAGCCTGATGTACCGGATCGCATTATTGGCGATAAAAACCGAATTTCTCAGGTACTGTTTAACCTTGTGGGTAATGCAATTAAGTTTACTAATGAAGGTTCAGTTTCGGTCGATATCAGTCGGATGGGCAATAAACTGTACCTCAAGATTTTTGATACCGGCATCGGCATTTCACCCGAAGCACAAAAGCAGTTGTTCAAACCATTTAAGCAAGCCGATGGCAGCATTACCCGTAAGTATGGTGGCACCGGTTTAGGTTTAGCAATCAGCCAGCATTTGATCAAAAAGATGCAAGGTGAAATTCAGCTAGAAAGTCAGCTGCATGTCGGCAGTTGCTTTACGGTAATCTTGCCTCTGGACAGTACTGAAATTGCAGCACCAGAAACAGAAAGGCCTGTTATCGATATAGAGCATTTACCAAAGCTCAATATTTTAGTCGCGGAAGATAGTCCAACTAATCAATTGGTGGCAAAGTTGATGCTGGAGAAACGAGGTCATAAGGTCATGATTGTGAATAACGGCCAGGAAGTGTTGGACATTAGCCAGCATGGACTGAACGAGTTCGACATGATTCTAATGGATATCTCTATGCCAATTCTTGACGGTATAAGCACAACGAAAGTACTACGAGAAAATGGTACCGTCATTCCAATCGTCGCATTAACCGCTAACGTAATGAAATCAGATCAAGCGGCATACTTTGCAGCGGGGATGAATGATTTTATTGCCAAACCGATCATTGCCGACGAGCTCGAGAAGATGTTAGCCAAATATCAATCATTGCTGGCCAGCGAATAAAAAGACAATTGACGAACCAAAGCGCCGAGTTGAGAAACTCGGCGCTTTTTCTTTAGGCTTGATAACATCAAGCCTAGTAATTAACACCATGTTTTGAAGTGCCAGGCAAACTGACCATTTGCAGCAGTACTTAAAAATAGGTGTTAATTACCTATTTTATGGTAAATAACCAATACTGTTAAATTGTACAGTAGTTTGATGAATGGGTAACCATCAAAAGAAAGAAGGGGGAAACCAGCATACTGGAAAAGCAACCAATGGTACGTTTATAGATACTCTATTTAACATAAGGTACATAATGCGCACTGAGGGATGGTTGGCACCAGGGCTAAAAATCCTGTCAAACCAAGGACTAAGCCCCTAAATCCTTGGCGACTTAACTTTGCCGTTATGTCCTGCCAAGCTTGCTGCGCCTTGTGATCCTTGGCCTTGTCGGCTGCCAGATAAATCAACGCCTCGTGAATATCGATATTTGCATTTTCTGCTAGAAAAATGGCCTGTGTATCAGACATTTGGCGCTTACCACTTCGGAATTCTGAAATCCTTGATGGTCCTACACCTAAATCATGGGCAATTTGCTTGTCTTGGATGTAGTTTTTCGATGTTTTGTAGGCATCTAACAGTTGATTTGCATACATAAGAATTCCTCCGTTTCTACCATTTTAGCTGGATAATTCCCAAAATTGGTATCTTGCAGTTCCCACTATTGGGAATTAGGATTACCACATCTGGTAATTATGTGGTTTTAAGCATATGTCTTCGCAGCTCTACTGCGAAATCAACGAGGACGGAACTGGCTTTAGACCTATTGAGGCAACTATGAAGACTGATACAGCTGCACAATCACTCCCTGAACTTTTTATTACCCGGGCTGAATACAATGCCTTGTTACGTAGCTTTGGCGCTTTAAATGTTCGATTGGATGATATTAAGGAAGCTTTTAAAAATGCGAAAGCTCTTAAGGAGCTAGACCCTTCCTATCCGGTTGATTTGTCTTTTTATGAGTTACACATTGAAGAAACCAAACAAGCCTCGGAAATAATTCGGGCTATGTGCATGCGTGCCTCTGTGGCTGAGGATGCTTAGTCATGGCCTTGCAGCTCTATTACGAAATCAACGACGACGGGACTGGTTTTGCCTTCATTGATGGCGAGCCTGAGTACTTCCGTTCGTGGGCCGAGCTGCACCAAATCGGACAAGAATTTTACCCTGCCGGCTATGAGCTTCATCTGGTCACGGCGGACAACTGGCAATCACTTTATGACTCGGGGGTTTTCGACAATGGCTGCGATTATTGATTACCTGTCCTTCTCGTGGACACCCGAGGAACTGAGCCAAATCTTCGACCTCGTTAAAATGGGCGCTTCCATCAAGGCTATCCGTGGTTTTGAATTCAATGAATATGGTGACAGCGTAACCCGTGACGCCTTGGATACTGCCGCCATTGATTACAAGGCCGCTATCCGCGCCAAACTTCGCGATACTGAATTTGCTATCGGTGCTGACTCGCGCAAGTTCCATGAAATCAAACGTGACATGCTCGACCACTTCGGCCTGAACACCTTGGACTGTCTTTGCCGTGGTGAAGTTGACCGCTTCATCAATCGCCTTAATCACGGCCTTGGCCTGTTCGGCAATGACTGGTCTTTCTCCCTGCGTTCCGGCGGCTTCTCTGGTTACTCGCATTCCGCCAACATTCTCGTTAACGGCCAACAAGCTGGCCTGTGTGCTTGGGGCGCAAAAAACCACGGCTGCTATGTGTCGTTCTCCGGTACGGGTACGGCGGTATTGGATTTGAATGAAGTTCATAACGCACTGCACCAACTACCAGGTGCGAAAATTACTCGCGTAGATATCGCATTCGATTCTCTCGACGGCAAATACAACATCCAGACGGCTCGCAAAATGGCTGAGCATGGACAGTTTGTTACCCGTGGCCGTCCGTCTTCTTACTGTTATATCGAGTCGGGCCATATGTCCCAAGTGGCCAGCTACCAGAAAACCTCTGGCAACAGTGAAACACTCAAGAAACGTTTTGGCTTCGTGGCTGACAAAGGCAAGTCGCTTTATGTCGGTACTCGTGATGCTGGCAAGATGCTTCGCGTGTACGAAAAAGGCAAACAGCTCAAGTCCGAGCACAAAGACTGGGTACGCTGGGAACTCGAGCTACGCGCCAAAGATCGTGTACTGCCGTTTGATGTACTGCTTGAACCCGACAAGTATCTGGCAGGCGCTTACCCTGCCCTTAGCTTCGTCAGCAAGGAAAACCAATGCCGCATTGCTACCCATAAGCGCAAATGGTTTACCAGCGTTGATAACGCAGTGCGTAACGGTGCGACCCAATGCGGCAAGCTGGTTAACTTCATGCGCCAATGTCTGGATATGGATGACTCACAGATTGTCCGCTTGCTGACTAACCATCTTGAATCCCATGAGATACCAGACCGACTCAATCAGCCTGTCTATGAGGATACGGACGAATCCAGTGGTATCCGGCTCCGATGTATGAAGTTCATCGAACCTGATAACCACGACATTTATTCACTAGCGTAATGACATACAGGGAAATAAGACAATGACAACTTTAAACGTAATGGTAACGGGCGCTGTATTGGGCAGCGGCGTATCAAAGAAATCCGGTTCACCCAAGCCTTACCAAATGGCGAATGTGATGTACTTGGCGTCGGCTGAATCTTTCGTCAACGACGACCACAACATCCAGCGTTGCGGTATGCAGGAAAAACAAATCCCGATGGCGTTCAACCAGAACCTATACGCCCAGTTCGCCGGACTCTCCTATCCTACCCAGATCCAGCTGGTCTTGGAGCCTGACCCGCAGAACCCGACCCGTAATGTTGTTGTGGACTTTAAGGATTAGTATGAAAACAAACTTTATTGTCCATTATTATCGGCTCCAATCTGAACATGGAAAAATGTTGCCGATATGGATTTACGATAAATATATTCTTCCGAGTGTTAGGTACTAAAAATGTATATTCCAGTCTGCACGGTCGAGCTTATCAATGGTGATTGCCCTGTAGGCTGGACAGTTAAATATGTTGCTGAGATGTCTTTATCGGCAGCAGATTTAAAAACTCTAATAGGAACGTCTGTTATTCCTTTAGTTACTGCGTATGCCTTTAGGCAAATACGTTTATCTATTTCTGATTAATAAGGAATGTTATATGAAAAAGTCTAATGTGATTTTAATTGCTACTGCTGTTTTGGCGTCTGCCTCACCTGCTTTTGCAGAAACAGTAGATGTTAGTGGTGCTGTTACTGTTATTGCTGGAATCACTGCCGCGGTCTCTGCAATTGGTGTGGCAAAGCTCGCTCCAGCCGCTACTTCTGTTGCTTTCAAATGGGTTAAAGGCGCCATCTTTAGTTAATTAACTTCGGTTGATTCATTTCTAATTAAGGGTGGCGGATTGCTGCCCTTTTTATTGGAGGCTTTATGTTAGACCAATCATGGATGTTGGGTGGGTATTGCATGGCTGTATTTGTTTTGTCTATGTCAATATTATTTGGAGGAAACAAATGAAATGGTTACTGACTATTTTTATTTTATATAGTCCCTTTTCATTTTCTAATAATGTAAGTTGTGTAGAGCTTGGGCTGGGGAATGGACAGAATAAAGAATATGCTTACAATAGAGCAAAAATTCGACTTGAAGGCCATTTGACTGGTGGGGTTGATTATGATGGTATAATTAAGCATGAGTTTATTTCAAACGCTCCAGCTTTTAGGACTTATCTTTGTCGTGGTTCAACTTGTGAAAAATCTTATACTTTTTGGGATGGACGTAATTTTGATAAATATTGTGGAGAACTAGCTCCTGAATGTGAAGAGTATGAGGATGCCAATACGTGTGCGCCAGAATTAAATTACTGTAACTCTGAAGAGTTTAACCAGGATAAACAAGCTGCAGAACAGCAATGCTTTGATGGCCTACCAGAAAACCACAGCATGAACTTCTCTGCATCATGTAACGCAGAAACCCAATCGGCTAATTTTCAGTGTGACTATACCCCTATAGATGATTGTATAGGCCCTGATTGTGGCGACCCTGATGGCGGTGGTCCCGATGGTGGCGGTCCCGATGGCGGTGGTCCCGATGGTGGTGGCCCCGATGGCGGTGGTCCCGATGGTGGTGGCACCGATGGCGGTGGTCCCGATGGTGGTGGCCCCGATGGCGGTGGTCCCGATGGTGGTGGCCCCGATGGCGGTGGTCCTGATGGTGGCGGTCCCGATGGTGGCGGCCCCGGTGAAATGCCTGATTTCTGTCGTGATAATCCTGATGTTTGTTTGTATCCGCCAGATGATCCCGCCTGCATTGAAAACCCTGCATTGTGCGATGTGGAACCTTCGGAAGATGTATTAGCAGCCATCAGACAAGTTACTGCTGCAATTAAAGACCAGCACTTTAATACTAATGTGGCAATTAAAAATAACACTACAACCGCAAATAACATTGCTAATGATATTTTAAGTTCTTCGGAATACTCAAACAAACAAATCACCTCCCTAATTGATGCCAATATGGTTTCTAACGATTTGGCTATCGAGGGCAATGACTTAATTGCTAAGAATACAAATGATGTAGTTAAATCTGTTAACGACGGAACTGATGATATTGTAAAGGCTGTAGATAAAGGCACTGACCAACTAAAGAAAATAAAACAAGGTGTAGATGATGTTAACAGTACCTTGTTGGAAGGCTTTTGTGAGCGAAACAAAGACCATTCATCATGCCAACCTAAAAAGGCAGATATTACTAAATGTGCTGAGTTTGTCTGTGAAGGTGAACCAGTTCTCTGCAATCTGCTTAGACTTGAACATGCTAAACAATGTTATGAACCTGACTTTAAGGGAATAGATTCGGGAATTGATGCAATCATTGCCGCTGGTGAGAATGCTGATTTTGTTAACCCTGACGTGTTAGATTTCAGCAATCCGGATACAAAATACTTAAATAGTGGTGTCTCGCTTTCATCAAGTTGCCCTTCTCCTGTCTCTGCATCTGTGCTTGGGGAAACGGTTGAATTCAGTTATCAACCGTTATGTGATTTGGCGAAATATTTACAGCCGTTCATTATCGCTATTGCTTGGTTAGTTGCTGCTTTAACGGTTGGTCGTGGGATTGGTAACTTATAGGTGAAATTATGGGTCTAATTGTTAATTTAATATCTTGGATTGGTGCTTCATTCCTTCCAAAATTAGTGCCTTTCATTACTTCTATTTTTATTCAGGGTGCTGTCACACTGGGGTTTTCATTATTGGTAGTAGAAGGGATTAATGTTGGCCTCGATTACTTTGTGAATAAGATAGATGCCAGCTTTGGTGGTATGCCTGCTGATATAGTCGGGATTATGGGCTTGCTGGGATTGGATAAGGCCATCAACATTATTCTTACTGCTCATTTGTTTGTACTTGGTCTTAAAGGGCTGTCGTCGAAAAAATATCTTCCTTCATGGAACGGGACAGGGAAATAACTCATGGAATATGGCATATCAGGACTACCAGGTGCGGGTAAAACCCTCAACACCATTGATATGGTAACGAGTGAATCTAACTTTGAAGGCCGTGAAGTTTATTATCACAGAATCCCCTTGTTAATGCTGGACTTTGAAGTATGTTCATCCTTTCAGGGTTGGTTCTATGGCTGGTATCTTCATAACAACAAATCCAATACGGCATTAGTTCGCAAGGTACAGTCCATCCATAAGAAAGAAGATCGCTTTATTGAACTGGAAGACTTTCCTTACCTCAAACAAGATCATAGTGATTCGAATCCGGTCGAGATATTGCTGTATTGGGTTCGTCGTGTCTATTCCAAGGAACGGCTGGCACAACTGGATGAATACCTAGCTATTAAGCAGATAGATGAAACTGCCCTGACCTTTGACCAACTCAAGCCGCTTAATTATCACTGGACGCATTTCGATAATCCGAAGTCTTGGGTCGAGCTGCCAAATCAGTCGGTAATTGTCATGGATGAAATACATCACTACTGGCCGCCGAGAACGCGCGGCGATGTACCCAAGGAACTCGAGGCAATTTCTACCCACCGCCATACTGGCAAGGATCTTGTTTTCATTACTCAAGACTTTGCCAATGTCGATATCTTTATCCGGCGTATGATGAACTACCATACACACTATGAGTTCGCCGGTGCTGATCGTGTTGCGTGTTATAAGAAGAAAAAGTACATCGATATTAGCAACCCGTTCGAAAAGAAAGCTGCTGACAAATCATTGGTTAAGCGCCCTGTTCACCTTTATGGTTCTTACTACTCGACCGAGCTTGATACCAACAACAACAAACTAAGCAAAGGAGCAAAACGCGGCCTTATCCTTGGGGTTGTATCCATTATTGCTTTCCTATTAATGTTGTTTGTCGGCTTCCCATATGTCTATTCCCTCTTTTTCAGTGATGAGCAGCCAACCGATAGTGAAATCGTATCAAGCAGTGACTCAACCACACCAACAACCCAAAAAACGAATACCGATATTCTAGCTTATCAGCCAATGATAAAAGCTTTGCCTTGGACAGCTCCTATCTATAACGGTGGATTAGAACCTGCTTCATACCCCGATTTGATGTGCTACCAGACTTCAACCGATTGTCGGTGTATTACCCAGCAAGCGACCGCCTATTCGATTGAATTGGAGAGCTGCTTAAGCATTGCTAACAACGGATTATTTGATCCGCATCTAGCTTCAACTAGTCAAAAGATTAACAAGAAAACACAATCAAAGGGACTGTTCAAATGAGGATGATCTTACTATTGATCGCATTGCTGGCCCCAACAGCTCAAGCAACGGTGTCAGTTAATGCAGCCGGGAAAACACTCGACCAATTTTTTGTTATGGCCTCGGAGGTCTTTTCCAAAGCTGTCATTGTAGACCCTGCCATAAATGGCACTCTCAAAGTATATGGCGTTTCACATGGTAATTTCCAAAGGTTGTTTTACAGCATCTTGCGTGCGCATAACCTCAGCTATATGGAAACCGATGACGTAGTACGTATCTATCCTAAAACTGATTTAAATCGTTCGAACTTAACCAACAGACAGTCTCTGTTTGATTTTATTGCCTCGTCGGTTTCTGGTGTATACATCACTGGGAGCATGGCCTATCACTCGGATGCAAAGATCCGTTATGAATATGCTTTTGTACAGTCAGGTACGCGAGATACCTTTCGACCTGAGCACATAGGCTTGAAGGTAACAGCCATACACTCTTGTTTAGCTCAGCTAAGTTTTGACACCTACACAACCTTTGTGACTTGTGAGCCTTATGAGACACCTCAACCAGTAGAAGACAATGAGCGCCTTACAATTCCATCGCTGTTTGACAAGGCTCCGGAAAAAGATAAACCCGTAGAAAGTGAAAACTAGTAACGGGGCCATTCATGCGAGCAGAGAAAGCGCAGCGCTGCCGCATGAAGGCTAACGACTATAAATAAAACATAAATAAATATTTCTTGTTTATATAATTATTGATAATTTAAAATCAAACATCTCCTGCAATTAATAACATTGATCTTTTCATTTTAACGTAATTGACGTAAAAACAACTTGATTTTTCTGTCGTTTAATTTGGGAGGTCTAAATTTACCCTTTATGACAATAAAGGGTTTGTTTATGCCCTCTTATTTCTTGATACAGAGGTTTTTTATAAATCTGTCGATAAAATATTGTACATAAATATAGCTTGATTATTTTTTTTCGAACAGGGTCAATGTACGAGTTATATTTTGTGTAAATCTATACTAAGTATCTGGAATTGTTACGCAAATACAGCAACCTTCTATTTCAAGCCTAGCAAAATAACGCATAGTGCCTTTGGAGGTACTTATGCGTGTTTTGATTTTTGTATTGATGTGTGTGGTGTTGCCAGCTCAAGCGGCTAAGTCGGTCGAGTACTATCGGCAAATTTTCGGCCCTTTGCCCTGTTTTGTACTGCAAGGGATCATGACAGATATTGACTCAAACTATCATCGAGTCAGTGAGGCCAAACAGGATGATTATCGAAATCAGGTTATCGCTATCAACCAGCTTACCTTTGAAAAGAAGATGTTCTCCAAGCTATCACAAGCTCGTTGGGTTTATGCCGAAGGCATGCTAGGCCAGTGCGATGAAGCTGAGATCTTTGACGTTATAGACCAGGTGCGAATCGGCAAAATTTCATGCATCCCCCCTGTCCTGCTAAGCCATCAAAATTGGGTTGCTTCGGACACTCAGCACTTGGAGAACTGGATAGTCGGAGACACTGCATTATGAGTAATGGCAACCACGTAACAAGTTATTTAGCCTGAAGGAGCATTATGGATTTTGTCGATGTTCTACATATATGGATTGGATTTACTGTAGCAACCTTCTTGTTCCTCATGCTGTACCTGTTCAAATAGAGAACTCTTACCTTTTTGGACTCTTCGCTTCAAATCAGCCCTCAAACTCAAACCACTTTTTCACCATGTGATATGAGCTGGATTGTGTAACTAACTTTCAAGTCAGTAGAGTATGCTTTTGCTTACATTTGGGTGTAGAATTGACGGCATTATGACGTTAAGTGTCCGAATACCCTATTTTAGTATGAAAAATCGGCTATTTAACGTAATGGATATAATGTCTACCGGATAGCTTAAGGGTGGATATGCGAAACAAGATCGCAGAATAAAATGTTAAGTTCCTATTAAAATTACACGATAAGGAATAGTTAGTGTGGATATAGATAGCATCCCAGATTGGAAAGCACTGGAAAACTTAGTTGTCATGATACAGAAACAACTAGCTCCAGATGCGGTCGTAAAACACAACGTCATGCTTGAGGGCGTTGAAAGCGAAACAAAACGACAAATTGATGTGCTTGTCGAACAAAGTATTGGGCAATATACAATGCGAATTGTCATTGATTGCAAGGACTACGCAAAGCCGGTTGATGTTAAAGGTGTAGAAGAGTTCCATGGTCTGGTTCAAGATGTTAAAGCCCAAAAGGGTGCTCTAGTTTGTCCATCTGGCTTTACTAAATCTGCATTAAAAAGAGCAAAGAAATTACAAATTGATTTATATAGGCCAGTTTCTACTGGAAATCATAAATGGAAAGCTAGTGTAACAGCTCCTGTTATCTGTGACTTTAGAAACTCATACATGTCCTTCGGAATTAGTTCCTCAGACCCTAAACCGCTAATGATTCCTCAAGAATTCTATAAATTGAGTGTTGCAAATGAAGAAGGAACTATATTAGGAAGTGCCATTGAGACTGCTCAACAAAAATGGGATGAAGGGCTACTTCCAAGTGAACCTGGACAGCATGAACCACTATCTATTTTCGGTGAAGAAAAAGTATTTATTGACAATGGTTATGGCGATAAGGTGAACGTTAAACTGACAGTGCGGTTACTTGTTCAACAAAATCTATACCTTGGGCATTTACCTGTCGAAGAACTGAACGGTCTCCATGATGAACACACTGGAGAAATTGTGACAAATGCTTTCACCGTTGGCGGGTTGAACCCAGAAGAAGTGCAGAAGTCATGGAAAGCGGTTGATGATAGCAACACACTAGATTTTCAACCGTTATTCAAAATCGTAGGTTATGACTGCTACGGTATCGGAACTTAACAAATTGCTTAAGAGTGACGGCTAACCTATGGCATTTTTGGTTCGGTTGAGTTCAGTGATTACGGTGGCTTTGCTTGGGTTTCGTGGCAGTTAGCCGCACCTTAGCAAGGCGTTATTTGTCATTCGGTACTGTTGTAAGTTGTGCGAGAGGCTTATCGTATAGCTAAAAATCAAGGCTGTTAATAAATGAAATTTGGTATATCTCAAGATGGAAGTGATGATTTACTTGAATATCCGATCAATCAAGTGAAATCTCTTTTGTATCGTGAAGCTAGTAATGTTAGACATTATGAAAACTTAAAGTTTTTAATGAATTGCTATAAAACGCAGCACGAAGCAGAACAGGTATTGAATTTCTACTATCGAGGGAAACTACCTCCTTTACCACCTATACACTTACAGTTAGGTGGGTTAAGTATGAATGACCCATACTTAATTGCTTGTGGTACAACAAATTTTGATGTGTTCAGCATTTACATGATGAACTTATGCTCCCTCTTTGGTATTCAGAAGTTCCTCAATCAGGGAAATGAATACGATGACATCAAGAAGCGCGCACAAGAAGTAAAAGAACTCATATACAACGAACGCAATGAGTGGCTACCCAAGCCTGTCAAATTATGGCGAAACAAAGTGGCTGCTCACTATGCTGCGGCAGATCCTCAGAAAAACGATAATGTGCTGACTTTAATGGATTCATTGTCAGCTGTGCCTCAGTACAAGTTTCCTCGTTATACTGTAGCTTCAATGAATATTGTAGTTGACGGTAAAACCTCGCAATTGCAAGAGTGGTCTGTAACTCGTGTATATGATGATCTTACTGACAAGCTATCATTGCGTCCGTTAGTTCCACTTATTAACACTCGTTTAGTCGGACCGAATGGTGAAAAAGATCCTTTGCTGACTAGTTCATAGGAAAAAATGACAAATAACAAACTGTTTAAGAGTGATTCGCAACGCGTGGCATTTTTACTATGCGTTGCGTTTAGCGTTTAAGGTGGTATGCGGGAGCTTCAGTATTGCGTTGCTCACACCTTAACAGGGCGTTAGGTTTTTAAGGAGAGTAAGTTGAGTTTATCTTTTGAAGATTTGATCGAAAGTCATATGTCTAGTCTTGATACTGACACTATCAACTCCTTTAAAAAAGTTTTTTCTGAAGCTATGGACTGCGAGTTTTCCAAGATTGAGCAAGCACAAGCTGCACACGACAACATGAAATTTTTATTTAAAGAACATGAGCATATGCACCGTTCATGGATTGAAGATGACGCAATTTATAAGTTTAGTGTTGTCGACCTAGCTGGTGAGTTATACATCTTAGCGCTTTATAAAAGGGTTGAGCTCAAGCACAAAGAACTTGTTAGGTTTTTCAATCTTGAAGTAGGAACAAGGAACCTCTCCAACTGGAATGATTTATGGAAAGTATTGCCACCAGAAGCAAAAAAACTACCGGAGTTTAATGCAGTCAATGAGCTAAGGTTGTTGAATAATGCAATTAAACATGAAGGCGTAATTAGTAAACAGTTGGCAAAGAACTATCCACGTCATGGTCAATTTGGTGATGAGTTAACAGATTTATCTATTTCATTTGAGCGTTTAGAGCCAATAGCTTGCAAGTATATAAAGGCTCTATATGCAATCCTGAAGTCCAAAACCTAACAAAGCATTTAAGAGTGATTCCCAACGCTTGGCATTTTCAACTCAAGGTTGGGTTTCGTGTTTACGGTGCAATGGTTTAGGTCAGGTGGTAGCGTTGCTCACACCTTAACAGGGCTATAAATCTTAGTTGCTGCATGAACATTGTTACAGTGTAGCGGCTTTGATTTCATGCCCCGTCTAGTAATACGGGGTGAAAGTTTTTGGGGTCGTCGTGCCCTACAGCGTGGTGAAATGTTGCAGCTATCAAAATTGGCATTTGTTCCAGGAACAATTTTGCGGTTTTGCTATCAATTTTCATCCAGGCTTATTGTAACTCCACTTAGGATTGCTATCATTTATCTTAATTTGTTCCAGGGAAGAATGAGGTTAATGATGGCAATCACGATTAGAGATACAGAAAAGCACCAGAATATGATTGATGCTCTTAAGGAACTCACAGGTAAAGCAACTCAGTCTGGTGCTCTCATCGAAGGTGGCTATGCTGCTTTAGAGTTTAGCCAGTTACATGATGAGCAGCTCAGAGAAAATCGAAGACTTCAGCAAGAGATTTATCATTTGAAGTCCAAAGTACTTAACTATGTTAATGCCTTAGATGGTCTAAGAGAAGTTACAGAGTAAATATGAAATAGCCCCTTCTTCGGGGCTTATCTTTTTACACTAGAGGCAGTCTTTTTAGCATTCTCGCAGTTTTGATGATCGCGGCCTTCATCTCCCTATCGTTCTCGGCACTGATTTGTAAAAGCGCATTTCCTGTAACGATCCTGTCTGGGGTTAAAGTCCATCCGTTCGGCGTCACCAACTCCCCTTGTTTGATTTGCCACCCTCTCCAGTCGTCATTAATCGCTGCAAGATCTCTACATGAATAGAGCTTCATTAGTCGTCTGCACTCCGGTGGTATCTTCTGACCCGAGTCCCAACGTGTGATGGTTCTCACAGATTTGAAACATAGCTCAGCTACCCTTTTTTTACTCAGTCCACAGACAAATTTTCTAAAAATGTAGTTTTCGGTCAACTTACTAGTCATAGTGCTTATTTATTCAATCTATCATTAATCAACCGATTGAATAATAAATCCCCTAAACTGTTGATGTTTCGAGTTATTTAACAACTTTGCCAACGACCGTATTTAACATAACGCATCCATAATGCGCACTGACGGGTATTATTTTAACAAACTCAAGCCTGGCTTGGGTCAGCTTGGAAACCTTTAGTTTTGGAGCATCAAAATGTCTTGGAAACAGTTAGTTAAAACGATACACGCACCTTTTTCTATCTTTCGCAATGACTTAGCGTTTTGTGTCCACAAACGTTGGCTTAAGTCCGGTTTACTGTTGTTGGCTAGTTTTATCGGTGTTGTCTATCAATCCACGTTTGATTAATCGAAAAATACTTTTAATAAACGATAAATTTTGCGAGGCACATCATGCTGCACGAATCCTTCGTCAAGCTGTTCTGGCGTCATTTCGACAATATTGCTGAGGCGTCCGCGTGGTTTCACGTTCGTCCTATCACCGTCAAGCGTTGGTTATCCGGCCACATCGACGTTAACCCCATGGCCGAAAAACTCCTGATTATTCGAGCCCGTGGCTATCTGCCCGATGATACCCGCTGGCAAGGTTTTCGGGTTGATGAAGACCGCTGTATTATCATCACTCCCGAGGGTCGTCAGTTCAGCCCCAAAGAACTCGACTCTTGGGCACTCCGTTTTGATGAGTACCACGCGTTAAAACGGCTCTATGAATTGGACTATGTGCCCGTTCGTTCAAATGTCGTTACGCAGCTGCCGTTCCGTGGCGGCCGCCGACTCAAGCAACCTCGGCATGAGACGATTAGCAAGGATAAAAAGAAGCAACAACGCAAAATTATGGCGAAGCATGCAACCAAGAAGCAAGCTCCCTAGCCTTTGCAATTTGATCCGTTAACTGACTCTAACCTAAACACTTTTAGGGTTTCCAATCGGTTATTTGCTTGCATACTAAAATCCCTTATTCACTTTCAAGGATGATCCAATGAGAAATCTAGTTGTACTGTTACTCGCTATTTTTATCACTGCATGTGGCGGCGGCTCTGGTGGCGATGCTGACAGCTCAGGCAAAGAAACCGGCACGAAGTTCGATGGTCTATTTCAATCTGGTGAAGTTGTCATGCTGGTTGATAAAAACAATGCAGGCAAAGTGCTTATCTCAGATGGCACCACCATTTTTTACTTTGACAATATCTACACGCTTGCCAATGAACTCAGGCTAACGGGAGCAGCTGTTATTTCTGATGGGCTCTATTTCTATGAACCTAGCCAAGTTGTCAGCATTTTCTATGAAGGTAATACTGCTAGAGTTTCAACGACTATCAACGGCGACCCGTTTGTATACTCGTTTGATCGACAAACCGATAAGCTTAGACCATTGGATAGCCTTGTTGGTACCTTCACTGATCCAATGACTGGTGACTCTTGGTCACTGGACAGTGCCGCGAACCTGACAATCAACGCTGACTGCACATTGTCCGGCAAGCTAATCAGTGAAGTGTCGTTCTATCACACGGTCGATGTTGATGCTTCGGGATGTTCAAACTCTGGATTTGATGGCAGCTACAAAGGTATGGCATTTAATGTGACTGTGGACAGCACCAAATACTTGGCAGGTTTCATCTATAACGATGCTAAAGAAGCTTATATGTGGGGCTCTGTTCCGCTAAATTAATGAAAATACAAAGCCCGCAAATGCGGGCTTAATGCTATGATTTATCTGAGATTATTTTCAATTTTTCTTTTTTATCTTCCTCTATTTCCTTTATATTATGAGCTGCTTTGACAAACGTGGTAGCTCCCGCAACAACAAACCCCAAAGCTAAGCTTTCAACAATTTTGTATAAAACATTTAGGAAATTAGGTGAATCTGGCTGTAATGGAGAGGTAGCCAAAAATAGAATTAATAAAGCTGCCATCTTGATCATGTGCTTTTCGAATTTTTTTAACTTTTTCCAAACTTCACGTATCTTTGGAAGGCTTTTATAAAACTCGTAGCCCACATAAAACACTAGAGCAAGAATAATAAACATAGATATATAAACGATGTTCCAATCCATTGTTGCATTCCTCTGTCTATAATATGCAGCTAGTTTACTATCTATATGAGTCGTTATCACCTATTACGGATAGATGATCTTTCCCATTCCAATTTCATAATCCGTTTTTCATGCTGTGCTAACATTTTTTTGAGTTCACCTAGCACTGACTCATGTGCTTTTACTGACCGAAAAAGCAAGTAACAGATAATCAATGTCGGCGGATTCACGCCAATCTCTGTAAACAGTTTCAGCAGCTCTCCCACACAAGCCCCCTAACCTTTTTCCCGGCGAACCGTGTCGAACAAGCCAATAAGCATGGCGGCAACCATCGGAATCGTGCCACCAAGTTGCGCCCCGGTTTCACCAATTGTCACTGTGACTAGTTCGCTATTGCCCGTTAGCAAACCTGCGGCAGCACTGCCAAGAAGGATCAAACCTGTTTTGGTACTGGACTGTTTAAAATCAATCATAACCATCCCTTTTTACGTAGATATTTGAGTGTATAGGCGCCGATTACCACGCCTGCGACGCTGAGTGCTACCGAGGTAGCGGCTTTCTTTACTGTCATGCCAGTGCAACTCCTTCCATCACGTCATTGATGGGATATTGGCGGCCGACTTCCATCCGCGCCATGGCTTGGAGCAGTACCGCTGCGGTGTTGTCGTTACTGGCGTCGAGTGCCTGGTACTTGCCGTAACCCGTCCAAGTGGCAACCATATTGGCGTAATGATCGCTGTCGTTCTCATGGTTCGGCGCAAAGGTATGGATAATGTCGTTGATGGTGGTGATCCCGCGTTTCTGGTAACTGCGCAGGATGCGGGCCGCAGCGCGAAAACCCCATTTATCCTCTTCGAAAATGACAAATCGGCCATCGCTCGACACTTGGCCGCGCCAGTTGTTGTGCTTGCTGTATTCGATATTCAGCGGGTTGTGATTGCGGATACCCCGCGGCATTCCGGTGGTCATATCTTCATTCATCCCTGTGTTATTGTTATTCGTCGGTTGGCGTGGCTGGTCACTTGAGATAACCAGCCCCTTGCGGCTGTTGAGCCATAACAGCACCATGGCTAGTGCTATCAGCCATTTCATATGCGATACCCTTAGGCATAAGGCGATTGGTAATCCACCACGGTATCAAATGCACTTGAACCATCAGCTTTGAAAAAGCCAATCCGCTGCGGATATGGTGTCAACTTGGCGCACAGTGCATAGCTATTGCTGCTTGAGGCACTGGCCATAGTAATTGTGACATTGTCACCGTTTTGAGCTTCGGTCACTTCGCTGATTTGGCCGTGATAGCTGTTGTCCCATGTATCCAATGCGCAGACACGCAGCGTGGCATGGTTGATTCGCTTGTCGGTCATGCCCGTAAAGCGTTGTGAATCGACGTTGTAGCCTGTTTGCAGCTCGGCATACGTCGGCTTGCTGAGAATCTGGAACTCTCCGGCATCACCGCGCGGCCAGACGTTCGGGAATAAGTTAGGATCTCGCTCATCATTGAAGAACGCCGCCGCCCAACCAATCACCAAGCCGTCAGCCCCGTTACCATACTCGGATTGAATATCGTAGAACGCCAAGGCGTAAAGCTTGTTGGCTTTCAAGGTCAGCCCGTCTTTGCGCAGCACAACATGGTTGGCTTGCGAACCAGCGAAGGGCTCACAGAAAATGACCTCTTCAATGTCACCTGTTGACGGGTTCAGCTCGACCACACCCCATTTGCACACTGTGCCGAAACGAACCGATGCCGTGACTGTGACAAACTCGGGGCGGCCGCCGTGCTCAGGGTCAAGCACGATACGGCGCTGGGCAGTAAACGGCGCAAAGGCCACCGCCTTGTAAGCCAATCCCTGAAACACCATGGCGGATTTAACATGCTTCGGCAGTCCTACCATCACGTAATCGCGATTCAGTACATTGGCGCTACTATGGTCAACCCATACCCCAAATGATGAACGGAATTCATTATCGACGCCGATAGCTTCACCGCCCCAACCTGCAGGCATCATCGTCCCGTTTGATGCCTGCTCACAAAACGCATTCGTTGAAAATGCCCCTTCCTTGGGGGCAAAGGCGTGATGCGAATTGAACGCAGACATGTAACTCGACGCCTGAAAATCCCCGTTATGGATGAGGTTCACTACCGATGAGCCAAGCCCAGATAGCAGCTCTAAGCCATGCTGTAGTTCATCCGCCAGAAATTCAATTTTGTTTCGGGCACTGCCTGATGGCAGCAATTCGCGTAATGTTTTCCCTGTCATCGTGTGACCTCGATAATTTGAATGGTGTCACCGTCGGTGCCTGAAAAGCTCAAGGCGGCGGTGGTTTCAAGTTTGAGCTGTTCGCCAGCGGCGAGTGTCCAGCCAGTACCCAGCGTGACCGCATCAATGTTGGTTGAGCTGGCTTTCAATAAAACGTGACAGCGTGACGTATTGGCAATCAATTCGCCCATGCCTTCGGTGATAGTCAGCAAGCTGGTTGCCATGCTTTCCCCGCCAACAGGTTTGGTGAGCATCGGCGTGGTGGTATAGACGCGAACCGCTTGCCCGGTTTCCAGTTTCACCCGTGGCAGTTCCGTTACTGCCACTTGTTGGCCTGCTGCCAAAGACACACTCGGAAGTTGTGACACGGTCACGGGCTGGTTTGGCTCAAGCTGAACTTTGGGTAGTTGCGAAATCACAACGGCCTGCCCGTCCACTAATGCCACTTGTGGGGTAACTGGCCGATATTGACTTGCTGGTTGGGTGACAGGGTCACCGTCGGCATTTTAGTTACGGAGACTTCCTGCCCATCAGTCGGCGGGATGTAACGACCAAAGCCACAGATAATCGTCACTGTCCCCGCCTCGCCCATGTTCTCGACGGTCACGCGGCCTGTTAACTGCGGGTCGAGAATCTGCGCGCCCTGCTTCAATCGGTATTCGCCACGTTCGGTGGTAATTGCCACCGAATCCGGACACGCCTCGATATACAGAAACTCGCCCACGGCTTGGAACTGTGAACGCTGGCGCGGTTGCATCATTTGGTGGAAATTCATCGTTTACCCCCGACCATCATCACGGCCATGAAGGCCATCACCAAACCGACAACAATGGTCATCTGGCGACTGGTTGCCACTTGGCCGCCATCCGCATTCATTTCTGCCAAGCCCTTCAAGGCAGCTAGATTTTCAGTATTTTGAGCCGCTTGACTGCCTGCCAGTCCGGCGATCATCTGTAGGTTTTCATGGTGTGATTGGCTGACTGTATCAATGGCGTTGTTGCTGACCTCGGCATTGAGGTGCATGGCTTCATTGCCAAACATCAATGCGCCCTCAAGAGAGTCACGGCCAAAGTCCAATGCCTCACTGAGCGAGTGTGCTCCCATATTCAAGGCAGCTTTGGACACCTCGGTATTACTTTCAAGTGCCCCGGTCGTCACCTCAACATTGCTGGCAATAGCCAATTCGCCCAACTCGGAAGCAATTTGCATGGCACCATGGTCGGTCATGTTCACGCTGATACTGGAATCATTCACCCCGGACAGCATTACGCCGTTGTTATCACCGCTCGCGGCAGCTGTACCACTGACATTGGTGGTATTTGATGATTTGCTGGATTTTGAGCGTCCCATTTACACCTCCAACTTATGCCATGTGCAAAACTTGCCATTACTCAGCCTTTCCACTTCCGTAATGGCGTTCCGGCCAAAATAGCGATACATCCGGCGTATGCCTTGCTTGGCCGTGGCGCAAGTTACCGATTTGAAGCCTGACAATTTGATCCGCCGAATCAGCTCTTGGATGCCAGCCTTGAAGCCAACGCCAGCGACACCCCACACGTAGTAACTTTGTCCGTCGGCTTCACCGACAATGGACAAATCAACGCCGCTATCCTTGGCGTGGTACAAACTGAGGGTGCCGCCTGCTAGTTGCTCTTTCATCTCGCGGTATTCCTTTTCGGGATTTTCAGCATCATCAAACGCCGCCCCCAAGCGGCGAATGTGATGCGAATAGTCAGGGTGTTCGGGGGAAATAAAACAAAACTGCATTACTTTTTCCCCCTCAGCACAAACCAGAGCAAGCCAACGGCCATTGCGGCCAGCGTCCAAGTCGGCAATCCACTTGCACCGAATGACACCGAACCACCCTGAAAATTGATTTCTTCATTGCCGCCTACCGAGCTGGGGCCAGCCCCAGCATTAATCGGCATACTGCCGGAGTTCGTCAGGCCGGGAATATTCATCATGCTTTTTTCCCCATCACTATGTCGTAGAGCCACAGCCCCATAACGACAGCAGCCAATACGCGTAATGTTCGACCGACCTTTTCACTGGTAAACATGCCAGTAACAAACCCCACTGTACCCGCCAGTAGCGGCCAAAATAGAAACGGCATCATTTCCCCCTTAGCAGCAAAACAACAGCCAGTGCCACAAAGCCGCCGCCCATTAACATCAAGGCGGTGTTGGTTGGTGCCATGGTGTAAATTGGCTGTCCTGTCGGTTGTTGTGCGGGCTCTTGATGTTGCGGTTTACGGTTTTCTTCCGGTGCTGCCGAGGCCACTTTTTCGGCCTCGTTATCGAACCAAGAATTCAACCAGGATTCCCCCCCGGCTGTGGCGGTATCCCAAATCCCGCCGAGGGTTTCACCAATGTTGTCGAGTAATTCCATTGCGCCCCCTTAGCCCTTGGTCGGCAATGCATTCACCTGTTCGACCGCTTCGATGATCACCGGTACGCTGCCAACTTCCGACTTGTCCAGCTCGAAAGCCAGCTGGTTACGTGCTGCTGTGTTCAACATGCCATCAGCACCAAAGCCATAGCGGATAAAGTCGAGGCTAAACCAACCTTCGTTTTGCTCTTTCTTGGCCTGCGCCAAGTCGTAGGCGTTATCTGCCTTGGTGACGTTCATTTCTTCGAAGCTATCACGCAGTACGCGAACGCGATCAACCGAGTTATCAAGGAAGTGAATACGCTTGAGGTTCAGAGCCGGGCTACGCTCGGAGAAATCAAACGGCGTGCGGCCAGTTGCCGAGGCAAACCACGTTAGCTCATAGATACGCGGCATGTAGTAGCGTACTGATTGTGCAGGCAGCACATGGGCACGGGCGCGAACACTAGGCGCTGTGGTACCTGCAGGTTTTGACTTGAGGGTGATATACACAAACCAAATTTCCCCTGCCAAGGTGACAAGGTCGGTTTGGCGTACACCAATTTTGGTGCGCAGCGTGGCATCACCAAACGAAATGACATAGCGCCCCGGTTGGGCGTAGTTCTTGCGGTGGGCTTGTAGCTTAACCAGCGTTTCACCTGTCACATTGATTTTGGCCGAACCGTTCAGCGATACTTCAACGCGTTCAATATCGTTTGGGTCGGTAATGTCGGTAACTAGTTCAATGCTGTGATACGTTGGGCCCGAAACCAGACGCAGTGATGCGCGGTTGCCCCAGCCTACACCCTCGACCGGGTCTAGCTCTTTGGGGCGTGGCGCAAATCGAGAATTATAAATCTCCATTAGAACCACCCGCTTTTCTTGGTTAGCTTCTTAACTGAATCAACGTTGTTCGATGCCCAGACAACGCCTGTTGCAACAAACATAGCGATCACCCCGGTGATCACATAGCCCTTAGTTTTTGCACTCATGATGTTTGCTCTCTGTTGGTTAACAAAAGTTCCCCATCAGGAAAGCAAGTGATTTGGTTTTAAGGCAAGCACAAAAAAGCCCGCTAAGGCTATAGGTTAGCGGGCATAAATTATTGTGAAGTAATTCAAACTATGTGCAAATAAACAGGCAAACTTACAAAACTTTCTTTTGTAAAATAGAAATACCAAATTAAAACAAATGATAACGCAAAAACAGAATATGAAAGAATTTCAAGTTTCTTGCTTTCAGATAAAGTAATGGCATTCTTTAATGATTTAGAATTAAAAAAAGCATCAATTTCATCAGGGCATAACAATATTTGATTTCTTTGTTTAATTTCATCTAGAACATCTTTTTGATGTTCAACAATCGTCTCTAATTCCTTTTTATTAAAAAAAACAATCAAAGTCGACACAATTAAAAAAAGAGAAGATAGCAAGCATACATGTAGAGAAAAAAGGTTAACAATTTTACCCTTATCAATTGCTGTGAAAACAAAGATAGAAAAGAAATAGGACATTGTTACAAACAAAGTTTGTTTAACACCACTTCGACTTTGATAAATTGACTCAGATATTTTATTACACTGCTCCATGATTGAGTCAGAAACTTTATTTCTTATTTCTAGATAGTTTTCGAAGTCTTCTCTTAAATGAATCTGATACAGTGATGATAAAGATGCTAATATTCCATCATTGAATGCCAGCTTTATATTTCTAGATTTAGATATCAGTTGATTAACTATACCAACCTTTACAACATACTTTTCATCATTATATGACCATTTAAAAACATTATATATGCAATCTGAATTATTAGATAAAAAATTATCGTCGTTACCTGACAGATCAAATATAACATCACCTTCAAAGTGAAAAATGCAGTTACTTTTATTTAAGTCAAAATCTTTTGATAATAAAGAAAGGCAAATTATAGACCTAAGTTCTTTAAAGTACTTAATCAACGCTTGATTAAGCACCTTATTTGATAAAAAATCGAAAAAACAAGGCTTCAAGTTAAAGTTTGCAAAATCAATATAATGATTGCTTCTGTTTTCTATAACTTGGCTTGATGATGCATGAATGTTATAATATTCAAGTTCAATATCATTTCCATTAAAGTTAATCTCAGAAATATTTGATGACGTAATATTAAGCCAATCTCTTAACTGCTCTAGGTAGCTCACTTCCTTCATCGATTTAATAAATGTATCTGAGCATAATATCGATATAGCAGTATCGGTGGTTTTATCACACTTTAAAGTTAGGTTGATATACTTATTGCTGTAAAAAAGTACACCTATACTGACAACACATGACTCTAGCTCATCACTATCATTGATTGGATAAGTGTCATAGTGTTCTTTACCAATGTATACAAGACAATCTTTTTTATTAAACCCATTGGTTTCAGCCATAAAATTATTTATTATTTGCTTAAAATCATCCTTACCAACATTTTTAAAGGATGATTCATAAAATTTAAGGCTTTCTTTTTTTGATAGCTCCATCATCAAATATCACGTTCTTCAAACTCGTCTAATCCAACCTTAGTATCAATAACAAGATAATACTTATTCTTTATTTTTGTTTTAAAAACTTTATCCTTAACACTTCCTTTTGTAATTAGCTCCATACCTTCATCCAACTTAACTACTTTTTTAAAGTGCTTTCTAACATCTTCAACAATAATATTAAACTGACCATCCAACTTTGCTCTATTTTTGCATCTGATTATTTCTTTAACCACTAAATCAATTTTGACTTCACTAACCCTAGGGCTATATGACTCAATGGTATTTTTAATAAAGCCATCAAAGTTAAAAACTTCATTAGTTGAGAAATAGCCATTCATGCATTCTACTAAGTCATTAAAGTCAGCCTTAGATTCTTTAAATACAGTTCTTTTAATAGCATCTTTAAACATTGTGTATGCTTTTTGAGTGTTGAGGCTATCTTTTTCAACTGGTGTTGACATGAGAAATTTCTCATACCAAAAAAGAGAAATCTTACCATTTTTATCACTCAAATATATAACATCTTCTTTTTCACCTGATGAGTCAATGTTAATCAAACAGCTTTTCAATATTCCATTATCTTCAGGTAATCCAGTTTTTAACTCAAAACTTCCTCTTGCAAAGTATTTTTCAAAATCAAGCTTGGAAATTATAAATGAGTCGAGATTTGAGTTTTTAATTCTAGCTATTATGAATGTTCCATCTTTAACCGTTTTGTTTTCTGCTGTTGATAATTGAATGGCAATAGACTTTGCAACATTTTCATAATCTATTTGTTCATTGGAAAGTAAGAGATCAACATACTGAGAGACCAATGAGTCTTCATTAAAATTATAGGCCTGAGATGACTTACTAGAGTATGTTAAACGGCATACCCTTACTAGAAAACTAAGAAGATCCTGTTTTTTATTGATATCAATGTCAGCTTTTTGATATCCACCATCCGTTGTCGTTTCAAAAATGAATAGTTGCTTTATTGGAAAACTATCTTCCTGTGCTTCTGTGTTTAAATTTAAGGCTTCAGACATAATAAAAAATCACTAACAATTTGTTTTGCATTGAATTCTATACCCAGATATCCACTAAAACAAACACAATTGATGATTTTGCTATCAATACGACATACTTCTGACACCTTTACCACTGTAGAACACCAAATTTCCACTCTTTCCCATCCTGCAAAACATACTCCAGCTTCTCTAGGTCAATAATCACACTCGCTGGTATCCCTGTTTTCTGCTGTAAGTACCGTGCACTATCATCGGCTTTTTGCATCATGACACAGGCAAACTGGCAGTTATCAATGATGGTTTTCGAGACTTCCTGCCCACGTTGGAACATGTTGATTGAGTGAAGACCAAACTTGCGCCCTAGCCTCAAGATTTTTCCATGGTAGCCCGTCGCCTTGCCTGCGGTGCTGGTATGTTCGGCCACTTCTTCGCAGATCACCTTGAGTGGTTTCTTGTGCTTGCCGTTCCCCACGCCCCACACCACCATGCAGAACTTGTCGAAATCTTCCTCGGTGGTTTCGTGTTTCGGATAGTACGCAATCTTGAAACCCTGGTTGGTTTTACGCCCGGCAATCAAGGCAGCGGCAAAGGCTTTCAATGTGGCGTAGCTGCGAACCTTGCGCCCGGCCAACTCGTCTTCGTAATCACCAAGCGGGTCAAAGATGGCAACTTGGTCGGTCGGTTTGATAAACAGCTTTTTGGCTGCGGAAGTTTTCCCGCAGCCAGACATACCAACCACATAGACATGATGATTACTCAGCGCATTGTTTTGGTTGATAGGTTGTAGTTTCAAGCGGCCTCCTGCTGTTGGTCATCATTAGCGGCTTTCTTAGCCTTTTTAGCCAGCTCTACATCTTCGGCCTTAAGGGTTCGTACCTGCATGTAACTGGAAAGCGAAAGCATACCAATCGCGGCCACGGCCATGATTTCATCCATGTACTTCGCCAGCCAAGGTGGCGGATTGCCGCCGTATTTCACAATCAGCGGTGCAATCTTTTCAGCCACGCTTTCGGCCTGTTTCGGGTCGAACTCAAACCTTGGGTGAACCATAGTTTTCATGGTCTGCTCGATGGTCATCAAGCCGACATACACCATTGCGCCAGCGGCTTGCTGTTCAAGTTCTTGCTGCTGCACTTGGGTATCAGCGGCGGTCGGGTCAAAGTCATCATCCAAGCTGTTGATGAAGTCTTTTTCATCTTGCTCGTTGTGGCTTTCCATCCCTTGATTGGTATTCAGCTCGTCATCATTGGCGGCTAGGTTTTCGGTATCCATACTCAATCTCTCGGTTTGTTTAGGTTAAAAGCGGGCAATCATGCCGCCAGTGAGCGCGCCAAGCACAACGCCTGCAATCACTGACTTCCAACCGGACGGTTTCGCATCAGATTGGGTCTCTGGTTCGGGTTCGGTTTGGCTTGGTTGTGGTTCAACATCGGTTACAGCTACCACGCTTTCGGTTTCCGGCTCGGGTAATTCCGGTTCAATATTCGACTCGGGTTCGCCTTCCGATTCCACGACTGGCGCGGCTTGTTCGGCTTGGTGCAGCGCTTCAATCGTTGGGTAATGCTGCTCAAAGCGAGACTGCCAGTATTTTCCGGTTTGCTGGTTGGTACCGCAGTCGTCACAAATTGCGTATAAGTACTTCGAACGCTTGCCCCTTGCCCGGTGGATGGTGCGGACATTGCCGCACTCACACCGATTAATCCCTTCCACTTTGTTGGCCGACGCTCGAACGGGCATTGATTCAGCCATGTTTCCCCCTTTGCTCTAGTTCCATCAGTTTGTTGTTTACGCCTTCCATCCAGACCAACACCAAGCGAATCGGTGCCATGATTTTGCTGGCGAACGGGTTGCTGTTTGCCTTGGCGACTTCGCCCTTGAGCTGGTCAGTGATTTTGTTGAGTTCTTCCATGTATTAGCGTCCTTTACGCGGCTAGTTGCTGATTTTGGTACCACTCGAGATCGGCTTTGGCGGCTGATAGCTCGAGTTCGGAGGGTTCTTCCCTGTTAGGAGCAAGCGGGTCATTCAAGACAGATTTCCAATAGGCCTGTTTGAGCAAAAAGCGTTGGTACTGTTGGCGGTACTCTCGTTGGGCAATTACTCGGGCTTCGGATACATTTTGGTGATAATCGGGATCATCATCTTTGGGCAGCATGGACCATCCACGGGCACCTGCTGCCCAAAGCAGAAAATCATAGGCTTTGTCTTCGGCCTGTTCGCCTTCGAACGACAAACAGAAACGGTTTTTGGTGCTGGCATGAATGCCACGGGCTTTGATTTGGTTATTGATGGCTTGTTGTTGGCCTTCAAGCCGGGCAATCAAGGCGGTCAGCTTTTGGATTGCCGCCTTTGGCCGTTGGGCTTTTTTCGCAATGGCTTTAGCCTTGATGGCGCGTTCTTTCTCTTTCTCCAATCGGTAAAGGCTGCGCTGCAGCGGCTTTTTCCAGTGCTCCAACCGATAGCCACACTCTTTGATGATCGCGGCCATGTTGTGGGCTTCGAAATTGGCCAAGCAATCCCAACCAGGCGCTCGACTACAACGGGCAATGTTATAGCGGTTGCCTTTGATAAGCCCTTGGTCGGCGTTCTCGCCTTTGGCAGCATAGCCCACGGCCTTAATAATGTAAGAGCCGGCCGCTTTAGGTTGGCGGATACGCTCCAAGTGGGCGAACCCGTTACCCCAAAGACTTTCCAGCCTTTCCGACCATGCTTGGAAATATTGCTTATCAACCTGCCAGTTCATGATGAGGTGAACGTGCGGGTTCGGTTCACCGTCTTCATTGGCCGGGCATTCGGCTACCCAGATGTAATGGAATGGCTCGGCAATGCCGTCGAGCTCGAACGGTTCGCCATCGGCATCAATCCCTTGCCAGCCACGCTGGAACATCTTTTTAATGCCATCGAGAAAGCGGGATACTTCCCGGCCAAGCGTGGTTTCCCCACCAAAGATGGCAAGGCGCTGCTCTAGGGTGAACGTCAGTGTAAGAAATGTGGTGAAACCGCCCTCGCAAGCGGCAACATACGCACCCGACTCAAAGATTTTGGTCACGGCGCGTTGGGTCAGTTTTTCAGTGTAGCGCTCACCGCTTTGCGGGTCTGGTGCATCGCCCGGCCGGGTTTGGGTATGATGCAAAATGCGGTAACTGCCAGACCATTCACGGTGCATCAGCCGGACGGTCGATAAACGCTTGTCCGTAGGCGCATCAGGGAGATCATACAAGCCATCATGGTTGTAGTGGGACTCGGTGCTGACCAACTCGATATCACGGCGCTGTGCCTTGCGTAGCCTGCCCACACGGCTGGAAATACTAACTACTTTCGGGTGTGTCGGACTTTTGCGCCCTTGGACAAGCCTATTGCCTCCGTCACTTCGTGCCGCCGCTTCGCGGGCGTGTTTAGCGATCGCTTTGGTACGCACATAGTGAAGTTGAGCAAACTGGTTAAGTTTTTGCTGTTCGTGTTTTAACCACTCGGCAGAATTGGAACCAAAAAAACCAGCATCATAGCTGGCAATGTTCATTTTGGTTTTGTCATGTGGCTGGACAGCGCCAGCCACATACAGGAGATCATTGATGGGGAGCATCAGAGCCCTCCCATTTCAATGATGGCTCGCTTAAAAGCGACATAGATGCGGCGAAACTCGGCCGCATCGTTGAGAAAGAACGCTGAACCTTCTTTGTCCCCCAACCGTTGATGGTGCTTCACCATTTGCATCGAGTGGCGCCATTCATCCAAGGCGTGTTTTGCCATGAAGTCAGCCGTTACAGGCTTATCCAGCGGAATCGTCACATCATGCAAAGGCATGGAAGAAACCGCCGCCCCCAACTTGGGGGCTTTGGCTGCTTGCTTAGGGATTAGGTTTAAATTAGTCATGTTTGCCTCCGAGCTGGTTATTAACCGCAAGTATCAACCTGCGTGTAATTTCACAGTCAGCCATGGCTCGGTGGGCTTTCAAGTCTGAAATATCAATGCTTTGTTGAACTGCGGCGTTTGTCAGACTTTGCCATTTGTAGTTGCCGTGGTATTCATTCCACTCCCCAAAGAACTCGGCATACCACTCCATAACGCATTGGGTTTTGAAAGGCAGGAAATCAATGCCGTAACGCTTGAGGCTTTGGCGGATTAGGCGAACATCAAAGGCAGCGTTATAAATCAGAACGTCACGGCCTTTGATAACTTGGGCTAGTTGCTTATAGATGATTGGAAATGAAGACGCACCCAGAAGCATACGATTGGTGATCCCATGGATTGCCATTGCTTCACCGGGTACGAGCTGTACAGGCATCACCAAAGTATCTAGCAATGGTTTACCGCTTTTCGCTTCCATCACCGATACCTCGACGATTTCGGCAAAGTCGTTAATGCCTGTGGTTTCTGTATCCAGAATGACGGCATTGTCTAGGCTAATAGGTTTCATGCGACAGCCTCCTCACGCTTAGCCATGGCATCAAGCAATCTTTGCGACTGCTGAAACTCTGGCTTTCTACGACGGACCATCACTGTAGTTGCAGCAGCTTGAGCTTTAAACAAATCATCGACATCAATGCCGTCAAGCCCATAACGGTAGGCCATTCGTATCGCATCCTGCGAAGAATCAAGTGGGCATTTATACCCGTGATATTTCCCCAAAAGGATTGCGCGGCTAAGGCGCTCGGCCTGATAGAACAATTTATATAGTTCTTTATGAACATTCATTTTGCACCCCCTGCCATCATGTCACGGTTGTATTGAAAGACGGCTAATTGCTTGAGGTACTGGCTGTGCTCTTTGGCACGCTGTTTGGTGGTTTTGAAACCAAACTTCTCACGAAGTTGGCGAACGGTTTCGAGAGATTTTTGAGTGAGTTCAGGTTTTGGATTAATACACCCAGCCATATCTGGGCAGGGTCGATGAATCGGATTTACAATAGCTTTTTTGACGTTGTCCATGTCTGTATCCCCATACAAGCAAGTTTTTGATATGCAACAATAGGATTAGTCAATATCAATTCGACGTCAACATGGCTTCAACTGTGGTTTTAGACATTTTGTTAGCCTAAAATTTAACAATTAGCTGATTTTCGTGGGTAATTTATGACTTACACAAATGAATTGTTGGATATGGTCAAAGCCAAGTACGGCCTGCCCTCGGACTATAAACTTGCCCAGAAACTTGGGGTAAGCCGCTCTCGTTTGAGTAAATGGAGAAATGAACTAAACTCTATGGACTGGGACGTTGCCTTTCAAGTCGCTGATTTACTTGAAATTAATGATCAAAAAGTAGTTTACGGGCTACTAGAAGACAAATATAAAAACCCCCGCCTTATCAATGCCTTAAGTGAAGGCAAACCCGCATAATTATGCAGCTTTATGCTTTACCACATGGTACATAATGCGTACTGAGGGATGGTTGGCACCAGGGCTAAAAATCCTGTCAAACCAAGGACTAAGCCCCTAAATCCTTGGTTACTTAACTTTGCCGTTATGTCCTGCCACGCTTGCTGCGCCTTGTGATCCTTGGCCTTGTCGGCTGCCAGATAGATCAATGCCTCGTGAATATCGATGTTTGCATTTTCGGCTAGAAAAATTGCTTGTGTATCAGACATATGACGCTTTCCATTTCTATATTCGGAGATTCTTTGCTTTGGAATCCCCAAATCATGGGCAACTTGCTTGTCTTGGATGTAGTTTTTAGCCGTTTTATAGGCATCAATTAATTGGTTTTGATACATAAGCCCTCCGCAATAAATTCCATTTTAGCCTTAAAGTCACCAAAATGTGTGTCTTGCAGTCACCAATTTGTGTGTCTATAGTCACCATATCTTGTGACTGAGGCGCTAAATCAAATGTCTTCGCAGCTCTACTACGAAATCAACGACGACGGGACTGGCTTTGCCTTCATTGATGGCGAACCCGAGTACTTCCGTTCGTTGGCTGAGCTGCACCAAATCGGACAAGAATTTTATCCCGCCGGCTATGAGCTTCATCTGGTCACGGCGGACAACTGGCAATCACTTTATGACTCGGGGGTTTTCGACAATGGCTGCGATTATTGATTACCTGTCCTTCTCGTGGACACCCGAGGAACTGAGCCAGATCTTCGACCTCGCCAAAATGGGCGCTTCCATCAAGGCTATCCGTGGTTTCGAATTCAATGAATATGGTGACAGCGTAACCCGTGACGCCTTGGATACTGCCGCTATTGATTACAAGGCCGCTATCCGCGCCAAGCTGCGTGATACCGAATTTGCTATCGGTGCTGACTCGCGCAAGTTCCATGAAATCAAACGTGACATGCTCGACCACTTCGGCCTGAATACCTTGGACTGTCTTTGCCGTGGTGAAGTTGACCGCTTCATCAATCGCCTTAATCACGGCCTTGGCCTGTTCGGCAATGACTGGTCTTTCTCCCTGCGTTCCGGCGGCTTCTCTGGTTACTCGCATTCCGCCAACATTCTCGTCAACGGCCAACAAGCTGGCCTGTGTGCTTGGGGCGCAAAAAACCACGGCTGCTATGTGTCGTTTTCCGGTACGGGTACGGCGGTATTGGATTTGAATGAAGTTCATAACGCACTGCACCAACTACCAGGTGCGAAAATTACTCGCGTAGATATCGCATTCGATTCTCTCGACGGCAAATACAACATCCAGACGGCTCGCAAAATGGCTGAGCATGGACAGTTTGTTACCCGTGGCCGTCCGTCTTCTTACTGTTATATCGAGTCGGGCCATATGTCCCAAGTGGCCAGCTACCAGAAAACCTCTGGCAACAGTGAAACACTCAAGAAACGCTTTGGCTTCGTGGCCGACAAAGGCAAGTCGCTTTATGTCGGTACTCGTGACGCGGGCAAGATGCTTCGTGTCTACGAAAAAGGCAAACAGCTCAAGTCCGAGCACAAAGACTGGGTACGCTGGGAACTCGAGCTACGCGCCAAAGATCGTGTACTGCCGTTTGATGTACTGCTTGAACCCGACAAGTATCTGGCAGGCGCTTACCCTGCCCTTAGCTTCGTCAGCAAGGAAAACCAATGCCGCATAGCTACCCATAAGCGCAAATGGTTTACCAGCGTTGATAACGCCGTGCGTAACGGTGCGACCCAATGCGGCAAGCTGGTTAACTTCATGCGCCAATGTCTGGATATGGATGATTCCCAGATTGTCCGCTTGCTGACTAACCATCTTGAATCCCATGAGATACCAGACCGACTCAATCAGCCTGTCTATGAGGATACGGACGAATCCAGTGGTATCCGGCTCCGATGTATGAAATTCATCGAACCCGATAACCACGACATTTATTCACTAGCGTAATGACATACAGGGAAATAAGACAATGACAACTTTAAACGTAATGGTAACGGGCGCTGTATTGGGCAGCGGCGTATCAAAGAAATCCGGCTCACCCAAACCTTACCAAATGGCAAACGTTATGTACTTGGCGTCGGCGGAATCTTTCGTCAACGACGACCACAACATCCAGCGTTGCGGTATGCAGGAAAAACAAATCCCGATGGCGTTCAACCAGAACCTATACGCCCAGTTCGCCGGACTCTCCTATCCTACCCAGCTCCAGCTGGTCTTGGAGCCTGACCCGCAGAACCCGACCCGTAATGTTGTCGTGGACTTTAAGGATTAGTATGAAAACAAACTTTATTGTCCATTATTATCGACTCCAATCCGAACATGGAAAAATGCTGCCGATATGGATTTACGATAAATATATTCTTCCGAGTGTTAGGTACTAAAAATGTATATCCCAGTCTGCACGGTCGAGCTTATAAATGGTGATTGCCCTGTAGGCTGGACAGTTAAATATGTTGCTGAGATGTCTTTATCGGTAGCAGATTTAAAAACTCTAATAGGAACGTCTGTTATTCCTTTAGTTACTGCGTATGCCTTTAGGCAAATACGTTTATCTATTTCTGATTAATAAGGAATGTTATATGAAAAAGTCTAATGTGATTTTAATTGCTACTGCTGTTTTGGCGTCTGCCTCACCTGCTTTTGCAGAAACAGTAGATGTTAGTGGTGCTGTTACTGTTATTGCTGGAATCACTGCCGCGGTCTCTGCAATTGGTGTAGCAAAGCTCGCTCCAGCTGCTACTTCTGTTGCTTTCAAATGGGTTAAAGGCGCCATCTTTAGTTAATTAACTTCGGTTGATTCATTTCTAATTAAGGGTAGCGGATTGCTGCCCTTTTTTATTGGAGGCTTTATGTTAGACCAATCATGGATGTTGGGTGGGTATTGCATGGCTGTATTTGTTTTGTCTATGTCAATATTACTTGGAGGAAACAAATGAAATGGTTACTGACTATTTTTATTTTATATAGTCCCTTTTCATTTTCTAATAATGTAAGTTGTCAAGAGCTTGGGTTGGGGAATGGACAGAATAAAGAATATGCTTACAATAGAGCAAAAATTCGACTTGAAGGCCATTTGACTGGTGGGGTTGATTATGATGGTATAATTAAGCATGAGTTTATTTCAAACGCTCCAGCTTTTAGGACTTATCTTTGTCATGGTTCAACTTGTGAAAAATCTTATACTTTTTGGGATGGACGTAATTTTGATAAATATTGTGGAGAACTAGCTCCTGAATGTGAAGAGTATGAGGATGCCAGTACGTGTGCGCCAGAATTAAATTACTGTAACTCTGAAGAATTTAACCAGGATAAACAAACTGCAGAACAACAATGCTTTGATGGACTACCAGAAAACCACAGCATGAACTTTTCTGCATCATGTGATGACGGAACACAATCTCCTATCTTTCAATGTGACTATATTCCAATTGATGATTGTGTTGACTCAGAGTGTGATGGCGGTGGTGATGGCGGCGGTGATGGCGGCGGTGATGGCGGCGGTGATGGCGGCGGTGATGGCGGCGGTAGTGGCGGCGGTAGTGGCGGCGGTGATGCAGCTAAATGTGATGCCTTGGTTGGTTCTTCATTTGAAGTTTGGTGGTTAATTAAAGATCATGGTGTTGACGCTTTTCCTACTTGGTGTAGTCAAACGGGATGTTTGGGTGTAAAAGATATTTCAACTCAGTTCTGTAGAGATACGGATTGTATTGCTGATTATGATTATACTAATCAACCATGTGATACCCCAACAGACCCAGATAATAATGGTCCAGACCTTAGCCCTGATCCTGACCCTAGTCCAGACCCAGAGCCTGACCCTAGTCCAGACCCAGATCCAGAACCTGACCCTAGTCCGGATCCAGATTTTAATTTAGAGCAATATCTGAGTAACATTGAATTAAATACAATTAAGCTTGTTGATCAATTAGATGAGTCTAATAAATCCCTAAAAGAAATATCAGACAAAGATAATAATGATGTTGTTGATGCAATAAATAAAGGGACTGATGAAATTGGTGCTATCAAGAATGGTTTAGCTAATATTAATAGCTTATTGGAAAGTGGGTTTTGTGAAAGAAACAAAGACCATTCATCATGTCAGTCTAAAAAAACAGACATCAGTAAATGTGCAGCATTTCAATGTGAAGGAGACGCCGTTCTTTGTAGTCTTCTTAGAATTGAACATGATAAGCAATGCTATGAACCTAACTTTAAGGGTATTGATTCTGGAATTGATGCAATCATTGCTGCTGGTGAGAAAGCTGATTTTATCAACCCTGACGTGTTAGATTTCAGCAACCCAGATACAAAATATTTAAATGGTGGCGTTTCACTTTCATCAAGTTGCCCTTCTCCTATTTCTGCATCTGTGCTTGGGGAAACGGTTGAATTCAGTTATCAACCGTTATGTGATTTGGCGAAATATTTACAGCCTTTCATTATTGCTATTGCATGGCTAGTTGCTGCATTAACGGTTGGTCGTGGGATTGGTAACTTATAGGTGGAATTATGGGACTGATTGTTAATTTAATATCTTGGGTTGGTGCTTCATTCCTTCCCAAATTAGTGCCTTTCATTACTTCTATTTTTATTCAGACAGCTGTCACATTGGGATTTTCATTATTAGTGGTAGAAGGCATTAATGTTGGCCTCGACTACTTTGTGAATAAGATAGATGCCAGTTTTGGTGGTATGCCTGCAGATATAGTCGGGATTATGGGCTTACTTGGATTGGATAAGGCCATCAACATTATTCTTACTGCTCACTTGTTTGTACTTGGTCTTAAAGGACTGTCGTCGAGAAAATATCTTCCTTCATGGAATGGGACGGGGAAATAACTCATGGAATATGGCATATCTGGACTACCAGGTGCGGGCAAAACCCTCAACACCATTGATATGGTAACGAGTGAATCTAACTTTGAAGGCCGTGAAGTTTACTATCACAGAATCCCCTTGTTGATGCTGGACTTTGAAGTATGTTCATCCTTTCAGGGTTGGTTCTATGGTTGGTATCTTCATAACAACAAATCCAATACGGCATTGGTTCGCAAGGTACAGTCCATCCATAAGAAAGAAGATCGCTTTATTGAACTGGAAGACTTTCCTTACCTCAAACAAGATCATAGTAATTCGAATCCGGTCGAGATCTTGCTGTATTGGGTTCGTCGTGTCTATTCCAAGGAACGGCTAGTACAGCTAGATGAATACCTAGCTATTAAGCAGATAGATGAAACTGCCCTGACCTTCGACCAACTCAAGCCGCTAAATTATCACTGGACACACTTCGATAATCCGAAGTCTTGGGTCGAGCTGCCAAATCAGTCGGTAATTGTCATGGACGAAATACATCACTATTGGCCGCCGAGAACGCGCGGCGATGTACCTAAGGAACTCGAGGCAATTTCTACTCACCGCCATACTGGCAAGGATCTTGTTTTCATTACTCAAGACTTTGCCAATGTCGATATCTTTATCCGGCGCATGATGAACTACCATACACACTATGAGTTTGCCGGTGCTGATCGTGTTGCGTGTTATAAGAAGAAAAAGTACATCGATATTAGCAATCCATTCGAAAAGAAAGCTGCTGACAAATCATTGGTTAAGCGCCCTGTTCACCTTTACGGTTCTTACTACTCGACCGAGCTTGATACCAACAACAACAAACTAAGCAAAGGAGCAAAACGTGGCCTTATCCTTGGGGTTGTATCTATTATTGCTTTTCTATTGATGTTGTTTGTCGGCTTCCCATATGTCTACTCGATTTTTTTCAGTGATGAGCAGTCAACCGATAAAGAAACCTTGCCGGTTGATGACTCACTCACACTAACAACTGAGATTGCGAATACGGATATTTTAGCGTATCAGCCTAAGATAAAAGCTCTTCCTTGGACTGCTCCTATCTATAGCGGTGGATTAGAACCTGCTACATATCCTGATTTGATGTGCTATCAGACGACAACCGATTGTCGGTGCATTACCCAACAAGCAACTTCCTATTCGATTGAACTAGAGAGCTGCTTAAGCATCGCGAACAATGGACTATTTGACCCGCATTTAGCTTCAACTCGTCAAAGTGACCTGCTCCCCGCTTTCTAATCCAGCCATAACTTAGTAATGTTCATCTTATAAGAAGGAAGGTGAATATGAAGAAGCGATTCAACGAACAGCAGATCATTGCCATTCTCAAGGAAGCGGAGGCGG
>NZ_PYME01000011.1:0-168958 GCF_003025515.1 Photobacterium gaetbulicola | reverse complement strand
GGCTATTGGCTATTGGCTATTGGCTATTGGCTATTGGCTATTGGCTATTGGCTATTGGCTATTGGCTATTGGCTATTGGCTATTGGCTATTGGCTATTGGCTATTGGCTATTGGCTATTGGCTATTGGCTATTGGCTATAAAATATTGCCACTTCCGCCCCAATTAACAACGCCCCTTTTGAGGGGCGCTGTATATCGATTCCGGTTTATATTTGTCTGGGATTACTTAGTAATCAGGCCATAAGGCTTGCCGCTAAACATTTCCGGCTGTTTCTGAATAGTAGGGACAGCATGGGCACCTTGCCAATCCAGTAGCATTATCGCGAGCACATTACGGTGCTCGCCATCGAGTAAATCCGTACTACCGTTTACCGCCGGGACTATACCCGCTTGGCGGTTCAAAGCACGCTGTATTGTCCTGCGGGTCTTTTCAACCACGGGGTCGTCTTCCAACCCGGCCAACAGGAAATTGATCCCAACCTCGGCGATCACATCCTCTTTCGAACGTTCAAGGATGGTATCGATATTGGCTCGGTAATAATCATAGATCCATTGATAGTCAGACTCTTTTATCGGATGCTGATAATACTCTGTTGCGGCAAAAACGATATGAGTTAGGCCGTAAACCTTATTCATGAACTGTTGATCACTAAGCTTGTTATCTTGGCTGTCGGGGTAGGTTTCTTTGAAGGCTGCGATAAAGTCATCAATCACATCCTGCTCCCCTAACTGGCGCAGCCAATACACCTGGTTAGCCAATTGAGCAGCCCACGCCCTTATCATTTCAGGATCCGTCGCATACTGTTTGAAGTCATAGCGGCGGATCACTTCGCGCAGCTTTACATCTTCACGATGCTTAAGACCATATTCATTGGCTCTGGCCATCGAACCCAACAGATCAACCCCGAGGTAAAAATATTCCGGTTTGTCTTTTGTCGCTTCGTATCGCAAGTCGCTGCGAACATCTTGTTTGTGATCATAGCGAGCGAGGCGTTTAACTGAATAGGCGGTAATTTGTTCAGGGGTGTGCACTTCGGTAGCGAAGTAATTCAACCGACTGGCCACACGCGCCATGTCAGACCATATCGCAGCTTGGTATTTGGGATCTTGCGTCTGGCGATACATCCGCAGGCCATAATGGCCCATTTTAAAGGCAGGAAGGGTAAAGAGCTGGCTTTCGTAGGTTTGGCGAATTCGCTCCGCATCTTGCTGGTAGCCCGCTGACTCATCGTAGGAAACGACCTTGGTAGCATCAGTACTAACAGTCGCCCCTTGCTCCGCCAGGGAGTGAACATCCGCCCATGTCACTGGCGATGTGGCCATCACCCCTGCGATCAGCGAATAAACGGCTGTCCTGTGCAACCTACTGCTACCCCATCCCATTGAAGACTCCCTGCTCATTGCGATAAATATTTATATCCAGCACGCTAGCAAAGCATTGAAACCTTAACGTCAGAAAAGTGTAAATTAATGCTCGCAGCTGTGATCACTGTAAAAATAGCAATAAGTAATGGGCCCGCATGCCGCTATCTGGCTCTAGCCCATGATCTCCCGAAAAGTGAGATTAATACGCGCCGCTGTCGGCCGCCGTGTTTTCGGTACCGTGTGTTGCCAATAATGCTGCAACTCTCCCGCCATCACCAGCAACGAGCCACTGGTGAGCAGGTACTCTCTTTTTTCCTTGGTTTGCCGATGGCGCAAGACAAAACGCCTGGGGGCACCTAAGCTGACGGAAGCGATCACAGGCTGTTCACCAAGCTCAGGCTCATTATCCTGATGCCAGCCCATATAATCGTGGCCATTGCGGTACTGGTTCGCCAATACCGAATTAAAATTAACATCCAGCAGCGACACTAGTTGCTGGCGGATAACCTGCAAGGTCGGGCTCCAGGGATCAGGCTGCATAGTCAAGCCCGAATAGGTATAAACCGCATCACCACACCAGGCCTGCAACCGCGGTTGCAGCACTTCACGGCCAAACATCCTGATTTTCTGCTGCTGCCAATCCAGCTCCTGGTTGAGTTGTTCAAAGCATTGCTCAGCCACGCTGCGCTCTAGAAAGTGCGGTTGCCAATACACCCTGCCCTGAGGCAAGGTCTGCCAGACGCCGCCATGGTCACGAAGCCGGCTAATGGCGTTCATCTATCGGTATCCATTCTTGGTGCTCTGGGCCGATATAGTCAGCACTCGGACGGATAATACGGTTATGATCCCGCTGTTCGAACACGTGGGCTGCCCACCCAGTCACCCTGCTCATGACAAAAATAGGCGTGAACAATTTGGTTGGTATTGCCATGAAGTGATACGCCGAAGCATGGAAAAAATCGGCGTTACAGAACAAATTCTTCTCTCGCTTCATCACCGCTTCGACCCTGACCGAAATATCATAGAGAACAGGATCATTGGCATCTTTAGCCAACTGTTCTGACCATGCTTTGATCAGCGCATTGCGAGGGTCGGACTCGCGATAAATGGCATGGCCAAACCCCATGATTTTCTCTTTATTCGCCAGCATTGCCATGATGCCTGATTCCGCTTCATCTAGGGTCTGCCACTGCTCAATCATATCCATGGCAGCCTCATTGGCACCGCCATGCAACGGGCCTCGCAAAGTGCCGATTGCCGCACAGACGCACGAATAGATATCAGACAGGGTCGACGCACAGACCCGAGCGGCAAACGTCGAGGCATTGAACTCGTGCTCGGCATATAAAATCAATGAACAGTGCATCACCTGCCTATGCAAATCCGTCGGCGTCTTGCCTGTGAGCATTTTTAAAAAATAGCCGGCAATGCTGTCTTGATCGCAATAGGTTTCTATCTTCACCCCGTGGTGACTGTAGCGATACCAGTAGCAGATAATGGCTGGTAACAACGCAAGCAATCTATCGGCTTTATCGTACTCTTCGGTAAAGCCGTGCTCCTGTTCAAGGTTTCCCAACATGGAGCACCCCGTGCGCATTACATCCATCGGATGGGCATCGGCTGGAATTTGCTCCAGCACCAGCTTCAACGCCAGCGGCAAACCGCGGTATGAAATCAGCTTGGTTTTGTAGGCGGCAAGTTCCGCACGGGTTGGCAATTTTCCTTTCAACAGCAGGTAGGCAACCTCTTCAAACTCAGCATGCTTGGCCAAGTCAGAAATATCATAACCTCGGTAAGTTAAGCCTGTGCCGGTCTTGCCAACCGTACAGAGCGCCGTGCTACCGGCCGTTTGGCCGCGCAAACCTTCGCCGCCCAGCGGCTTGAGTGAATCAGGCATAGAGCTCCTCCCTGTCGAATCATCCTTAGTGTCCAAGTGATTTGGGCCTATTCAAAAGCCTAGGTCAGGAAACACCATAAAACCAATCATGACGGGAGCAATAACACCTTTATTTCAGGGCAATATCTACCCAAACCAAGCGATGATCGGAGCCCGCCTGAGGACGCTCGCGACCGCGAGCATCGGTAATGAGATGCCGCAGCGGATCCTTCTTATCAGGCCAGAATACCCCGGACTGCAATACCTCCAAGTTAGCTGACGGCAAAACATAGTCAAGGCGAAGCCCGGAGATATGGGTCCATTCACTTGGCCGCCCGCGACGTGGTTGCCAAGGACGGAGAAAACGCCCGCCTAGACTTTTCGGCGTCATCCGCCCGGAGGAAACGCTACGGTGGATCGTCGGATGCAGCAACAAATCGCGGATGGCCCGCTTCATACCGTCACCATCGGCCATATCGGCATTCAAATCCCCCATCACCACAAAACGGCTGTCCCGGGGCAGCCCTCCTGAGCTGCCCTTGTCATCAACCAAGTGCTCGGCATCTTCGATAATGGCGGTTAATAAGGCCAGCTCATCATGATTGCGGCGGGCATTGCGTTTTTCGTGGCCGTCAAACACCGGAGGGGTTGGATGGCAGCACACCAGATGAAGGATCGCACCACCGACATTGACCGGAACCAATACATGGTTTTTGGATGATAGACGCAACTCGGCACAAGCAGCGGCTGAGTAGTAGCCCTCGGGCATTTGATGGCCCGGCAAGTCCTGCCACCGCAAGGTTTGCCAGCTTTTTATCTCCTCATCGAGCAGGGGATAGCGCGACAAAATCACAAAGCTGAAATGACCATGGTGTTCACCAAACCCTTGGGCATCATTAGGCAAGGTGATCTTCCCGTCCCCATCGAGATCATTGGCCATCGCCAGTCCGGTATTTGATGGGGGGCAGTAGCGATAGGGATAGGACACCGCAGGCTGCCCATGCTGGGACAATGCCAGGTAATGTTGGCAAAATCGCGCCACTGCACCGTCGTCACCGCCAAGGCCTGGATGGTCGAATTCGCACAGCATCAATACATCCGGGTTTACGTGCTGGATAATGGCCGCTAGTTTTGAAAAGCGCTCATGATCTGGTTGCTCAAGCTGTCGGAGAATTTCACCCGACGCGGCAGCTGACATGGAAACATTAAATACCGCAGTACGAATAATGGGGGGGAAATTGCAGGCCGAAGAGCGACAAAATGATGAGGTATGCAAGGGGATCACTCACAGAAGAATAGGAACACACAGTATACCCACTTCCGATCATTCGCTCATCAGAAATGGGGAATAACTGAATGAAACTCTTACTCTGTCAGCTGAGTGATTGCCAGTCGGATTTGCTTGGCGTCAGACTCGGCACGATGCTGCACGGGACCTAGCTCTGCCATGATCTGCTGGAAGTGTGCCCGGTCGATACCATTTTCCTCCAGCAGCCACAAACCGACCTCAGTCAAGGTAAACGAAGGACGCATATGTGCAGCATGATATAACCGGCCGAGCCAGAACAAATCCCACTGACTGTCACAGAAGACACGTTCATATTTACCCAATACGGCATTGAGATGGTGGCATACGTCAACAACCTGCAGGCCTTCGTTGTGAAGCTTTTGACGTGAAATTTGGTGGATCTCTAACTCAGCATATTCATCCCAGTGTTGCCAAGGATCACCGGCAGTCAAAGGGTTGATTAACAGACTATTTGCCGAGCCGTCTGGTAGTGAGTATCCCACCTCAATTGGGTAAGACTGACCGGATAGACCGGATGCTTCAAAATCCAATGTTGCCCACATTGCGCTCTCCCTGATGCGATTATGAGTACTTACCACCAATACCACGACTTCCTGTCAAAAAACTGTATGGCAAGCGATTAAGGCATTTGTTCACCTTTATTTAAGGTAATAGCAGATACCTGCAATGTACTCAATAAATGTAGTCGGAAACATGATGTTGTTGGAGGAAAAACTCAATATGCTCAATATTGATACAAGATAAGAAAGGTTAGCCTCCCCTTTTAATTTAGCTACAACTTACTGGATTTTTCTCGTAAACCCTTTTGTCCCCCCGTCAGGTTGAATTAGACTTTGGGTATAATTTTAAAACAGTACAGAATCAGTATGACGCCTGTTATTGGCTTTGCCGGCTATAGTGGCTCGGGCAAAACAACCCTCCTCGAACATCTCATTCCCTTGCTGAAAGCGCAGGGGCTACGTATTGGTTTAGTCAAACATAGCCACCACAGTATCGATCCGGACAAACCCGGCAAAGACAGCTATCGACTGCGCCACGCCGGTTGCAACCAGACACTGCTCGCAACCAAAGAAAGACACATGATTTATTTTGAGTACCCTGAGCCAGAACGGTCAGAGCCACAACTTGATGAGTGCCTGCTGCAGCTGGATCACAGTCAGCTGGATATCATTTTGGTTGAGGGGTTTCGCGACCAGCCTATCGCCAAAATTGAAGTGCATCGCCCAAGCTATGGCAAACCGCTTTTCTACCCCAATGACCACAACATTATTGCCTTTGCCAGCGATGAAACCGCCCCTGAAGGATGCACACTCCCTTATTTGGATTTAAACACCCCTCAGAGTATCGCTGATTTTATTGTTGACTGGTTACGGAATCATTAAAGTTGTGCGGCCTGTTTGGAGATCCTTTCAAACCATGACTGACGGCGTTTCTCACTGGCATTCAGCACCGGCCCCAAATAGGTCGAACGCTGGTTTTTTATTCCAGTAAAACTCAAAATAGCATGCTTAAGCTGTTTATAGATCGGGTTGCCATTAACGTACTTGTACCAAAAGGGGGGCGTGTCGAGCGTGACGATCAGTTCTGATGTCCGTCCGCTCAACAGCTTTTGTGGTATAGCCTTGCCGTCTTGGTACTTGAACGCAAAACCGGGAAGGAAAGCCCTATCTATTGCGCCTTTAAACTTGGCGGGCACCGTCCCCCACCAAACGGGGCTGATGATGACAATATGCTCTGCCCACATGACTTTCTGCTGAAAGACTTTCAAATCGTCTTCCAGCGGAGACTCGGTGTCATAACCTTGCTGAAGGTCCATCTCAAACGACATATCAGCAATATTGATTTGTTGGATCTGATGCTTCTCACTAGCAACCTTCGCATAGCGATCAGCCAAAGACTGACATAGGCTTGTTTGCTTTGGATTCGCATTGATCACCAAGACTTTTCTCATCACAGTACCTCCTTGTGTATGGTGGAGGCATCTTAAACCCTACCCCTAAGGTCAGAGTCAATAGTCACACTGCGCAATAGACTGCCGGTATTCACCAATACGGACCGACTTCGCTTCCAGCGTCTTAATCTGGAGGGCAATCTCATGCTGTTTGTGCTCGAGTAGCTGCAGCACTTTGCCCCAATCAAAGTCGTTCTCACCGTCTACCAACCCTTTTAGCTCTGATAGGTGTAGCCCAAGAGACTGCCCCTCTTTTATTAAGCGGATAAACTCGACATCAGCCATTGAGAACACCCGATAGTTACCCGATCTCGCTACGGCCAGTAACCCCATGGACTCATAGAGCCGAATTGCCCGCTCCGAGGCCCCAGACTTTTTTGCTGCTTCACCTATGTACATGGGTTTCCATTCCTTATACTTCCACTCAACTTTCTCTATTTCCCTTCTTACTCAATCAGGCCACTGTAGAAACAGCGCCTGCCAAAGATATGCAAGGATAGGTATAGTAATTGTTTTAGATAAATAAAATCAAATAGTTAGTATTTAATTATCTTTTTAACAAAAGGAATTTCGCCAGTCGCTGAAGCGCCTAGTACCGCAGGGTGATTCATGGCAGAGGCGCTAGTTCATTGAGCCTCTGCCAGAATTAAATTAATTACTCGACAGTAATTACCATCGGTTGGCTGCTTTTGATATTGCCCGCAATGGCATACACAGCCACCTGACCTTTGCCGATAGCCGTCAGGGAGCCATTTAAGTTCGCCTTGACAATACCCTGCTTACTCAGCTCATAGCTGGCTTCCGATGCATCAATATTAACCATACCTGATGATGTAAACGCACGGAGGGTGGGTGTCATCGTCGACCCCACAGCCATGGTCGTTGAGCCAGGTAAAATCATCAGATCCAAATAGCCGGCATCGTTGACATCAATTCGCACCGCATCAGACTTACTGCCATCAAAATGTGCAATCAGATAGCCATAGCCTTCATTCAGGCCCGTTAACTTTCGACCCTCAACTTCGAATGCATCATCATTGGTAACCCGCTCCCAAGTCACCGCTCCTGTTACATCCTCGGTCTCACCGTCACTGAACGTCGCGTTAACCATTACATCGACAGTCTGCCCGACCATGACATTGGTGTTGCTGATTTCAATCTGTAACTCATCCACAGATGCCTCTCCGACCAGCACGGTACCTGGCTGGGATGCCTTATGGCCATTGAGGCTGGCATGAATACTTGTTGCGCCCTTTTGGGCGGCAAAAATAGTACCGTTCTGTGAAACAGGCACACTTTCGGGGTTGCTACTACGCCATTCCACCCCCTCAACACCGCGTACATAGGTACCATCGGCGTAGAAGGCATTCGCTGACATTACACGTGTTTCACCTTCATTGAGCTGAACGTGGTATGGCACCACAAAGAGCTCTAGAATTTCATTTTCTGAATCTTTGGCAGATACCACAGAGGTACCCAGCAGCATGACGGCCAAACTACCGAGAGATAGGAAGTTACGAAATTGCATTGCTACTTTCTCCTATTATTTTATATATTTAAATTATTAAGAACACTACGTCCCCAGAACGACTGAGAGCCAAGTGTATTTAGTCGAAAGTATGAAAAATAAATAATGTGTGAAGCTGTTCCAGATATTTTGTCTGACGAGTGAAAGGTATAACTAACAACCTAAGCGTTTATTTACTGGCATTCTTACAGCATATAAATATAATTAAAAGCACAAAAGCACTTTAAATAAAAAGCAATCTAACACAGTACGAGTAACAAAATACTCACCTTATCTCACCCACCAACCCTTTTTAAATACCACGTACCGTGACAGGGAGCGTTAGTTACTCTCCACTCACCATCAATACGCTCTTTCTTCGCCGTCCCCATAAAACGATACCCCCAGCGCGGACTATTGGCATAGAGCGCCAAGTCGCCCTCATTGGACACCCACCCTGACAACAAGGTGTTGTTATACAGCAACTTTAAGTTAACCATCCCCTGTTCTATGGTGCCAATCACCCGAGTTTCAAGACAAATGTTGTCACCGCTGATATCCCGCCTTTCACCTTCCCATTTACCGTCATAATGCATTGATATCGGAAATGGGGGGGTATTAGGCCGAGCTGTATTAAGAGGCCGTCTATCATTATTTTCCAGAATAAATATCATCAAAGTCAAAACACAAACCGCGACAACAATATATATTCTCTTCATTATCCTTCACCTTTGTCATCAAAATTAAACCTGTGATATATATTTTGCCTTGCTTATTCCAATTGCAGGTAAGATATAGTCAACCATTAACTCAAAAGGAAAATCTTCATCTTGGCCAATAAACGCTCCAGAGGTCATGGTAATCACTAAATTATACTGCGGAATAATAAACATTTCTTGACCGCCAAAGCCCCGCATTCCAGCAACAGTCAGTCTGTCGCCATCCACGGTAATAAGGGGAAACCACCAATTGTGGCCATATTCTATGGTTTTGTGAGGCCAAAACTTCCCCTTGGGAACTAAGCTCTGCTGCGCCCATTGCTCCGAGAATATACGCTTGCCCTCCCATACCCCATTATTTAGGTATAGCTGACCCAGCTTAGCCAAATCGCGAGAACGCAGGTACAAGCCAGACGAACCCAAGTAGTCACCGGTGACTTCGTGGGCAAACCAGTCATAGTGGGTGATCCCCAAAGGATTGAACAACGTCTGCTCGGCATATTGCCTCAGGGACTTGCCCGTCACCTTCTCAACCACACCACCAAGCAATACGCTCATGGCACCTTGGTAGGCAAAAACTTCACCAGGAGAGTGCGCGATCTTTTTATCAAAAATGTATTGGTAAGGGTCTTGTGATAGCCACATGCCCATCGCATCACTTGGATAGGCCCCCCACTCTTTCCAATCCAGCCCGCTGTTGAAATCCAGAGCATTCCTTAGACTGATCACCTGCTTCTTCTCGGCATCCTGAAGATCCTCATTAAGGAAATAATCAAACAAAGGCATGTCTTTGTTGGCAATAGCACCGGTGTAAAGCAAATGGCCAATCAGTGTCGAAGTGACCGTTTTGGTCACCGAGCGCATTTGATGATAAGTATCCACCCCCGGAGGGAAATACTGTGGCATTGGCGTTCCATCGGGTGAACTCTGGACCGGGTAGTATTGCTCAAACACCAAATGACCGTTGCGCACAATCAATAACGACTGCACTTTCTTGGTTTTCTTCAACGTGACCAGATCATGCAGTTCCAGCAGGCGTTCAGTCTTGAAGCCTTCAGCCTCGGGCAAGCTTATCGCCCAATCACTCTGCTTAGAGGCCTGCGTCCATTTAAACCCTTCAATATGGGTTTTGGGAGGGTTGAACATCACCCAGGCAATAGCCAGCACCGACACCGCTCCCCCCAGAGTGGTGGCCAAATGATTAAAGCGGTTGTTTCCCACCATCGGCGCTGCGCCCCTTATCAAGAATGACATATTCACAAATCATCAAACAGATAGTTGGAGGGTAGGTGATTAATAAAAGGTAAAAAAGCGATCTTTATTACAACTGTTGAGTCAGTTATATGGGATTGCTACTTTTACGAGTGAGATAACAAAAACGCCCCTCATTTTGCAATGAGAGGCGCTGATTTACATAACTAAATCATTAGCTTGGTGACATTAAATCGCCCAGCCACCCGCGTAGAAAGCGACCAGTACAATAGCGATGATCACCGTACCGGCATTCAAGCGTTTCGCTTCACCAGAAATCACACGGCCGATCACCAAAGAACCAAAGCCAAGCATAATACCGGTTACGATGTTACCTGTTAGGACGATAAATACCGCACACATCAGGCCAGATAAGGCATCGACTGAGTCGGCCATATCCAGCTTGCTGACATTGCTCATCATAAGCAGGCCAACATACATCAGAGCTGGCGCGGTCGCGTAGGCAGGAACCAGGTAGCTGATTGGCGATAGGAACAGTAGCAGCAAGAACAGACCACCCACAACGGTTGCTGTCAAGCCTGTTTTACCGCCTGCTGCGGTACCCGCTGCTGATTCAATGTAAACAGCAGCTGGCGCACCGCCGACAAAACCAGCAAAGATGCTACTGACGGAGTCTGATGTCAGCGCTTTACCGCCATCGATAATCTGGCCGTCTTTATCTAGCAAGTTCGCCTGACCCGCAACCGCACGGATAGTACCGGTCGCATCGAAAATCGCGGTCATAACCAGAGCCAACACACTAGGGATCACGATTGGGTTCAGCGCCCCCATGATATCCATGGTGCCAAGCAGAGACTCACCTTCTGCGCCGAACGACGGCATCGCAAACAAGCCTTGGTAGGTTACGTTCGGGTCGAAAATCAAACCAAAGATGGAAATTGCAACGATGACCAGCAAGATGCCGCCTGGTACACGGCGTTTTTCAAGACCGAAAATAGCCGCCAACCCAACGATAGACATGATCACAGGCAGCGAAGTGAACTCACCCAGCGCAACAGGCAAGCCTTCATGCGGGTTCTGTACCACCAAGCCAACACCGTTAGCGGCAATCAGCAACAAGAACAGGCCGATACCGATACCCGTACCGTGGGCAATACCGAACGGAAGGTTGGTAAGTATCCACTGACGCACACCGGTCACAGTAATGGCAGTAAACACCACACCCATCAGGAATACCGCACCCAGCGCAACCGGAATACTGATCCCCTGCCCCAGCACTAGGCTAAATGCGGTAAAGGCGGTGAGCGAGATCGCACAGCCAATCGCCATAGGCAGGTTGGCCCACAGGCCCATCAAAAGTGAACCAAACGCGGCAACCAAACAGGTAGCGATGAACACCGCCCCTTGGTTGAACCCAGCGGCACCGAGCATGCTCGGCACAACAATGACCGAATAAACCATTGCCAGGAAGGTCGTCAAACCGGCGACCACTTCCTGCCTTACCGTACTGCCTCGCTGGGAGATTTTAAAATACCCATCCAACCCGCTCTGGCGGGGTGTGTCTTCTGCTACGACTGTAGATTCATGATGAATCGAACTATTTTCAGACATGATGTGATTCCTTGTAAAAATTGATGCCAGGCGCGCAGCCTGAACACCTTAAAAAACGTTGAGCTTCCTCTCAACCCGCCCCGTCGCAATCGATTGCTTTTTTGGGGCTGTGACTGGTCCGTCACGTTATAAATGTTGCTGACTTTTATCGGCACAACCCCAGTTAACAGAACCCATCAACTTCCCAAAAGGAACATCCCTAGAGCAAATAACCGGGGCTGGGCAAGGTAAATTGGCGGCGATTATACGCTTTGCTTACCCTGCATTGCCAAGAACTTATTTCCCGCCGAAATCGTTTGCGTAAAAATTAACCTCGCTCGTACACTAACCGACCGTCAACGTAGGTTCGGTAGATACTGCGGTCATCACCCAAGGTCATCAGCATGAACAATTTCTCCGACAGATCTTTCGAGCTGTCGTAGCGCAATTGCTGCAGTGGCGTTGAACATGGGTCGATAACCACAAAGTCGGCCTCTTTGCCTACCTCGAAGTTGCCGATCAAATGATCCAGCGATAGTGATTTCGCCCCGCCCAATGTCGCCAGATAAAACGCTTCGAAGGCCGACAAGCGGTGCTGCTGCAACTGCATCACCTTGTAGGCTTCGTTGAGGGTTTGCAGCATATTGAAAGTGGTACCGGCACCGATATCGGTTCCCATGCCGACTTTCACCTTGCGTTTCCAGGCCTCCTGCATCTTGAACAAACCACTGCCGAGGTAGAGGTTAGAGGTGGGGCAGAAAGCGATGGCAGAGTCGGTATCATGCAGGCAGTCCCACTCCTTGTCTTCAAGATGGATACAGTGGGCAAACACACTCTTCGAGCCAGTCAGCCCATGATGATGGTAGACATCGAGGTAGCCGTCCTGCTCCGGGTACAGCTCTTTCACCCAAGCGATTTCATTCTTGTTTTCGCACAGATGGGTGTGTACATACGTATCTGGGTATTCCTCTTTAAGCCTTCCCGCCATCGCCAGCTGCTCTGGCGTGGACGTCGGAGCAAAACGAGGGGTAATCGCATAGAGCAAACGCCCGCGCTTATGCCAGCGCTCAATCAATTCTTTGGTCTGGTTGTAACCAATTTCCGGTGTATCCAGCAGGTATTCCGGCGCATTGCGGTCCATCATCACCTTACCGGCGATCATCCGCATGTTGATCTTCTCAGCCTCTTCGAACAGCGCATCGACCGATTCTGGGTGAACCGTACCGAACACCAACGCCGTGGTGGTACCATTGCGCAGCAGCTGCTTGATAAAGAAAGTCGACATTTCGCGGGAGTAGTCTTTGTCTTTATACCTGGCTTCGGTCGGGAAGGTGTAGTTGTTCAACCATTCCAACAGCTGCTCGCCGTAGGCGCCAACCATTTCGGCCTGCGGATAGTGGATATGGGTATCGACGAAGCCGGGCATCACAATCTTGCCGGGATAGCTACGAATGCGGACTGTTGGCGGGATTTTATCTTTGCCCTCTTCCCATTCACCAACCCATTCAATACGTCCGTTGTCGACCAGCATCAAGCCATCTTCAATAAAGCGGATGTTCTGCTCTATATCCTCAGGCTTGTCGACAACCTTGGCAATATCCAGTATTGATGCTCTGATTGCTTTCACTGATTGGGTATATTCCATGATTACCTCTTATCTTTTCGTGCTGGACAGTGGTAGGGTCACCTTGTTTTCCAGCGCTCTCTTTTATCAAATTCTTTCTGTTGTAGGCTTAAATTTGCTGCTCGCGTGACTGCATCGCCTCTTCCTCGGCCAATGCTTTTTCACACGCTTCACATTCTTTGATTTGCTCTTTCAATGCTTCACGTTTCTCTTTCGCACTCTCCGCTTCGTCGGCTCGGTTAATACCAAGCATGATGTTGAGTCCCAGCGCAACCAAAGAGCCGGTAGTGATCCCAGAGCCCAGGATGACGCGCAGTGAATCTGGCATATAAGTCAAAATCTCAGGACGAACGGTCACCGCCATACCCGAGGCAACCCCGACAGCGATGATAAGCATATTGCGTTTGGTAAAATTAATACGTGACAGGATGCCGATACCAGCCGAGATGATCATGGCGAACATCACAAGTCCGGCACCACCGAGTACCGGTGATGGAATAGTGACCACAATACCGCCCAGTTTCGGGAACATACCGGCGATCAGCATGATCACTCCGGTCACTGCAACCACATGGCGGCTGGCGACACCGGTTATCGAAACAATACCGACGTTCTGGCTGAACGATGAAAACGGCGTTGCACCGAATACCGAGGCAAGGGCACTGCCCACACCATCGCACAAGATCCCTTTAGACAGCTTCTTCCCGGTTAATTTGGTGTGGGTTGCATCACTCAGTGCGAGAAAGTCACCGGTAGATTCCATAATGGTCACCAAATAGGCTATTGACATGCCAATGACACCACTGACAGTAAAGCTCAAGCCGAAAGGTAGTAACTCGGGCAAAGAAAAGAACTTCGCCTCTTGTACAGGAGTAAAGTCAACTACCCCCATAAATATAGCCACTATGTACCCGACCATCATCCCGATCACAATCGCAGCGGCGGAAATCAAGCCTTTGCCAAGTTGCGACAGCACGATGACCACCACCAGCACCAGTAACCCCAGCATCAGGTTATTGATTTGGCCGTAGTGCTCCTGGCCGACAAACCCGCCGGCAAACCAGTCAACGGATACAGGCAAAATGGTCAGACCGATCAGCACCACCACAGTACCGGAAACCACGGGTGGGAACAGCTTGCGGATCTGTGGCATGAACCGGCTGCCAATGATCATCACCAGCGAGCCAATCAAGGAAGCGCCGAACACCCCGGAGATCCCCGAGTCCAGACCAATCGAAATGGAAATCGCGACAAAGGTAAAACTGGTTCCCATCACCACCGGAAGCCGGATCCCAACCGGACCAACCCCCTTGCACTGGATAATGGTTACTACACCCGAGACCATCAGGGCGGCGTTGACCAAAATCACCATTTGGTCGGTCGGCAGACCAATCGCACTGCCGACCACCAAAGGCACGGCGATAATCGCTCCCATTGCGGCCAGCATGTGTTGAAGAGCTAAGAGAATTGAGGCGCCCACAGGGGGCTTGTCTTCCACGTTGTACAGTAGTTTCATTTCTGTTCCATCCGAAATCTTTAAATCGATAACCTAGCCAGAAACTCCAGGGCCCTTTACACCAAGCTCAACAGAGCCTGTGCCTGCCTACCCGCTTACTATCATGACTACCCAGTATTAGATTCAGTAACTGTGATAGTCGATACCAGCCAAGTCTTGACGGCGTAATTGCCAAAACATCAGCCCGGAAAACCGGAGCCGAAAAACAAAACGGTCATTTCCCATCCCCTGGAAATGACCGCTTGCGCATTAGTTACAGCTTATTGAGACCTTGTAAAATCTTCTCTGGGGTGAAGTGCCAATCACGTAACCAGACACCACATGCATCATGAATTGCACTGGCGATGGCAGGTGCCGCACCATTAACCCCAATCTCAGATATCGATTTCGCACCGTAAGGGCCAACCGGATCATCACTTGGTACCAACACCGCTTTGAAGTCGCGAGGAATATCACCGATCTTCGGTGCACCGTAGCTCTTCAGATCGCGGGTGACAGGCACGCCGTTGTCATCGTAAATCAGCTCTTCATACAAGCTGTGGCCGATAGCACGCATGCTTGCACCGTAAATCTGGCCAAGCGCCAAATCAGGGTTAACCGGCGTACCACAGTCAAGCAAGGCATGGAATTTATCCAGGCGGATTTCACCAGTACGGGTATTGACTGCTACTTCTGCGAAGTTAGCGCCATAAGGGAAAGCAAACTCTGGCGTAATGAAGCAGCCTGAAGCCAGTAACTGCCCCCACCCTGTGCCGCTTTCTGCTTTGTGGGCGATATCGAAGTAGCTCACTTCGCCTTTCTTACCTTTCACCAAACCAGGAGCGACAATCTCAACGTCTTCCACTGGCTCTTCGAGCATTTCAGAACCGCATTTGAGGATCTTGTCGCGCATCGCTTCGGCAGCACGCTTGGCGGCATTACCCGAGAAGCAAGTACCGGATGACGCGTAAGCCCCTTTATCGAATGGTGCATGGTCGGTGTCACCGGAATGAACGGTAATTTCGTCCATCGGGCAACACAGCACTTCTGCGGTCAACTTGCTGATCACGGTATCCAAGCCAGTACCGATATCGGCACCACCAGAGTGAACAATGAAAGTACCGTCGGACGCCATCTTGATACGGCAGTTGGCTTGGTCGATATCTGGGATACCGGATTTCTGCTGGATAATCGCCACACCGCGGCCAACTTTCCACTCGCCGTCAGCGTGTTTCGGACTATCCCACTCAATCAGCTTACGGCCTTCGCGCAGGATTGGCTCCAATGCACAACTGTGTACTTTCGGTGCGCTGGTTGGCATCTTGCCTTCACCGATAGCCGCCAGGATCTTCAGCTCCTGGCCTTCAACAACACGGTTCTTCTCAACCATATCCAAGTGGTCGATTCCCAGCTCTTCAGCCATTTCAGCCATTGCCATGGTCAGGGCAAAGTTCCCCTTCGGCGCGCCGTAGCCTTGGTAAGCCCCGGTAGGACAAATGTTGGAGTAGTAAGTCGTTACCCTGAAGTCGACGTTGTCACATGGGTATAGCGGTAGTGACAATGCAGGACCATTTGAAGGGACAGTCAGTGCGTGGTTACCGTAAGGGCCGGTATTGGCACGGAAGTCCATATCAATCGCAGTCAGTGTACCGTCTTTCTTGGCTCCAAGTTTCACCGTCACTTTGGCAACGTGGCGGGTTGAGTTACAGATGAACTCTTCTTCACGGGTATGATGGAAGTAAACCGGACGGCCTGTGGTCCAGGTTGCCCAAGCACACACATCTTCGAGCAAGATATCTTGTTTTGAGCCGTATCCGCCACCCACTCGCTCTTTGACGATATGGACTTTGTTCTGTTTGACACCCAAGATCTTGGCAACCTGACGGCGCACGTGCCAAGGCACCTGAGTCGAATCGTGCATCACGATACGATCGCCATCCATGTAGCTGTAACAGATGTGGGTTTCAACCGGCAACTGCTGAACCTGCTTCGACTCGTAGGTGCGCTCGATAATCACATCCGCTTCGGCAAAGCCTTTATCCAGATCACCAATATGACCTCGGACACTGGCGGCAATGTTCTTGCGAGGGAAGCAACCAATCGGGAAGTTAACAATCAGCTTGCCTTCACGCGGATCGGCATTGCGGTTCTGCTCTTCCAAATCATCAGGTGCACCGACACCGTACTCGATAGGCTCGTTGTGAATAATCGGTGCATTGGCAGCCATCGCCTCGTCAATGCTCATCACAGGCTCAAGCACATCGAACTCAACGTCGATCAGTTTCAATGCCTGCTCGGCAATCTCTACCGACTCGGCAACAACAGCAGCAACACGGTCGCCGACATGACGCATTTTCTGGCCGAACATACGACGGTCTAGCGGTGATGGCTCTGGAGCACTCTGACCACCTGGGGTGTAAGGAATATCTGGGCAGTTTTTGTGGGTGATCACCGATACTACACCCGGCAACGCCTCGGCCTTGGACACATCCAGGTGTTTGATCCACGCATGGGCGTGTGGGCTACGTAGCACCTTGATCACACAAGCATTGGCTGGAATGCGGTCTTCTACATAGCACGGCTTGGCCTGAACCATCTTGGCCGAATCAATCTTCGGACAGTTCTTGCCAACTACCGCCAGATCATCACGGAACTCTGGCGCAAACTGCTGGGTATAGTCAGGATCGTTAAGGCGTTTCACCGCCAATTCGACAACTTCGTAGAACTGCTGGTAACCCGCATCACGGCTGAATAAGCCTGATAGCGCGTCATCAATTTCATCACGATTTGGCTGAGGAATACGCTCTAGCAATTCGGTCAAGATCAGTGCCAATGCCGGATCGTTGTAGCCCGATTGCACCACACCGACATCGATCATCGCCTGCTGAACCAAGCTCAGCTGATTCCACTCTCCAAGAGCTTCAGCGGTTTTGACTTCCGCCCCTTCAAGTTGAGCGGCAATCAACAGTGAAGCGTTGATCAGTTCACCATTGAACAGGATCACGTCCGATCCGGCGAAGCCCCAACTATCATCACTGTTTCGCACCGAGTGATAGCCCATAGAGTGCAGCAATGTCTGTACATTTTCACCAAGACGACATTCCAAAGATTGAGGGCGGCCATTTAAGGTAAATTGAATCGTCATGATTATGCTTCCTCTACCAAGTGCTGACATTCAGCCATCAAATCCGTGATCACCACACCTGCGATATATCGCTTGTACTCGACACTGCCGCGTATATCGGCTTCCGGATAAATCGCATCGGCCACTGCCTGCTCCAGCAGTTCCCCTTTGAGATCTTGCGCTTCGACATCGCGCAGACGGACAGGTCGGGCGGCCCCCTGATGCAATGGCGAAACGCCATCGAGCGCAATCACTTTATTACCTTGCTTATCAATGGAAACCGCGGCTGTCACAATCGCCAAACCGGCGGCTGAGCGAGCAATGTTGTAGCCGATACAGGTAAGGTTTCTGTCTGGAATAATGATGGTGGCAATCAGCTCGCGCTCTTCGCTATTGATGTAATCTTCTACATCCACTTCCTGCCCGTTTGCCAACTTCAGCTTGGCCTTCAGCGCAATCAAGCTTGGTACTAATAGAGCTTCTGGCTGACGCGCAGCAATTTCACCGCCCAGCGTTGCCTGGTTACGAACATGGCGGGAATAGATAAAGGCAGAAGATTGTTTCAACGCCACCGGTACCAGTTCGTGGTCAATCAGTTGTTGGATGCGGCACATGGCGCCGATGTGCAGACTGTCGCCCTGAAGCTCGATCTGGGAGAGATTCAGTTTGCCCAAAGAAATCGCCACAGTTTTGTCGGTTTTGGTTGGTGCTGCATTGATTTTGGATCCACCTGCAAACCAGATGGCATCACTGCCATGCTGCTGCTTGAATTCAAGTGCCTGAGCAGGGGTATCAGGCGTTAGATATTGTTCAATCATGTTATTTGCCTTTTCGCATTCTCATTGTTATTCCTGCATCATGCGTTCGGCCTAACGGCATTGTCGGAACGTTATTGATGTCTTGGAGATCTAAAAGGCAACAAACACGCCAAACTGCCCGAACCAGCCAGGAAAGACAAAGATTCGTGAGCACAGTCCGGTATTTCAACAAAAGTGGGATCAGCGTCGGGTTACATATCACCTTTTTAGCACCGGATATTTCCCTAGGTTATCAAGCAGATAATAACGGTTATCACTAATCGGGCATGTGATATCAAAATAATATCAGGGGGCTATCAATATGATATAGGTGGGGGTGATAACGATATACTAACTATGAATACAATCAATTAGATGTGGGGAGAAACCCTTGGCCTCTCCCCTTAGAGACAACAGTACACCTAGCTGTTTCAGTTCTGTGGCACCGTTTTAGGAGTGCTTGGTAGTGTGCTGATTCACCGGCTCTGGGTCGGCAACAGACTCTTCTGGCTGCTCAACCCTGTAATCCGCTATTGGCTTTGTGTTCGGGTATAAGTAGCTAAACAAGAAATATCCCATCGCACTGAGTAGCAGGCCGAGGAAAATACCATCCAGGCCAAAGAAGTTGACCCACTCATACTTCACCGCCAGGATCCCCAGCGTACCGAGCACTAATGATACCCATGTTCCTTGCCTACTCCCTTTCTGGTAGTAATGGCCAAACAGATACGGAACCAATGTCCCCCCGGCCCTGAGGCTAAATGAGAACATCAAGATGGAAATGATGGCACCGGTATTCATCACGGCAACGGCAATCGAAAAGATCCCAATGGCCAAGATTGTCAACCTGGCCACTTTCAATAGCGTTGCCTGATCGGCATCGGGATTGATGTAAACCTTGTAGATATCGTTGGCAAAGATTGAGCCCGCTCCCAGCAAATCCGATGACGCCGACGACATGGTCGCAGAAGATATCCCGGCAAACAGGAGCCCGACTAACACCGGCGGCATGACTTGTACTGCCAGTGTCGGAAGCGCATAACGTGCACCATTTTCTGTTATGGCCGACCCATCAATCATCCCCAGATCGACCATAGTACGCGCAATGATCCCAAGCGCGGCCGGTATCATCGCGAAGGCAAAAAACACGACCGCGGTAAGCAAGCTCCCCACCAATGCGGTCCGGCCATTCTTGGCGGCATAAAGGCGCTGGGTTACCTCCTGACCACAGATAAATGACGCTGCATAAATCAGCACAAGGCTGACAATCGTTGGCATACCAATCCCCTGGGTCAATGACAACCGCTCTGAACTGGTATTCGCCACAACGACGTCCCATCCCCCGACAAGATCCAGCGAAAAAGGCACGACCGCAAGCATACCGAACACGATCATCAGCATCTGGGTAAAGTCGGTTAACGAGACAGACCATAAACCGCCGAGCATGGAATAAATAATCACAACGCAGGAAATAACAATAACGGAAGTGGTGTAATCCCAATCCATAATCACGGATAAGATGACTCCAGAGGCAATAAACTGTACGGCGGTTAAGCCGATTAACGGCAAAATCATAATCAGCGAGGTGAACAGCGCAGACGGTTTGTCATATCGCTTACGGAAAAACTCCGGAATGGTCTTTACCATCGCCCGCCTGAGCATCGGGGCCACCATCGCGATAATGGTAAAGGTTACCCCCATTGTGGCGACATACCATAAGGCGGAGAAGCCCCAGTCGCCATAGGCCTTTTCGACCACCCCCAGCGAAGATCCCCCGCCGATTTCAGTCGCCGCCAAAGTACCAGCAATCAAAAAAGGACCCAGCCTTCTGCCCGCTACGAGAAAATCCTCCGAGTCGCCAATTTTTTTTGAGGAATATATTCCTATCCCGATCAAAAAAAACAAATATCCCACAACAATCATTAAAACTACTGTATTACCTGCCATAAAAGTACTCCTTACTTTATGAAGCAACAGAATGTTCAACCACTACCGGCGATCCCCACTAGTGACCCCCGTTTACAGCAAGTTTTATTCCGGTTACTACAGCAGCAAATCAATTGTGTTTTTATGCATAATCATTGAGGTTACATGGTGATAAATTTGGTGAAAACTTAGATACTCGAAAGAAAAGTTTGCCCAATAATATCTTTTTTAGCAATCACTTAAATGAAGAAATACCTTACTATCATTTTGATAAACTGTTCGTCTTCCTTGACTCTTTCCATTCCGGGCCAGCAAATCAACATTCAATCCAAAAGTAGTAATGTGCCCCCTTGTCTTAAAAGTTGACGGTAGTGTTATGTCTATCGGTAAACATCAATAATTTTGAAGTTGAAAGTAGAAATAGACCACATTTCCCTTTAAAATTTAATATTAAATCAATTTCATAAGGATATGTTAATAATGTATATAAAAAGACTGTTATTAAGCTCCACGTTAATTCTTTCACTTGTCGGCTGTGCTGCTACATATGAATCTGCCGAAGAGTCTTTTCTAAAAGGTGAAGTCCTAGAAGCGAGAGAAACCTGGTCGAAACTAGCTTCAGATGGAGATACTCGCTCCATGTATCGTCTTTACACTTCGACAAACAGACCAAGCAGTGAAGATATTAATTGGCTAAAAAAAGCTGCAGATTCAGAGCTAATTGATGCTCAATATGACTATGCGCTTTGGGCAATAAGCAAAGAAAAATATAAAGAAGGACAAGACTATCTTTTATTAGCGTCTAGCAATGGCTCATACAAAGCAAAATCATACCTGAAGAAAAATGAAAAACTCATTCCTTTATGGGTCAAAGCAGAAAAAGGAAATACCTATGCCATATTACAAATCGGTGAACATTATTGGCAACAAAAGAAATACGAAGATTCCTTGTTCTGGTATGAGCGCTGTGCTGAGGAGTTAACCTACTGTTCATTCTATCTCGGGTTAGCCAATGATCAAGGATATGGCGTTAAACAAAATCATACAAAGGCAGCTGAGTGGTATAGACTATCGGCAACGAAAGGAAACCGAGATTCACAACGAAACCTCGCTTGGCTATATGAGTCAGGGCTTGGTACGCAAATAGATAAAAGTCAGGCGTTTTACTGGATGTCGAAAGCCGCAGATACTGGATTGAACATCCCTACTGCAGAGCTCGGCCGCTACTATCTCTATGGGATAGGTACAGAGAAAGATACCCAGAAAGCTTTTAAGCTCTTGAGCAAAGCTGCTACTGAAAATAAATTTGCCGCTTATCACTTGGCGAATATGTACTTCAATGGTTGGGGGATCGAACAAGACTATAACAAATCTTTCCAGTGGTTCATGCATTCTAGCAAGCAAGATCATACCGCATCCCTATGGTTCATCGGCGAGCATTACTACAAAGGATTAGGCAGAGATAAGAATAACTATGAGGCTTTCAAATGGTACTCTAAAGCCGCTGAAAACGGCGACAAGGATGCCCAATTCCGGCTTGGCTGGATGCTAAGCCATGGGGAAGGAGCTCCTCTAAATAATAGAAAGGCCTTTGAATGGTATCTCAAATCTGCTGAACAAGGTGTATCAATGGCCCAGAATAACTTAGGCTATATGTATGAAAACGGACTTGGTACTGATAAAAATATAAATCGTGCATTTAGCTGGTACAAGCAAGCAGCTGAAAATGGCAATGCAACCGCACAAAATAACTTGGGGATTAGCTATCAATACGGAACCGGTGTAAGTAGAAATTATCCACTATCTGTCTACTGGTACGCAAAATCAGCACAACAGAACAATAAGTCAGCCCAAAACTCTCTCAATAACATCCTATACAAATTAAAAACCCGTAAGATAACAGCGCTAAGTACTGATATCTATTCAGAGTCAGGGTTCAACAGTACTCCAATCAAAAGTCTAAAGCGAGGCGAAAAGGTATACGTATTATCAGAAGGAAGCCAATGGACAGAAGTCTACCATCAAGACAAAAATTCACTTGGCTTCATCCATAATACTCACCTACTTTGAATAAAGGGAAATTAAAATGAAAAAGATATTATTTATACTACTATCTTTGTTTAGTACAAGTTTACTAGCTGACCCGACAGTTTTCGGCTTAACAATTGGTAAAACGACCATTTCACAGCTAAAAAACACTTACAGCGTTAATTATTCCGGTCAAAATAAATACAGTTTAGGTGATATGTACGAGATCCCACGCGGTCAAATTAACTTTGACGGCATTGGGGCTGTCACTGCTATTTTCGATAGCTCAAACACACTTGTAGCTGTTTTGTCAGAGTTTCCTAAGTCAAAGTTTGACTACTTAAACTCTGCTATTGCTAAAAAATATACTCTTATGAATAAGAAAATTCCATTTGTAGGTGATAAATCAGCAACCTATCAGTCAGGAAATACAGAGATCACACTCAGTGCTCCACACATGAGTTTTCAAATGTCAATGAACTATATTCATACAGATTTATTAAAAGCATATAATAAGCAATCAAAAGCTGAAGAAAAACAAAAGCAAGAACAAGAAAGTTCAATGCTATAAACTAAGTTTGCAACATTTAATAAAGCCGCAAACTGCGGCTTTATTTATGAAAAAGCCTTCAACATCGCCTTTTGAAGGCAATCTTATATCCACACCCGTTAATACCAATTAACTACACCAAACAAAAAAAGGGGCCTAGCGGCCCCAACCAAAAGGTAACAAAAGTAAATACAAGCAAGGGAGTAAATGGGTCAGCGCCTTGATAGCCCCTCCAGCCAGCGGGTCAGCAGGTTGAGCGAGGCTTGCTGCCGGTAGGCAGCTGTCGAGCGCTGATCATCTATCGGGCGGATGATTTCGCGATAGCAGCCGACAACCTGTTGCACAAAACCCGGCTTGGCCAAGGTATCCAATGATTGGCCGACAACCAGCAACTCCAACTCGCGGCTGCGGACCACCGTTGGGCCAACCGCGCCGAATGCCACCCGCCAGTCAGCAATAACGGGGGCCTTCTTGGGATAGCGCTTGATACGGGCGAGACCCGCTACTGACAGCTTACTCAGGGCATTGGCTGCCCGGGTGCCGACCTTGTGGTAGAACACCTCGGGTAAGTCATACTGCGGGATCACGATATGGGTCAGCATTTCATCCGGCTTCAGAGCCGTCACCCTAGGCGCCAGGATAAAATCTGCCAGGGCCATTTCCCTCTGTCCCCGAATTGACGATAGAACGACACGGGCATCCAGCAAGTACAAGGCCGGCAGGGAGTCAGCGGCAGGAGATGCATTGCAAATATTCCCGGCCAACGTGGCACGGTTGCGCAACGCCGGCGCCGCTATTTTAGCCACGCTCTGGCGCAGTACCGAAGGGACCAACGGATGCTGTTCAATATCTGCCAACACCACCCCCGCCCCGATGTACAAGGCTTGCTCTTGGCCGCTCTCACCCTTGTGCTCAGGCTCAGCGGACGCAATGTATTGCAGCTCTTCGATGGCATCGACGAACAACACATCTTGCTCGAACCTGGGGGACATGCCCGCTCGCACGCCGTGCTGTACCATCAAGTCGGTACCGCCGGAGAACACCGTCAGCTTGCCCATCGACAGGGTATCCAATGCCTGCGCCAACGTATCGGGCCGATAAACATTTACCATAAGCCTTCTCCTTTCTCGGCGGCGATCTTGGCCGCTTCGACAATCATGCCGTAGCCTGTGCAGCGGCATAAATTGCCAGAGATCGCGGTACGGATAGCCAGCTCCGTCGGGTTAGGATCGGCTTCCAGCAAGGCATAAAGTGCCAACACCATACCCGGGGTGCAAAAGCCGCACTGTACCCCTTTGGCCTCGAGCAGCGCATTGATCACGCATTGGCCTTTTTCGGTCTGGCGCAATCCTTCAAGGGTCATCACATCACCGCCCTGTACCTGGCTGATAGGCATCATGCAGGCGTTGACCAAGCGGCCGTTGAACAGCACAGAGCAGGCTCCGCACTCCCCTTCCCCACAGCCTTCTTTGGTTGCGGTATGGCTCATGGTGCCGCGCAGGGTATGGAGCAAAGACTGCATCGGGTCAACGTCGACAACGACGAGGTGACTGTTGAGGTAAAATTCAATCTTCATCGATAGGTGCTCCATTGCCCGGGCCAGATCCCTTCACTTGCCCTTCTCGTTGCTGTGCGCTTGGCTCATCTGAGCGTCGAGCTAGTGCCTCACAAACTTTCTCAGGTGTTACCGGAATGGACGACAAAGGCACACCGATGGCATTTTCGACCGCTGCGACAAAGGCCGCCGCGCCACCGTTGTGAGTCAATTCACCCCCACCTTTGGCACCATTTGGCCCATAAGGGTATGGGTTATCGACAAGATCGCTGCCGATAGCCGGTACATCCAGCGCGGTCGGGATCACATAGTCAGCCATCGAGCGCTGGGCGAAGACGCCATCTTGGGTCATTTCCAACTTCTCGCAACTGCCGTATCCCAACGCCTGAACCAAGCCGCCTTCGATCTGGCCCCTGAATATGGTGCTGTCAATGGCCCTGCCGATGTCATACACCGCCCAGGCCCCGGTAATGTCCGCTTCGCCGGTCGCCATATCGACCTCCACTTCCACCACGTTGGCACCATAGCTAGTCGCTTGGTAGGCGTTCCCCTGGTAGGTATTCTGATCCCACTGGTGGTAGTCAGGTTTGCAGTAAACCTCTGTGATTTCCTGATCTTCACCCTCAACCCAAGACTTTTTCAGCTTTTTCGCTGCTTTTTCGAGGATATAACCAACAATCAATATTGATCGGGAAGCCACCGTCGGCCCGGAGTCGGGCACAATACCCGTATCTGGCACTGCCAGCTGGATCTCCTCCAGCGGCTTACCGAGGGTATCTGCCACTATCTTGCGGAATGTCAGGCTCAGGCCCTGACCGATATCGGTGTTGGAGGCAAGGATCTGCACATTGCCATCACTTCCCTTGAGCAGTTTGACCTTGGCCCTGACCAGGGTATCTTCCAGATCACCGGCAAAACCACAGCCATGCTGGAAAACCGCCAAGCCTATGCCTTTACGGCGTTCAGCTTGGCTTCCATCTTGCCGGGTATATTCATTGAACTTGCGGTGATAATCCGACATATCGAGCACTTTGTGCAGCATCTCGTCGAGAACCAAATCACCAAAGATTTCCGCACCGGTCAATGAGTGAGATTCGGCGGTGAGGAAATGCCGCTGCTTGAAGGCTACCGGATCGGCACCGAGCTGCTTGGCGACATGGTGGATGTGGGTCTCCATGCAGAAGCAGTTTTGTGGTGAACCAAAGCCGCGGAATGCCCCCGTCGGCACGGTGTTGGTGGCCCAGGCATGCCCTTCTACCCGAACGTTGGGAATATCGTAGACATTGGTGGCGGTCGTGATGGAACGCTGCAACACAATGCCAGACAAGCTCAGGTAGGCACCGGCGTTAACATCGAACTTGATATCCATGGCGACAATCTTGCCGTCGGCATCGACACCGGTTTTATAGTGAAAAGTGACAGGGTGACGCTTGGAAGTAGTAGCAATATCTTCCCCGCGCTCGAAAATCAGCCGAATTGGCTGCTGCAGCTTCTCAACCGCTACTGCCAAAGGCGCTGCCAGCACGTCAGGGAAGTCTTCCTTACCGCCGAAGCCGCCACCGGTAGGGCATTGGATCGCCCTGACATTGTCATGGCCCAATACCACCGCCATGGTATGGTGGACATACCAGGGGCACTGCATCGAACCTTCCAGTACCACTTTGCCATCTTGCGGATAGCAAACGGCCCCTTGGGTTTCGAGGTAGATATGCTCCTGATAGCCGGTCGAGCAGGTCTCTTCGATAATGGTGACCGCTTGAGCAAAGCCGGCTTCGATGTCCCCCTTGTGCAGCCTATGGGTATCAAGCACGTTGTCATCGGCGTGGATGGCACCGTCCTTCAGCGCCTTGGATTGCTCAATGGTATAAGCCGGCTCGAGGGGCGCGTATTCGACATCGATTTCATTAAGCAATTCATCAACGACATCAGGATCAGGCCCGACAACCAGATAGATCACCTGACCGACAAACCGCACCTCTTGATCAGCAAAGGCAGGCCAGTCGATCTCGACAATCGGCAGGACATTCTGTCCGGGGACATCGTCTGCACCGAAAATATGGTAGCCGTCAGGCAGGGTTGGAAGTGTTACCGATTTGATCCGCCCGCGAGGGCAAGAAGAGCGGTAAAACCGCCCTTCAAGTAGTCCCTCGTAATGGCGATCGGCAATATATTTCGCAGCTCCAGTGGCTTCCTCCCACTTAAAGTGCGTATTGACCGTATCCATAACGGGATCTCACATTAGTCCAACTTATCCATGGTTTGCCATAAACGCATCGCCACCTTGCGTGCCTCTGCGTAAATCGGTGCCACATCGAACGGGAACTCGCGATCTTCGTAGACGAAGCGACCTTCAACCACCACGCTGTTGACGTTACCGGCATTGAAACCAAAGGCGATATGGCCCGGTAGGTTGTCTGCCACCAGCGGTGTCGGGCTGGTGTAGTCAAGCACAGTCAGGTCAGCTTTGTTGCCGGCATCGAGGCGGCCGAATTTCGCGCCGAAGTTACGGGCCAGAATTTCGTTACCGTTCCATAGATGGCGCAGGAAGCTGTCTGGCCACAACGGACCACCGGCATCACGATGCTTGAAGAAGGCAAACTTCAACTCTTCGAACATGTCGGCACCGATACCGTCGGTACCCAAGGCAACATTCTGGTAGCGCATCAGCTTGTCGTTGTAGCCCACGTTGTTGTTCATATTCGAACGGGCATTGTGGACCAAGAAACCATTTTTGGCGTTCAGGATGGCAATGTCCTTTTCTGATAGGAACAAGCCATGTGCCAATAGGGTCTTCTCGTTGATCAAGCCGAAGCTATCCAACCGCTCGACAATATCCTGGCCGTAGTGATGGTGGCTATGAGTCACGTCGTAGCGATCTTCCGCCACATGAACATGGATCCCGCGCCCGGTAGCCTGGACCGCTTCGGCCATCATCGACAACCCGTCATTGGTCACCGTAAACGGTGCGTGGGCTCCGATATGGGCTTCAACCAGGTAAGGCTCTTCACCATTTTCCTTGGCACGGTCAATTAACTGGGCAAACGCAATATTCTCCTCGACGCCTGCCACCATTTCTTTCATGCCGTGGTTACGGTCGGTGGTCTCGAAACAGGTCATGCCGCGCAGGCCTGCTTTCAAGAACCCTTTGCGCAGGGTATTGAGCGAGCCGGCGATGTAATTCGGCGAGGCATGGTGGTCAATCACCGATGAACAACCGCACTTGATCGCTTCCAGCGAGCAGATCAGACCGCTATAGTACAAGGCTTCTTCGTCCAGCGCCCTGTCCATCCGCCACCAAAGGTTCTTCAGTATCGAAATGAAGTCAGGACTTGGCTTGATATCAGCCATGATCCCGCGCGCCAACCCAGAGTAGAAGTGGTTGTGAGAGCAGACAATACCCGGCATTACCAGTTTGCCCTTCATGTCCTTAACTTGGGCATCTGGGTAGTTGGCCGCCAGATTGGCGCCAACTTCCTTGATTTTGTCGCCGTCGATAACAATATCGACGCCTTCTTTGATCAGTGCAGGCTCAAACTGCACAGCTGTTGCATTTCTGAGTACTAACATTCCCTGGCTCCTCACTAAACATCTACTTTGCCAAGCAGGTAGCTGTGGTTAGCCATGACATAGTTGATAATCGTCGCTTCATCAGCGAGCGACTCTGGCATGTCCACATTGCCCTGCTCATTAATACGGAAGGAATAAATCTCACTTTGACTGCGAACCAGTACTTCGTCACCTTCGACGAAGAAACCGGCGTTGGTGCTGTTGGTAAAGTCTTCACGCAGATTGAACAGCGTGAACTTGTCTTTGTACGGCTTGCTGTCCCATGGGCAGAACTGGGCACAGTTACCACACTCGTTACAGTACGCATCGAGGTGTAGCGTCTGGAACTGGTCACGGAAGCCCGGGATCGGCAGCGAAATATTGGCACGGTTCGGACACACATCCACACACTTGCTACAGATGTACGAACATTCCAGACAACGTTTCGCTTCTTGCTCGATAAATTGCTCGCGGTCGGCTTCTTCCAGCTTGTTGGCTTCAATCAGCTTGACCTGGATATCGCCTTTACGGGCGTATACGGCTTCAACTTTAACATCGGATTTGGCTTCGAGCTGCTCATCGGCCTGCGCTTCACGAGCCAAGATAGTGGTTGCCGCCTTACGGCCACCGGAAATCGCCGATACGATTGATGATGGGCCAGTGTGGGCATCACCCATCAAGAACACATTCTCTACCGCGGTTTCACAGCTTTCACGGTCAACAACCGGCCAGCCATCTTCGCCCATTGGGATCCCCATGCGAGACAAGACATCACAGTTGGACTGCTCACCGACGGCAGTGATCAAGGCATCAGCCTGAAGCTCAACCGTCATATCTGTTGCTACAGGGCGGCGGCGGCCTTTCTCATCAGGTTCGCCCAACTCCATCACACGAGCGGTCAGCTTACCATCGGCATCGAACTGCTCTGGGTTGGTCAGGAACATGAACTGCACGCCATCTTCCACTGCTTCTTCGTACTCTTCCTTATAGGCAGGCATCTCGGCGATAGTACGACGGTAAAGGATGGTGACCTTCTCAACGCCATCCACTTTCAATGCGGCACGGGCGCTGTCCATTGCGGTGTTACCGGCACCGACAACCACAACATGCTTGCCGAGCTTGAGCTCTTCGCCGTCATTGAAGCTACGCAGGAATTCCAGTGACTTGTAGATATTGGTGTTATCACCCGCCAGTGAAATCGGATTACCCTTGTCCGCGCCTATACCAAAACAGACATACTTGAAGCCGCTCTGTTTCAGCACATCAACGGTCAGGTCTGGATTGCAGCCGTATTCGATATTCACGCCGTGATCGGTGACAAACTGGATGTCATGTTCAATCGATTCAGCCGGAATACGGAACTGCGGAATAATATTCTTCACCACCCCACCGGCGTTTTTCTCTTTCTCAAACACGGTTACAGGGTGGCCGGCACGTGCCATGAAGTAAGCGGCAGACAAACCGGCAGGACCGGCACCAATCACCGCCACTGGATGCTTGGCTGTATCTAGGCTTGGCTCATGCCACTTGGCTTTGTATTCGTCCCAACCTTTGGCCAGTGCGATTTTCTTCATTTCACGGATGTTCAACGCCCCTTCGTAGTCACGGCGGGTACAGTTGTACTGGCACTGGTGATCACAGATATGGCCGGTGATTGAAGGCAAGGCGTTCCGCGCATAAATCACTTCCAGCGCTTCGGTGTACTTGTGCTCACCCATCAGGCGGATGTACTCAGGAATGTCCTGGCTGATCGGACAGGCCGTGACACAAGGTGCAACGTAACAGTCTGTCAGCGGTACCGCTTTCTTCACGCTGATCTCTTCCGGGCCACGCCACTCTTTCTGGACGTAATCGGCATCAAGCGATTTTGCTGCCAGTGCTTCTAGCTTGACCAAGTCAACTTTGCCCATGCCCCACTCGTCGCTGCCTTCCAACTCTTTGGCGCAGTCAGACAGGCGAAGGTAACCGCCCGGCTTGAGCAGATCCGTTGCCATCGTAATAGGACGGATCCCCGCTTCGAAGATTTCCTTGATGTTGAACTTGCTGGCACCGCCCGAGTACGAGATTGGCAGTGTACCGTTGAATTCACGGGACAACTCCAGCGCGACATTGATAGATAGCGGGAACAGAGCACGGCCGGACATGTACATTTCTTTGTCTGGCAAACGGCCTTTCTTATTGATAGTACCCAGGGTGTTGGTCAGTTTGACACCGAAGCCGATGCCTTTTTCCTTGCCCAGGTCGACCAGGCGGTGCAGCATGGCTTTGGCATCATTGATTTGCAGATCGTGGCTGAAGGACTCTTCGCTCAGTGCCACATAGTCAAAGCCTGCATTATCAAGGATGCCGCGTACCCGCTCGAAGCCCAATAGGGTTGGGTTCAGTTTAACGAAAGTGTTGATGCCCTTGTCTTCAATCATGTAACGACAGATGGCTTCGATTTCATGCGGAGGACAACCGTGCATGGTAGACAGTGTCACACCACGGGTTAGCTGGGCAGGAATATCATCGACCATGGCATTGAGGCGGTCGACTCTCTCTTCAAGCTGATACTCACGGATGAAGTCAGGATCTTGGATAAAGGTCTTCAGCTCGCTGATGTAGGCGTGGAAGCTTGGATGCTCGCTGGAGTCAAGCATATCGTGAATGTACTTCTGCATCGGCGGGGTTTGAATACCGGATAGGTCATAGCCGACACTCATATTGAAGATAAAGGATTTGGCCTCGCCATCGGTTCTCGGAGCGAAGACTTCTTCCAATAGATGCAGGGCAATCCACGCCTTGAGGTATTCGTCATAAGCTTTAAGCAGCGTGAATTCTGTCGACCATTCGGTGTTGAAACACTCATCTTCAGCATCGATACACGGTTTGGCGATCTCCAACTGATCAAGCTTCTGGACGGTTTTCAGCTCCATGAAGCGGCCACCGGCAAGCCAAGAAGTAATGATGTTCTGGGCTAATTGGGTATGAGGGCCAGCTGCAGGACCAACAGGGGTTTCACAATACTCTCCCCAAACCGCCAGTGATTCCTTGCTCGCTTTGCGGTAGAACTGCTTCTCTGGAATACCGAAGATAGATTTACTCTGCTTGTATTCACTAAACATTCGGTTAAGTAGCTCACCGAACGGAACGGGGCGCATGATATCTCCCATGATAGATCTCCTTGATGCTTTTCTTGTTCTTCTAGGCACATTTATTTGCGCAATATGTCAGGCTAATAATGTGTAGGGCTAAATAAGCTAATGGCTAAAGAGCAACTACTGAGCCAAACTTTTTCAGCCCCAACAAAACGGGCGGATTTATTAATGAATTTCGTGAGCAAAGTCGAAAGTTCACTGCATTTTGTGACAGGTGACAAATAAACAGATTTATTTAAAACAAGAAAACTTCAAACAAAAGAACCACTCAAATGAGGATGATTATTGATTAGAAAAGAATTGCTATCATATTAATAAAAAGCTATCAGTTTGATATCAACTATTATGATAGATATTATCTGCCATGAGAAATTAAACATCTAATGAAATAAAATAAAAAATGTGAGATAAAAGCACTCTCGATATCAGATTGATAAAAAAGCGATTATCAGCTATCAAGTTGATAGTGCTAATGTGACACAGCACACAACTCTTCATAGGCCTGCGGTGTATCAACATCTAAATATATTTCATCGCAACCCAACCCTAAATATTTAACTGGATAGCGGAAGATAATTTTCTTCATCGATGAATGTATATTGGCATTGAGCACCATATTCTTTAATCGACAAGGGATCAGTACCGGATGACCAGGCCTTAGGGCCGTACCAGGGAATACGGTACACCCACCTCTTTCAAACCAGACCTGGCGGAAGACATGCGGTGGTACACAGGGCATATCTCCATGGGTAATAAAGAAAAAATCGCTCTCGACATGCCGGACACCCTGCTGGATAGAGCTGAACATACCGGCCTGGTAATCTTCGTTGACCACTATCTTTACTCTTTGATCATTTTTATATTTTTCAATAAGTTCCGCCCTTCGATAACCAACAACCAAAATGACCCGACGACAAAATGAGAGCGCATTTTCGATACTTGCATCAAGGATTGTGTACTGCTGGTAAGGTAGCATGAGTTTCCAGTCCCCCATCCTTGAAGACAGGCCCGCAGCAGGCATAACGCAGTCTAAACGTTCGGGACGTAACGATTTATCCATCACTGAACATACTCCTTTATTGATAAATATGGTGGTCGCATGGTTAATAGCACACAGACACGATTAATAGAGCAAACTCCAGACCAATTTATCCTGTCTGAGTTATACCAATACCATTTAACTGCTGAAACCACCCCGTTATATATTACTCTAGTCGGTGGTGGTGGAAAAACATCCGCCGCATTTTGGCTTGCCCGTAAATTCAAACTGTGGGGCCATGCCGTTTGCCTAACCACGACCACAAAAATGTATTTGCCCGATGCACACCAGGCTGATTATATCCTTCCCCTGAATGCCATGTACTGCAATAAAAAAGAAAATGGAAAGATAATAGAAACGCGTAATAATGCTTTAGCACAAGATGAATTTGATTTTCAAGACCCAGCCATCACTTTTTGCTATAAATCATTATTAACCGACCACTTGAAAACAGCCCGTTTGAAAGTATCTGGGTTATCTGAAAGAGAGATAAAAAAACTACAAAATGATTTCCCCTTCACAGTTTTTATTATTGAAGGCGATGGTTCCCGCTCATTACCGATAAAAGCCCCTCACGGGCATGAGCCTTGCATTCCAAGTTACTCGGATATGGTGATTGGTGTCACCGGTGCAGAGGCCATCAACCACAAGGCGATTCCTGAACGCGTTCACCGCTGGCCGGCTTTTTCAGCCCTTACACAGTGCCAACCCGGAGATGTGATCGACGCCCAAGTGTTGCAACCGCTGATTTCTCACCCGCAGGGGTTATTTAAATCAACCCCAAGGACAGCACAGCAAGTCTGGCTGATAAACAAAATGGATCAGGCCAACGATGCCCTAACCGTTAGCCAGATCGCGGAAGAGGTACTGGTCAACAGTCCACAGCTCGATTCCGTTTGGCTGGCAGAAATGCAGGCGGATACACCAATCAAGAAAGTTATTTTGAAGAAGCAAGTAGCCTATGCCACTGAAACATAGCAGCTACCTGACACCTTCAGTATTGAGGTCATAGAACATGAATATCTTTGCCAAGGCAGCCCAACTAGAACAAGACAACATTCCCTTCGCCCTTGCCAATATCATCGAAACCCGCGGTTCAGCCCCGCGCCACTCCGGCCAAATGATCGTCAAGGCAGATGGCAGCATCATCGGCACAGTAGGTGGCGGCATGATTGAACGGTATGTTATCGAACAAGCCTTGGAAGCCCTTAAAGAGAGAAAGCCCCGCGTTGTCAAAGGCCGGATGACCCGCAACGGCCCCGATGCCATGGGCATGGACTGCGGCGGCGCTATGACGGTCTTTGTCGATGTCTATGGCCTTCGCCCTAGCCTCATTCTGATTGGTGCCGGGCACGTCAACCGTGCGGTTGCACAGGCCGCCCATGTACTCGGCTTCGATATTTCCGTCGCCGATGCCTATGCCGACAGCCTGGCCGAAGAGCATTTCCCGGCAGGGACCAAGCGCCTACTGGGCGATACCATGGAAGAGGCTATCGACCAGCTGGATATCAACAAAGACAGCTATGTAGTCATTGCCACTAACCACCAGGACCAAGACGCCATTTCCAAGGTAGTGGATTGCGAAACCCGCTACACCGGCCTAATGGCCAGCCGCCGCAAGGTGCAAACCCTGTTTACCCACCTGCGCCAGAGCGGAGTGGATGAAGCGCGGATCAAGAACATCCACTCTCCCATTGGCTTCAACATCGGTGCTGAAACCCCGGAAGAAATCGCCATCAGTATCATGGCGGAGATCCTCAAGGTGAAACATGAGTCCGCGGGCGGCCAGCTGAAGGACGATACCCGCCTAAATCAAAACAAACTGGTGCTGGTCCGCGGTGCAGGCGATATGGCTACCGGGGTTGCCGTCCGCTTGTTCAATGCCGGATTCAAAGTCGTGATGACAGATATCGCTAAGCCCACCATGATCCGCTGCAGCGTGTCGTTTGGCCAATGCCTGTTTGGCGAGCCAGTCCAGGTGGAAGGGATCACCGCCTGCAAAGCCAACAACAAAGACGAGGTGTTCGCCATCATCGACCGCAATCAGATCCCTGTGGTAGTCGATGAAGAGTGCAGCTATGCCGGCACTTTGAAGCCGACCTTCCTCGTTGATGCCATTCTGGCCAAGCACAATGTCGGCACCCAGAAGGACATGGCGCCAATCACGATCGCCCTGGGCCCTGGCTTTACTGCGGGCAAAGACTGCGATGCGGTGATTGAAACCAACCGCGGCCACCATCTGGGCCGGGTTATTTATCAAGGGGCGACCCAGCCCAATACTGGCGTACCCGGCAATATTGCAGGCTACACCCACCAGCGGGTACTGCGTGCCCCTTGCGCTGGTGTCATGCACAGCCATGTCAAACTCGGCGATCTCGTCCAAGAGGGCGATGTGATTGCCCATATCGGCGACAGCCCTGTGGTCGCGCCACTGGGCGGCATGGTACGAGGATTACTCAATAACGGCCTTAGCGTCCGCGAAGGCTTCAAGATCGGCGATATTGATCCCCGTGGCGAAGAGGCCGATTACACCACGGTATCCGACAAGGCACGGGCGATTGGCGGCAGCGTTCTAGAAGCCATGCTACACCTGGAGCAACACACAATGAGTTAACCATCTTGTTTGGCCTGACGGATTCAGGCCAGACATTTTCCCGTCTTATTTGGGGTGTCTCGCTCAGCCCAAATAGGCCGTTGGACTTTACGACAGGAAGAGATCAAATTATGAAAACTAGAGGCTATTTCCATCACTTTGTTACCTCCTTTGTACTGATGTGTGCGGCTGCGCTAACTGTCAAAGGGTTCTTCTTACCCGAGCACACAGGATTACTGCTCAGCGACACCGGCATCGTCCCAGCCATGTATGTCGAGCCCATCGCTTTCGCCATCCCATTAGCGCTAGGGATTAGCGCACTCACGGCCTACTTGGGTATGACCTCCCTACTTCCTGTTATTGTCTGCTTCGGCATTCATATTGCCCTGTCGGGACTTGCCCTTTATCAAGGCTTGCATTTCGACTGCGGTTGCTACCTGCCCGGCTCGGTGCAGTCGGAAGTCTACAGCACCCTTGAACCCCAGTTTCTCATCATGCTGCTGGTGCTGATCGTTTCAGCAGCACTCCACTACTTCAATAACATGGCGACCCACCGCCCAGTGACACCTACCGTGTAACCGGACCAACGTTGTCTAATTTAAAAGGATACGATCATGATACAGAACAAGACTTCATTGCACGCATTTCCATTTCGGCGTTGCGGACGCAGCGTTTGGCTGAACCTGTTCATTCTCGCCAGTGCATTGCTAGTCCTGCCGTTTAGCGCCAATGCCGCTCTGTTTGGCGGCAAGTTCAAAGCCGAGGTAGAAACCGAGCAAGTCGCGATCAAGCTCCATAACGATACCCTTGCCGGCGGATACCAGCTCATCGATACCAACGGGCTCAAGGCACTCATCGAACAGGACAGCAATGTGATAATTGTCGACGCCATGCCGTTCAAAGACAGCTACAAGAAAGAACATATCCCAAGCGCCAAGCAGTTCGAGTTCCCTATCCCTGATATGCCTGAATGGGACGCTGCATTAACCGACCAGCAATCTGTCGAGGACTTCAGCCAGCTTCTCGGTGAAGACAAGGATAAAACCTTGGTCTTTTACTGCGGGTTCGTGAAATGCGGTCGTAGTCATAACGCGGCGGCTTGGGCGGTGAAGCTCGGCTACACCAATGTCTATCGTTATCCTGGCGGTATTTTTGCGTGGAAAGGGGCAGGCTTTAAAACTTCTTCACTTTAGGGCCAGTTCACTTTAGACCCCGTTCACTATAAAGCTTGTTCGCTTTACATCTGTTGGCTTAAACGCATCAATAGTTGATACTAAAAAGGCTGAATCTCGATTTAGATTCAGCCTTTTCATTTCTATATATTCGTTTTAACGAATTAACAATTTAACGGGCCTTCATAGCCAAGCGTTTAGCCGCCGTACGATGGCGTGCCAGCAGATCATCGAGATCGACACCTTGTACCCGGCCATCCAGCACCCGCCACTTGCCGGCAACCATCACCTTATCGGCCTGCTGGGCACCACAAAGCAACAAGGCGGCTAACGGATCATGGCTACCAGAGAAGCGAATATCATCAAGCTTGAACATCGCGATATCGGCCTGCATTCCCGCTTCAATCTTGCCGATATCAATGCGCCCCATCGCAGCCGCCGAACCTGCTGTTGCCCAGCGCAGGGCATCGAAGTGGGACACCCCAGCAGAGCCATAGCGCAAACGCTGCAGGTACATCGCCATACGCACTTCGGCGATCATGTTGGAACCATCATTGGACGCTGAACCATCGACACCTAGCCCGACTTTGGCACCGGCTGTTTCCAGCTCTTTGTTGCGGCAAATGCCCGAGGCCAGCATCATGTTCGATGTCGGGCAGTGGCAGATCCCCACCTGGGCCTGTCCTAGCCGACGCACTTCCTCATCATTAAAGTGAATACCATGGGCCAGCCAAGTCCGCTCGTGGAGCCAGCCTACCTCTTCGAGATAATCCACCGGCCGGTAGCCGAAACGGTCAAGGCAGAACTGCTCCTCATCCTTGGTTTCGCAGAGGTGAGTATGCAGCATCAACCCATGCTGACGGGCGATCTGGGCTGTTTCCTTCATCAGCTCGGTGGTGACGGAAAAAGGTGAACAAGGAGCCAGCGCGATCTGCACCATGGCACCGTCATCCGCCTGGTGATATTCACGGATCAGGCGCAGGCTATCGTCGATAATGGCCTGTTCCGACTGTATCGTGTGCTGCGGTGGCAGTCCCCCTTGCTCTTCCCCAAGGCTCATCGAGCCACGAGTCAATATTGCCCGGATGCCAAGTTGACACGCTGCATCAACCTGGATATCGATGGCGTTTTCCAATCCGTGCGGCAATAGGTAGTGATGATCCGAGGCGGTGGTACAACCTGACATCATCATCTCGACCAAAGCCAGCTCAGTCGCCACTTCCATCATCTCTTCATCCAGCCCGGCCCAAACCGGATAGAGGCTTTTAAGCCAGTGGAACAGCTCTTTATTGAGTGCTCCGGGGTAGGCCCGGGTCAGGGTCTGGTAGAAGTGATGGTGGGCATTGATCAGCCCCGGGGTGACGACATGCTGACTGGCATCAACGGTGACGTCTATGGGTACTGAGGGCCGCTCGCCGCGGTCAAGGGTTTCGAGAATACGGTTATCTTGAATGACGATGCCGCCCTGAGCGCTTAGCTCAGCACCATCATCTTTCATGGTGGCGGTAAAAATTGCGAGAGGATCTTTAATCCACGTTGTTTCCATCCATAGTTTTCCTTAGCCTTCGCAACCATTTCAGGGGAGAAGGACTTTGTTTGGGGCCTCTTTACCCAAGTTATATTGAACACAAAAAACCGTCTTTATACCCAAATTACCTCAAGGTGCAGATGCTGAACCTGCATATTGAGATCGCTTGGGTCTATCTTACCGCTAGCACTCTAGCAAAGACGTTACCAACTCCTCGAAAACGCCCCAAACTACTGATAAACAAACATTCTCAAGCTATCAGTTACAGCCAGCAACACTCTCACTCCCAAAGTGAGACTATCAAAATGATACCCTCAGCCAATAGATGAAAATAAGTTCCATTAATCAAAATGATAAAGGTTTTTATTTTTTGATCCCCCTCTCAGCAAGCAACAATCTGCTCACCACCTCGACAAACTTCCCCCCTTGAGTTCACACTTTTGCCTGACAAATTAGACATTCGCCAGATCATGGCCTGATTCATGCCTCTATGGCTGGGTCGAAGTCACTACGAAATGTCGCTAACTCACTATCAATTTCGCGTAATTTCCTAGTTTGTCATCCTCGATGCAGCAATTTAATGAGCACATTGTTTGTCATTGGTCGATCGTCGTCGCCAATGTAAGAGGGAGTGTTTAATGACGCGTTTCAATCACGTAGGCCACAGCCTACCCCGCGTAGACGGCCAAGCCAAAGTAACCGGTACGGCCATATATGGAGATGATATTACAATGTCCGGCATGCTGTATGGTGTGTGTCGCTATACCGATATTCCGGCGGGCAAAATCCTTGGCATAGACACATCTGAAGCTGACGCCATCGAAGGCGTAGTACGGATAGCCACTTTCAAAGATATCCCCGGAGACCCTACAACTGGGGTCATCATTCGAGATTACCACCCTATATGTAATGATCAGGTAAGATATAGCGGCGATGTTGTGGCCGTTGTTGCCGCCGAAAGCTACGAGGCCGCATGCCTGGCTGCCGATAAAATCAAAGTCGATTACCAGCCGCTTACCCCGATAGGCAATGTCCATGATGCCCTGGCCGACGGAGCACGCCTGATCCATCCGGAAACCGGCTCAAATGTGGTTAACCGCCACCATACCGAAAAAGGCGATGCCGAAACCGCCCTCGCCAATGCCGATATCGTACTTGAACACACGTATCAGGTCGGCTTCCAGGAACACGCCTATATTGAGCCGGAATCTGTCACTGCCTATATTGATCCCACCTCGCGTGACTTGGTGATCACCGGTTCGATCCAGAACCCCCACCGGGTGCGCGGCTTTGTTGCCAGTTTCATGGGCATCGACCAAGCCAGGGTCAATGTGAAGCGGGCGGTCATGGGCGGCTCGTTCGGGGGAAAAGATGACGGTATTGACCATCTTTCCTGCCGGGCTGCACTGCTCGCTTCTATCACCGACCGCCCAGTGAAGTTTTCCTACACCCGCGAGCAGTCAATTATCGAAAGCACCAAGCGCCACCCCTACCATATGCACTACAAGGTCGGGGTCAGCAAAAGCGGTAAAATCCAAGGCATGAAGGTCGATATTCTGGCCGATGCCGGCGCCTACGCGGCCTGTACCCCGTTCGTGACCTGGCGCTCCGTAGTCCAGGCTGCCGGCCCTTACGACATCGAGCATGTCCGGGTCGATATCAAAGGCGTTTACACCAACAACAGTATGTCCGGCGCGATGCGCGGGTTCGGCTCGCCGCAAATCATCTTTGCCAATGAATCCCTGATGGATGAAATCGCCGAGGCCTGCCAGCTCGACCCGGTACAGGTCCGGGAGCGCAATGCCCTGCGCCAGGGCAGCCGCAGTATTACCAACCAGATGTTTGATAACCATAATGTCTCGGCGATTGAAGTACTCGACAAGGCGGTTCAACGCAGTGAGTTCCAAGCCAAGCGCGAGCACTATGCCGAGTTAAATGCCAAGCCCGGCCATATTAAATACGGTATCGGCTTGGCACTGAGCTACCGCGGCTGCTCGATGGGGGCCGAAGGGGTCGATACCTCAAGTGCCTTGGTGACCGTCAACAGTGATGGCAGTGTCAATGTCTCGACCGGTGTCTGCGAAAACGGCCAGGGGCTGCAAACCACCATGGCAACCATTGCCGCCGAAGTACTTGGCTTACCGGTGACTAAAGTGAGCTTCGTCGAACCACCGACATCGCTGATTGCCGACGGCGGCCCAACCGTTGCGTCACGAGCTACCGTTACCGGTGGCAACGCAGTGAAAGACGGTGCCGAGCAAATCAAGCAGCGCATTTTCGAGGTGATCAAAGATCAGCTTTGTGCCACCAGCCTCGATGATACCCTGTGGGCCCATGGCGAAATCTGTAACCGCTACGCACCGGATAAGTCCATTAGCTTTTCGGAAGCCGCCAATGCCACCAAATGGGCCGGCGTTAACCTTGCTGCCTATGGGTGGTTCGACCAACCGGCCATTCACTGGGATGAAGAGAAAGGCACCGGCTCCCCCTATTTCACCTGGGTGTATGGCTGTCAAATCGTCGACCTGAAAGTCGATACCAGTACCGGTAAAATCGACCTGCTGGATATTACTGCGGTGCACGATGTCGGCCAGGTCATCAACCAAATTGGTTATGAAGGACAAGTCGCTGGCGGTATCGCACAAGGTGTTGGTCTTGGCATGCTGGAAGACTACAACATCGAGCACGGCCAGGTGAAGTCGGAAAACCTCGACAGCTACTTGCTGCCAACCATCAAGGATATTCCCTCGCTTTCTATCCACGCAGTGGAAAATGTCGACAACGGCGGGCCATTTGGTGCTAAGAGTATCGGCGAACCAGCCGCAGAACTCGCAGCAGCGGCAATGACCAATGCCGTGGCCTTTGCAACGGGCACTCGCCACCGCCAACTGCCGCTCAGTCTCGAACAAGTCGTACTGGGCTATAACCTTAAAAAGCCGGCCCGCCAGAGTGAGTTACTTCATGCTTCCAACGAGAAGAAACAAACCCACCGACTCAATGGCTTCTCGGTGAAAACCCCTGAGTCACTCACAGCTGCGCTCGAGCTGCTTGCTGACAGCAATGCCATGCCGCTGGCCGGCGGTACCGATGTGATAGTTCAGGGCCGGTTGCAAAGTGAACCCAGGGCCTTGGTCAATATTGCCCGCCTGCCTGAGCTGCGTGAAATCAAGCGCAGCCAGGATGGATGGCATATCGGCTCAGGAGTCTGTTTCAACCACCTCACCGAACACCCCGATATCAAGCACCTCTATCCCTTGCTTGCCGAGGCCTGTCATACCATTGGTTCACACCAGATCCGCAACCGGGCGACAATCGGCGGCAATATCGTCAACGCCGCACCATGCGCAGACTCCGTTCCGCCATTGGTGATCTATGACGCCAAGGTGGTGTTACAGAGCAAAACGAGTTCGAGAGAGCTGCCAATCAGCGAGTTCATTACCGGCGGCTACCGGACCGAGCTGCAACCGGGCGAATTGCTAACCAAGGTGATCCTGCCACTTCCGGCCCCCAACACTGGCTGCATCCAGAAATACCGCCAGCTCGGCAGGCGCAATGCGCTCAACATCACCCGCTTGAGCCTCAGTTGCCTGATGGAGCGCAACGACAGCGGTGTTATCACATCCTGCCGCTTGGTGGACGGCGCGCTATTTAGCAAACCACAACGGCTAAAACCGGTCGAACAAATTTTGCTCGGCCATACCCTAAACAGCGAGATCATCGAGAATGCTTGCCAAGTACTTGAAGCGATGATCGATAAGGCCATCGGTGGCCGTTGGTCAGCGGCCTACAAGCAGCCGGTCTACCTCAATATGTTCCGTGACCTCATGAACGATATTCGATATCAGCAACCCCATCAGCCACTACAAGGAGAAGTGCAATGAGTCTGCTTGCTGAAAACCTGATCCCATTGTCACTCTCGGTTAACGGCCGTCCTTATCAGTTGTCTGTCACAGGCAACACCCGTTTGCTTGACTTGCTGCGGCAAGATCTCGGACTAACGGGGACCAAAGAAGGATGTGCCGTTGGCGAATGTGGCGCCTGCACGGTTGTGATGAATAGCGAGGCTGTGTGCTCGTGCATGATCTTGGCCGCCCAATGCCAAGAAAGCCAAATCGTGACCATCGAAGGGCTAAAGGACGATCCGCTAGCCCAACAATTGCAGCAATCCTTTATCAAGCGTGGTGGAGTGCAATGTGGCTTTTGTACTCCCGGCGTCCTGATGAGTTCCTGGGCCTTGCTGAAGAAGTATCAACGTCCAAGCCAACAGCAGGTCTTGGATGCCCTAGAGGGCAACCTATGCCGCTGTACAGGCTACCAACCCATCCTGAATGCCATCAATGCTGTCATTGAAGACATCACCCCGTAAGTCTTTCTCCCCTGCCTAATCCGCAGGGGAGCTTTTTTATCCAAGATTGCGTGTACTTGTAAATAAGGATTTAACAATGCAGTTACTCTATCAAGTCAACGATAAGCCCCCCAAGGGGGTCACCTTTTTCCTTGCCCTCCAGCACATGCTGGCCTCCATCGGGGGCATTGTCGCTGTACCCTTGATTGTCGGCGGTGCCATTGGCCTACCCGAGCCGGATGTCGTCACGCTGATCAGTGCCTCCTTGTTTGTTTCCGGTCTTGCCACCATCGTCCAGTGCCTCGGGTTTGGCCCGGTTGGGATCAGACTGCCCGTGGTGATGGGTTCCAGTTTTGCCTTTCTCGGTGCCTTGATCGCCATTGGCCAAACAGGCGGCATGGCAACCATTCTCGGCGCGGCCTTTGTCGGCTCGTTCTTTGTCATCCTCGCCAGCTTCTACATGGATCAAATCCGTAAGCTCTTCCCCAACCTTGTCAGCGGCGTGGTGGTCACCCTGATCGGCCTGACAATCCTACCTGTCGCAATGAACTGGATCGGTGATGCCCCAGCCGGCGATCCCAGCTTCGCCTCATTGCCCAAGGTGTTCCTGGCCGCTGCTTCCCTCGCCGTGGTGATTGGGGTCTCGGTCTTCTGCAAAGGCGCAATTGCAGCCTCGGCGATCGTGATCGGGCTTGCTGCCGGATACATCATGGCAATTCCACTCGGTATGGTTGATCTTACCCAGCTCTACGAGGCCAACTGGGTTGCCGCACCAGAGCCTTTCAAGTACGGCATGGCCTTCTCGCTCCCGGCCATTATCAGCATGACCCTGGTTTATCTGGTAGTAGTTGCCGAGGCGACGGGGGATTTCATGGCGCTGGGCAGTAACTGCCATGTCGAGGTTTCCGGTAAAGATCTCAAACGGGGCTTGCTGGGTGATGGCCTTGGCAGCACCTTCGGTGCGATGTTCTCGGCCATGCCGGTGGCGAGCTTTAGCCAGAATGTCGGGATCGTGGGGATCAGCGGGGTTGCCAGCCGCTTTGTGGTTGCCCTGACCGGTATATTGCTAGTCGCAGGCGGCCTATTTCCCAAAGTGGCGGCCTTGGCGGTCACCGTGCCCAAACCCGTGCTGGGAGGGGTCGGCTTTGTCATGTTCGGTATGATCGCCTACGCCGGGATCAGGATGCTGCTCAAAGCTGCCGACTCTCGCCGAAACGCCTTGGTGGTCTGTGTTGGTCTGGCATCGGGGATGGCCGTTACCCTAGAGCCCAACTTACTCCAGCACTTCCCGGACTCCCTGAAGACCGTTTTCCATTCCGGGATAACAACTGGAACCTTGGCGACTATCGTGCTTAACCAACTCTTACCGAAGAGCAAGAAGAGTACTGAAACCGAGCAGATTACCGCCAAGAGTATCCTGATCAAACCCGATAAGCGTGCAGCACGGCTTGTCGCGGCAAAAGCCCGCCGTGCCGAGCAACTTGCAGCATCGAAATAGCGAATTTCCCACTCTTGCTGTTATTTCACTAACAATAGGCTCCCGAACAATGCGATATCTAACCACATTGATGGGAGCCTTTCTTCAAAGCCTTCAACTCATCCAACCTAATACAAAACAAACTGCACTTATTTTGTGTATTGAAAACATCCTGTCATAAAGCCCACCTACAATCCCCATGCTTGTGTAGCCAAGTAATTTGAGTGACTTGGGCATACCACTACAACCCATAATTAACCTGATAATTTCGACATGAAAAGCTCAGCGGCACCTAATACAGACAGATTAAAAGCGGCAATCACCACGGTCTATCAGACCTTTCCCAACTTGAGTTACCGGCCACGGCCGGTTGATGTCAAACTGCTCGCGGCCTACATGAAGAGCCAGAGTAATGGCTACCCCGGCTGTTTAGATACGCTGCTCGAGACCGAGAATAGCCATATCGAACTGGCATTGGTGAAGTATCACAATATCAATCGTTCAATAGAATCGTCACCAGCGCTCGACCATAGTGATATCGGTTTCTAGGAAATAGTGTTCTAGCTCAGGCACAGAAAAAGTTAGGATCTTGCCTTCCCGCTCGGTACCGGGCCGGAAATAGGTCTCTGGCATTCGCTTGATAGATGTCCAGACGACATGATTATCACGCTTGATCACCTCACCTTTGTCGTTACGCAGTATGGTTGCCACCTCGACCAAGATAACCGAGTCCGTGCCCTCATTCCTCAACAATACCGGGATGGTTAGCCGCCCATCCTGATAGCTGGCGGATTGAGCCACCATCACCACGCCACTGCGCTGGTACTCACCGACCAATCGTCCGGTATCTGGCGCAACCAAGTCGCCCGCGACTTCGCTCCCTGCCGATTTATTTATACCTGACTTGTTTTCCGGGCTTACTTCGGAAGCTACAGTAATCGCGGCTCCCGTCGCCACAGCAGCCCCCTTTGCGGTGGTAGTGGTGGTGGCGGTCGCACCTGCACCGCTTGCTTTTACTTTATTCGGTTCAGCCGACGGTTTGACTGATTCACGCTCTGCGGTTTCCGCTGCCACATAACGCCATGTATTGTCATCAAATAAAATCACTTCACGACCGTCAGGCAGTATCGCTATCATCGTTGCAGCTTGGACAAATTGAATAAACCCAAACAAAAGACCGGCAATGGCGACCCTGATGATTACTTGCTGAGCTGAGCGCATAACTCCATCCCCCCCACATTGCTTTTTATTGCCTTACTTGGCACTCAAAAGTGTTATCAAACCAGCTGATGGCTATCTCTCCCTGATGCTCACTGTATTCCACATTCTGCCCCAAATATTTGATGCCGCTTGCCATTGGCTGAGCCAGCGCGATCACCTGGTCATCGCCTCGCGTCAACACCAAACTTGCCGGTTCGGTCTGGTTGTAAAAAACCGCAGTAAACGGCTGGCTGTTATCACCACAGTCAAGAGACACGATTGGCGGCACCTCCAGCTGCCCACTGATTACTTGCAACTCGACAATTCGGCTGGTGTAGGCAAACTCGGTACAATCACGAACATCATTGGCTTTCCAACACTCGTTGCGCCCTTTAATCCACCCTCGCTGCATCTCCTTTTGCCGTTTCACCTCCTCGGCGGGCAGTTGAACCATTGCTTTATCGAAAACTTGCTGCATTTTCTGATCGAGAACCGCCAACTCTGCAACCTGGCATATCAAAGTTTCCACCTCTCCCTCGGCTTTCGAGCAATCAAAAGCCGGCTCACTGGCCAGACTGTTACCAGCCAGTAAAAAAATGGCGCCCAATATCGAAATACGTTTACCCCACCAGAAATTATTCACATTGCCTCCATCGGCCAGCCAATCAATCTGTACGCTCCTTATATTATTAACCCGCTAGCTCCATTGTGTTTTTTCATCTTTGAGCCAAAAATCTAAAACGCCTCAAGAAATATCAACTCAATAATAATTCACATTAATTATCAGCAGCATAACTTGTGGAATTGTGGCAAATCCATAGCATGAGCCGGACTCAACATCCAGTGATTAAAACAGATAGAAAATAAAGCGCCTACAGGAACGAACACTATGGATAAAACACACTTTAATCCTGCCAGTATATTTCTCCACTGGCTGACATTCTGCGTACTCGTCGCCATTTATGTCTCAATAGAAGTTGCCATTAACTTTGAACGAGGCTCGGCAACCCGTGATATTTTCAGCCAGTTGCATTTTTATCTCGGCATCACGCTGCTGGTGATCACCCTTTTCCGCCTATTGATGAGAGCACTAAGCCACAAGCCCGCAATTAGCCCTGAGCCGACACCGCTCCAAAACAAAATAAGTGGGCTCGTTCACATCTGTATCTATGCGCTGATGCTGCTGGTTCCCATTGCTGGTCTGGCTTTGCTCAATAGTGCGGGCAAGACGCTGAGCATCATGGGAATGGAACTTCCCCCCCTTATCGACACCAACCGCGCACTCACCGCAACCCTACGCGAGCGCCATGCCCAGCTAGGAGGCGGTTTGCTGGCATTAATCACGGCTCACAGTGCTGCCGCCCTGTTTCACCACTATGTCATCAAAGACAACACCATTATCCGCATGCTGCCGCACGCAAAAAAACATATCGGCCCAGCCAAAGGCTGAGCCGACAACAAATAAACTTTAGAAAAGAATAATAAAAACGTCACCTGGCTAGGCGACAGGCCTCACGAAAGTGAGGCCACTCAACACCCCCAGCCGTTATTGTCCCAGCCCCATCAGCCCAGTAAAACCGGTGATAACCCCGTACTCTGACTACTCGCAAGTAGTAGGCCCAGTAGCACCAACATGATACCGCCCGCCAGCTGCAAGCCGTAACCGGCCCACAACAAGCCAGCTTGAGGCTTGGAATTTCCGGCTTTCAGGTAATGATGGACAATACGCTTGCCGGACAACGTCAGCAAAGCCAGTACCGATGTGGTCAAGGCCGTTCCCAGAGACATCACCAAGGCGCTGACGACACCCAGCCAATACAGGCCGACCATGTTGGCAAACAGCAACACCATAATTGCCCCAGAGCACGGCCGTAGGCCAATACTCATGATCACCCCAATGTACTCACGTAGCGTCTTTGCATTGTCTACCTCCTCCGGCGAGGCAATATGACGATGCCCGCAACCACAGTCACCAACATGATGGTGGTCATGGTGGTCATGGTGGTCATGGTGGTCATGGTGGTCATGGTGGTGAGCGCAACTCGCCTTCTGGGGCTTAGCAACACTGCGGCGAAAACGCTTCACTGCCCGCCAGCAGATCATTACCCCCAGCACACTGACAAGCACGCTGCTGATGGTCATAAACTTCACAGCCTGCGAGTTGACCTCTCGCATTGACGCGCTGAAGCCCCACACCAGCACGCTGACTAAAGCGACCGCAACCACCGCCTGACAGAGCGCCGATACCAGTGTCAGCACCAGGCTGGTTTTCACCTTGGTCGGCTGAGTAGCCAAGTAAGTGGTTACTATCACCTTACCATGTCCCGGGCCAAGCGCATGCAGTACCCCATAGAGAAAACTAAATCCGGCCAAATAGCTGCCTGATGCCCATGGGGTCTCCTTGGCATCATAAAGCAAGTCAGCCAGCTGATTATTCACTGCCCGCTGCCATTCGATACTTTTCAATACCATATTCGGCCAGGCTAACCAAAGCTGATACGCACCAAACAAAAAGGCGATACAAAGTAGCATCAACATTAGCCACTTTGGACCCCAAAGGCTTTCAACGGCTGGTTTCGAACTAGCGGATGTTCCGCAATGCTTACGCTGTGCCATTACTCACTATCCCCATTCAATTCGGTCGGTTTGCAATGAAAGCGAACAGATTGGGTGAAGAGCTGGCCCAATGCATTGTCTGGATCGGCATCGGCTGGCAATGACATGGCATAGCTCATCTGCTCGGGAGTCGGGTTGGGTTGAATCATTTCAAGCTTGCAATAGTCAGCCAGATCGCCGGCGAGAATAACATCACGTTTTGAACGCCATGACATATCCACGTAGTAACTCGGCTCAAAAACCAACAGTTTCAATGAGTCCTCGGTTACGGGCTTGGGTTTGGAAAGGGGCAGTTCGAAAGTGAGTACTAACCGCGCCCGGTCACGGGTGATCTTGCCATAGCGGGCAAGCTGGTATTTGATAGGCTCTTGACCGTCATAGAAATAGGTGAAGTAGTGTTCGGACAGCATGTTATCAAGTACCGATGCCGCCACCTTGGTAAACGTCTGCTCTTCCTTTTCCGGCGAGGTATCTTCGCCATCGAGCATGTATGCCGAGGTCATAGGATCAAACGACCAGACCATGCGCAAGCCGGTGATCATACCACCCTTGCCATCGACATAGGTTTTCATTTCAATCCAAGAGTGGGGATGCGCCGTGGCAAACAGCGGAGATATCAGTAAAGCGAGGCCGAGCGCCGCTCGCTTCATTACGGGAATAATTCGGTTGTTCGCCCTATTGCGGTAAAACATCAAAAGCCTTGTGTAATACGTTGTCTTTATTAGAAAATGTTATGTTATAACATCTTGACACTGTAGTACCAATACTTTTCCAGCATAAATAACAAGACCTCCACAGGGGAGGCCTTGCTGCGAAGAGGGAAGGAGCAGAGCCTATCGATACTTAAGCACATGATGCAACAGGGAGACTGCCAAGCGGGCTGTCTGATTTTGGTAATCATATTCCGGGTTGAGGCCGGCGATATCGACAATCCTAACTTTGTTGCTGGCCATCGCTTGGCTGATCACCATTTCAACCACCGCCAGGTTAACCCCAAATACCCGGGACAAGCTCACCCCGCCAGCGATTGCCGACGAGAATACCGACAAATCGATACTCAGGTGGATATGGTCAACCTGCTCAAGGTACCTGGCAACCACCGCCTGGATCCGCTTGCGGTTTTTCATTTTCATTTCACTATCAAGTAGCCATTGTGCCCCCAGCTCACTGGCGTAGGCCATAGTGGCTTGCGAATTGATATGGTCACACATTCCCAGCCCCAGATAACGGAAAGTCCGGTTATTGGTATGGCAAAATGCTGCTACGCTATGAAATGCCGAGCCCGCCTTGACGGCCAGAGAGCGCCGTAGCTGAAAGTTGGCATCGATATTGATAATTCCGATCCGGTTACCTTCTACGAAAGGAAGGATTTGGCTCTCCTCACTCGAGCTGTCATTACCGGCCTGGTTGACCGTATCAGAAAGTGCCTGGTAGCTCGCAATAGCCACCTCGTGTCCGCCACCAAGCATAACAGGCAAATGGCCAAGCTTGAGCATGGCACACAGCTTGGCGTACTGGGCGGCACGCATGGTATCAAACTCATCCTCCTTGACACCGAAATAGCTCTGCGCCTCAATGACGCCCGCATCATAAATCGGCAAGGCACCAGAGTAAGGCATCCTGACCAGCATCTGACGAATCATGTCCGGGCCTTCTTTGGCCCCGCTGTAGATATCGTAGTCACTCAAGCTCAGATCACTGGCAAGCCCGAGGATCACCGCCCCCGCCTTGCGTTGTTCGGCATAAGGCTCAATCATGGCTCTGGGATGAGTACTGACGGGGTGCCCTAGAAAAGAAAATGGAAACCAACGTTTTACATCCAGCATGATTGCTCCTTATGGAAAATTACAAGTCCGGTGGCAATACCCGCGCCGCCTGAAGGACTGAGAAAATAATCGCGTTTTTACTCTTTTGAACCCGCTCTTGCGGTGCCATTACACTCACCGCCCCGACAATTTTGTTGCCGGTAAATACCGGGGCACTTACCCCGGAAACCCCTACGTCATATTCCGAGGTACTGATGGCATAACCGTCTTTTTTTATCTGCGCCAAATCTTGCAGCCAGTGGCTGATAGCATCCGGCTCAGTGATGCCAAAATGATGCAGTGTAGCCATCACCCGCTGTTCGGGCAGATGGGCCAAGATCACCTTGGCCGAGGCACCGCGGATCAACGGTTGGCTCTGGCCTTCCTCATACGCGCAACGCAGCGCATGGGGGCTATCGACCCGGGCGGTGCACAGTGCCCTGAAGCCGACCGGCACAAGATAAGCGGCCATCTCGCCCGTTTGTTGCTGGACCCGCTTCAGGACCTGGTGTACCCCGCTCGAAAGCGGTGAAAACTGCTGGAAATTGCGCAGCAGCTGAAGCGCCGCCGGACCTATGCTGTAACAGCTTTGTCTCGGGCTTTCCTCAATCAGGTTCCAGTTCTTGAGAATAACCAAATAGCGATAAACACTACTTTGCGGCATACCTGTCTGTTCACTTAATGCCTGTGCGGTCACCGGTTCATTGGCCGACGCGATATGCATCAGCACCTGGAGCAACTTTTCATTGGCATTCAATTTATATTTATCTGTTTTCAAAGCATTTCCTGTCGGTTTCATCTGGTTAGGCGACACGTTAAGTAGCTCCCATCGCGCCGACCCGTCTATTTACGCGCAAGGCTTGCCACGCTTCAACCGTCATTATCACTATCTGGTAATTACCATGATATATTAAGCATTCATTTTTACATTATGAGAATAAGCACAGAAAATCACTGGAATCGGCCTGGCTTATATTCCCAAACAAAAAACGCCGGCCTATCGAGGCCGGCGCAAAGCACAGAACATTTTATCGAGTCGTACTTAGGTTATAGGTACTCACGCAAGGCTGGGGGTTGGCTCTTGCGGCTCCTCACTCATGATTTCCGCAACAAACTGTGCTTTGGAACCCAGGATAATTTGCAATCCGCTGCCCCCGACTTTAATCACGCCCATAGCCCCTAGCTCTTGGATGCCTTTTTCATCAACCAGAGTAAGATCCTTTAGCTCAAGGCGAAGACGGGTAATACAGGCACCAATCGACGTAATGTTGTCTCGACCACCAATTTTGCTGATGATCTCTCTGGCCAACGCCTGGTTGTCCAGGGTGATCTCTGCCCGTTGCTCGGCTTCGCGGCCGACAGTCTTGAAGTCAAATTTGCGAATAGCAATCCTGAATACACTGTAATAAATCAGTGCCATGATTGGTCCCCACAAGAAGATGTTCAGCCAATTGGTCTTAAAACCATCCATTGCAGGCAAGACGCCGAAGGACACAAAGTCGATAATACCGGCCGAGAAGGTTTTACCAATATGGATATCCAGCGCGTAGGTCACCGAGTAGGAAATGCCCGCCATTATCGCCGAGAAAATGTACAGTACGGGAGCCACAAAAATAAACGCAAACTCTACCGGTTCAGTGATCCCCGTGACAAAGGATGTCAGGGCAGCCGAGCCTAAAATACCCGCGGCGATTTTACGGTTCTTGTCGTGCGCTTCATGGTACATCGCCAAGCAGGCCGCCGGGAAGGCAAACATGTAAATAGCAAAGTTACCGGATAGGAACTTACCTGCGTCCTGATACTGATCGGTCGAGAAGGTAGTCACCCCGTCTTCCAGCATCTTGAACCAAATCGTGTAGTCACCATTGACCACGGTGCCAGCCGCTGTGGTGTACTCACCGAACGAGAACCAGTAAGGGCTGTAGAAAATATGGTGCAGGCCCACGGGGATCAGCGCACGCTCCATGAAGCCGTAGATAAATGTCGAAACATACATATTACCGCCGTTCGCCATTACCGACAGGGCATCGATACCGGATTGGATGTAGGACCAGACATAAGGCAGAACCAGACCAATCGCGAATGCACTGAATGCCGTCACAATCGGGACAAAGCGCTTGCCGGAGAAAAAGCCCAAGAAGTCAGGCAGGGTAATATTCGAGAATCTCGCGTACATGTTGGCCGCCAGGATACCGGCAATCAAGCCGCCAAACACGCCGGTTTGCAGCGTCGGTATCCCCATGACCATGGCATAACGGCCCCCGCTCATTGCCATTTCCGGAGTAATCCCCAGCGCGACGCCCATGGTGACATTCATTACCGCCATCGCAACCACAGCAGCCAGGGCGGCAATGCCCGAATCCTTGCTCAGCCCGACAGCGGCGCCCACGGCAAACAGCAACGCCAAATTATCGAAGATAACACCACCGGCCCGCATCATCAGTGGCAAGTCGAGCTTTGCTCCAAACGCCAATAACAACCCCGCGGCGGGAAGAATAGAGATAGGCAGCATCAAAGCTTTACCGATGGAGGATAGCTTTGAGACACCATGCTTGATTTTATCAATCATAACCTGTCCTTGTATTTATTAATGTCTTTAGGGGGTTCCCTGTTTCACATCACGTATGAAATAAAAGACATAGTATTGGAAATCATCGGACTGAAGGTTACAAAAACGAATGGCTTTGTAAGCTACTGCTTACAAAGCCCGCTGGAGCCTATCCATCTCGTGAATACATTATTAGCTGCGGACTTATTTCTTGCGCGTCAAATACCAGCAGCAAAGCGAGGCAGCACTGACCATCACCACTCCCTGCCAGAACGTCGCGCCCAAGGTAATACCGAAGATCAGGGCAGAGAAAAAAGCAGATAAGATAGGAGTGAAATAAGACAGAGTGGCCAACAGCACCATATTGCCGCCGATGATGGCAATGTTCCACAACCCGTAGCCGCCAGCCATCGCAATGGCAGCCAACACCAAGTTCAGTAGTGCCTCACCACTCCATACCATAGCTGGCTGGTCGGTCAGGGCGTATTTCACCCACAGCGCCACCGCCGTCGCCATAAAAAACCAGGCAATCGCATTCTGGCCATTGGCCAAACGCTTGGTGATATTGCAGTAGACAGCCCAGATAATCGCACCGCTGAATGCCAAGCCATAGCTCACCGGATTGGTCGCAACATTGGCAGTCAACCGGGTCAGCGACAAGCCCTGCTCACCGCTGACCGTCCATGCCACGCCGATAAATGCCATCGCCATCGCCGGATACAATAGTTTGCTCACTTTTTGCCGGCTCGCCACCACCGCCAGCATGACAGTCAAAGCTGGCCAGAGGTAGTTAATCACGCTCATTTCAATCGTCTGTACCCTGTCGTTGGCCATCCCTAGGGCCAGTGCCAAGCACATCTCGTAGCTGACGAACAGCCCACCGCCAATGAACAAATAGCGTGAGGAAAAACGGCTGAGCCTTGGGGCGCCAACCACCACCAGCAACAAAACCGAACTGAGGGTATAAATCATCGCCGCACCGCCTACCGGCCCCAGCAGCTCGGCCACGTTTCGGATAAAGGCAACAATGGTGCTCCACAGCAAGATCGCGATGCACCCGGCAAAGGTATATTTATGCTTGGAAAACAAAGAAAAAGACCGCCACTCGTCAAAAACGAAAACGACTAGATTACCAAGCTTTTGCCACCAACCGCTAACGTATTTTGCGCTGGACTTTCCCGAGGCGGAAAAGGGGCTATAAACACATTAAAAACAGGGATATTTGTGCTTGATTTGTGACCATATGGGCAAAGCTGCAAATGCAACTAGTGTAGCATTTGGTTTATATACCCAAGTGGCTTCAAGTTGCTGAAATATTCACTTTGATGCAAAAACCTGAGGTTACTTGGTTATATATAAGCATCAGTTGGTCATCTCGGACGCGATCACAAGATTCGGTGGTCAATAACCCTATTGCTCTGAATGATAAGGTGCAAAACGGCATCTCAGCCATGCCGTATTTTGGTGAGGAGTAAAGAATCGACGCCATAAAGGAAGTCGACCTAATAATAAATCCATATTCCAAGGAGCTATGTTGTATGTCTACACTGACGCAAAGGAGCAATACGTCCTCTAACACCCCAGCCTTTCCCGGCCAGGCCACTGTCATACACGGTAACGGTGCCGTTGCCCATGTGATGGATTACGTTTGTGGTGGTGTTATTGGATACCCTATCACCCCGTCGACTGAAATATCAGAATTATACGAAGCTTTCAGGGCGCAAGGTGGTTGCAATGTATGGGGACAGCACCCCTTCTTCTTCGAACCCGAAGGAGAACACTCAGCCCAAAGTGGTGCACTGGGCGCAGCCCTAACCGGCGGAAAATATATCTCAAACGCTTCTTCAAGCCAGGGGATCCTGTATGGCTTGGAGTCTCACTATGTCACCGTGGGCAAAAAAGCCGCAGGCTTCGTACTCCATGTGGCCGCGCGCTCAGTGTCCCGCCATTCATTAAACGTAATGGCTGGCCATGATGATGTGTACGCCCTGCTTTCTGCAGGCTACACCACCCTATTTGCCAGCAACGCACAGGAAGCGGCCGACCTTGCGGCGATTTCCTACCGTGTCAGTGCTCAATCACTGATCCCGGTAGCCAATACCATGGACGGCTTTGCCACCAGCCACATCCAGAGCGAAGTGAAACTGCCAGAGCCTGAATTACTGAAACAGTACCTCGGCGACCCGACTGATCGCATCCCGGCCCCAACCGAAGCCCAGCGTATGCTTTACGGTGCCAAGGGACGCGTTTGGCAGCTAGGCCAATTCATCGAAAAATTCCAAGACCAGTTCTGGCCTGAAAAACTCAATGACCTCAAAGGCTATATCGCCAGCAACAGCGAAGCGATTGAAAAAGACAGCGCAGGCCAGTTCATTGAATCGACCAAGCTATTCCTGCCTGAGGGCCTGCAAAAGAAATGGCAGCGTGCTTGGCTCAATGCCTACGAAAAAGATACCCGCCAGCGCGTTCCTGCCCTGATGGACACCCATAACCCTGGCCTGACCGGCGGGGTACAGAACCAGCCGGATTACCAGGCAGGTATTGTCGATCACCGCAGTCACTTCCAGAATGACGTGCCGCAGTTTATCGAGCAAGCCATGCGGGAATACGGCGAGCTCACCGGTCGCTTCTACGAGCCTGTCATGGACTTCATGTGCGACGATGCCGACTATATCATTGTAGGCCTAGGCTCAGTTACCGATGATGCCGAAGCCGTGGCAGCGCATCTGCGTGAGCAAGGTCAGAAAGTCGGGGTTATTTCAATCAAGCAGCTTCATCCGTTCCCGGAAGCACAAATTGTCGAAAAGCTTGCCGGTAAAATGGCAGTGACTGTGCTTGAGCGCTGTGATGAAACCCGCCTGACCGCACGTATCTCCCGCGCCTTGTTCAAGGCACAGGAAAACGTGCAGAGCCCAAGGCATAAAGGTATTCCACCGCTGCAGCAAATCCCAACCATCAGCACCGGTATTTTCGGGCTGGGCGGCCATGATCTGCAGCCTAAGCACCTGATCGCCGCGTTCGATAACATGCGCGATGACAATACCAAGCCGTTCTTCTATCTCGGCAGCCAGTTCTTCGATGCCAAGGCCACCGGTGAGCTTAAGGAAATCCAAGACCGCCTTCGTGCCGCCTATCCAGATACCGAACTGATGGCACTGGAAACCGGCGAGAACCCTAACCTACTGCCTGAATCCGCACTTCGAGTTCGCTTCCACTCCGTAGGTGGTTACGGCACCATTGCCACCGGTAAATTGCTCACCGATATCCTATCCGGAGCTTTGGGGCTGCACTCGAAGTCCATGCCAAAATACGGCTCGGAGAAAAGTGGTGCACCGACCAACTTCTTTATTACTCTGTCGCCTGAGCCTATAAAGATCACCAATGCCGAACTGCAGCAAGTTGAAATCGTCCTGTCACCAGACCACAAGGTGTTCATGCACACCAACCCGCTGGCAGGCTTAAGCCCTAACGGTACTTTCATCCTGCAAACCCACCACGAGCCAGAGCAGGTATGGCAGGAAATCCCAGCGGCTGCCCGCCAGTTCATTCGTGACAACAACATCAACTTCTACATTGTCGATGCCTTCAAGGTCGCCCGTGAACAAGCACCATCCGCAGATCTCGAGATCAGGATGATGGGGATCGCCTTTATCGGCGCGCTTTGCGGCCATGCCACCCAGGTCACCCAAGGTGCCGATGAAACCTTAATGCTTGAGCGCATCACCCAGCAGATCGCCAAGAAGTTCGGTGCCAAGGGCGAGAAAGTGGTTGCTAGTAACATGGCGGTGATCCGCGAAGGGATCCATGCGACCAAGCAGGTTTGCTACGCAGAGTTCGAAGATGCTGACATTGCTGCTGCAGCAACAACCAAAGCCGATGCACCGAAACAGAAACAAGCCAGCTGTGGCCTGTTCGACCCATCCTACTTCAGCAATATCGCGGGTAAGCATTATGCCGATGGTTCGATTGGCGAAGCGCCAGTGATACCGGGCTCGGGCATGTTCATGCCACCAGCCAGCGCGATCACCAAAGATAAAGGCCTGTTCAGGCTCAATGCCCCCAAGTTCGATGCCGACAAGTGTACCGGCTGTATGGAATGTACCATCGCCTGTCCTGACGGTGCGATCCCGAATGCGGTGCATGAGCTGCACGATATCCTTTACGTGGCGATCGACAAGCTCAATATCCCGCCTGCACAGCGTGATGGCCTGAAAGCCAAAATGCCGCCGATTTTGGATGCGGTTCGCCAATACTACCGCACCGCGCCGAAGAACGAGTCACTACCGCTGCACCAAGTGGTCGCCAAAGTGGTCGACAGCATGACCTTTGATGATCCGGCGGTCTCACAGCAAATCGCTGGTATTTGCGTGGCGCTGGAATCGCTGCCTGTCAGCCGTACCAAACCTTTCTTCGATGCCATGGAAAAAGCGGTTCCTGGTAGCGGTGGCCTGTTCTCGGTCGCTATCGACCCAAGCAAGTGTAGTGGATGTATGGAATGTGTGGATGTGTGTGGTCCGAACGCGCTGCAGAAAGTCCGCCAGACCACAGAAATGAACCAGCAGATGCACGAGCTGTTCCATACCTTGGCAGAAATGCCAAATACCCCTGCCCGCTTCCTGCAACAAGGCGTCACCGATGCCAGCGAGTCCAAGCGCCTATTGCTTGACCGCAGCAACTACTACGCCATGAGCTCAGGCCACGGGGCGTGTCGTGGTTGTGGCGAGGTCACTGCATTGCGTCTGGTTACCTCGGTCAACCGCGCCCTGCAGCAGCAGCGTTACCAGTCGCACATCGCCAGCCTAGAGGAGATGATTGAGAAGCTGGAAGACAAGCAGCAATCATTGGCAGCTATCGATGCAGAAAATACCCGTGCCGAGCGCATTGCCCGTACTATCAAAGTTCTGGAGAAACGCCTGTACCACTTCGAATACGGACCAACCGGTAACGGGCCGTCTGATGCACTGATTGCCAACGCCACCGGTTGTAGTAGTGTCTACGCCTCGACTTTCCCGGCCAACCCATACAACGACCCATGGGTGAACAGCCTGTTCCAGGATACCCCGGCGGTTGCCAAGGGCTTGTTCGAGGGTGAAGCGGCCAACCAGCTCGAGCAGTTCAAGGCCCTTCGCACTGCCAAGCTAGAGCTTGAAGACATGTACGATGCCGAGACCCACGATCGCCAGCTGCGTTATCTGGAATGGAGCCATTTGTCCGATCAGGAGCTTGGCCTGTTACCGACCGTATTCAGTATCGGCGGTGACGGCGCGACCTATGACATCGGCTTTGGTGCCCTCTCGCGCCTGCTTTCCACCAGCACGCCGATCAAGGTGTTCGTGCTCAATACCGGTAGTTACTCCAATACCGGGGGCCAGGCGTCTACCGCCAGCTTCACCGCGCAGGACTCCGACCTGAGCCGCTTCGGCAGCGCCCACAGCGGTAAGCAAGAATCGCGTAAAGAGCTGGGTATCATCGCGACCTTCCACCCGAAAGTCATGGTGGTACAAACCTCTACCGCCTTGCAGGGCCACTTCATGGCCAACTTGATGGAGTACCTAAACTATCAAGATGCTCCTGCACTGTTTGACGTCTACACCCCATGTATGGGTGAGCACGGTATTGCCGATGACGCCAGTACCCGCCACTCTCGCTTGGCTGTTGAAAGCCGCATGAGCCCAGTGTTTGTTCACGACCCACGCAAGGGCGCAACCCTGGCCGAGCGCTTCTCTATCGAAGGCAACCCCGAGCTGCAACATGACTGGGCAACCCATACCATCAGCTTTATTGACAGTGACGGTATGACCCAGTTGAAACAAGTGCCATTTACTCCGGCTGATTTCTCACTCTATGAGGGTCGCTTCAAGAAACACTTCAACCCAGTATCTGACGAGCAACACGCGGTTGAGATAGCTGAATACGTCACAATGAGTGCGGATGAACGCAATGGCAAGACACCGTTTATCTGGGCAACGGATAAACAGCAGCACCTTATCAAGCTGAGTGTCTCCAGTTCGATTGTTGCCCTGACCGAAGAGCGGTTACGCAACTGGCATATGCTGCAGTACCTGAGCGGCCAGCATGTCACGAATATTGACCAGCAGTACCAACTGCAGATCAATGAGTGGAAACAGCGCTACCACAACGCGATGGACAGCAACGAGCAGACTATCGAAACCATCGCCAATGGCTTGGCAGAGTTAGCCATGGCTGCTTCGCCCAATGTCGCCAATAGCATCCCGGTCACCCAGGTAGACGCGGGCGCTGATGCGCCTAAGGCTAAGGCTGGCGATGCCGATGGTGCCCTACCCCTGGTTTCGATCAATGAAGACGAAAAAGGTCAATGTACCGACTGCAAAACCTGCTACCAGCAATTGAGTGAGTTGTTTGAGAAAACCACCATTGTTGAAAACGGCGAGGCCAAGGTCATCAGCCAGGTGATCCCTAATGCACTGGAAACCGTCGAACTCAGCGATGAGTTGATCAAGCGTGCCTCGCGCATTGCTGATGAGTGTGATGCCGAGATCATCCACTTCAACGCACCTGCGTCGGTGGAGGTGTAGCCATGAGTGATGTTTTTGAAAAACCAGAAACGACACCTGGCGTGTCGCAAGCTCAACGGGAGCTGATGCTAAAGCGCATGGAGCAAAACCCGCAGCGCTTCCAGCAGATGGTGATCGAAGAGAGCATGCAGCTTATCCGCGAGACGCTCAAGCAAGGCAAGCTGTCAGCTGAATTTACCGATAAGCTCTGGCAGCTGTTGCTGGCCGACAATGAGCTCAGTGTCGCCCTACAGCGTTACCTATGGCGTATCCCGCTCAAGCAAAAGCGTGCTTTTGTGCAGGCGCTCGATACCCATATGTCTGAACGCTACCCGATGTTCAAAGGGCTATCCGTCGGATGGCCCGGTAGCAACAACATACCGCCTTACGTCCGCCCTGCCGAAGAGCGCCGCAAGGACTTTGACTTAGTTAGCCAAGGCTACCTCGGTTACATGGGGCTCGGCTACAGCCTGCGGGAAGTTGAACTGTTCGTGTGGCTGGAAGTGATCCGAGACAAGCAGTGTGAAGACCGCCCGTGTGAAATCGGTGTGCCGAAGTGCGATCGCGACGGTAACCCCGCTGAAGAAAACGACGGAGGCTGCCCGGTTAAGATCCACATTCCTCAGGTTCTCAACCTGATGGGTGAAGGCCGCTTTAGAGACGCTTTCGAGCTGATCCGCGATGCCAACCCACTGCCGAATGTTACCGGCCGGGTTTGCCCGCAGGAGCTGCAATGTCAGGGGGTGTGTACCCACAACGACAGGCCAATAGAAATCGGCCAGTTGGAGTGGTTCCTGCCCCAGCGTGAGCGCGAACTTTCCAACGGTGAACCACCAAAACCGGCTGACATTAACCCTTGGGTTGCGGCGACCAAGCCTCCGGTTGCGATTGTGGGTTCTGGGCCTTCAGGGCTGATCAATGCCTACTTGCTTGCCAAAGAAGGCTACCCAGTTACCGTGTTCGAGGCATTCCATGTCTTGGGCGGGGTACTGAGGTACGGTATCCCTGAGTTCCGCCTGCCTAACCAGTTGGTGGACGATGTGGTTGAGAAAATCAAAGCGCTCGGCGGCCGCTTTGTCACCAACTACATCGTAGGTAAGACCGCAACGCTTGAAGACCTTAAGCGTGCTGGCTTCACGCGCATTTTCGTCGGTACCGGGGCGGGCTTGCCGCGCTTTATGAATGTACCGGGTGAGCATTTGCTGAACATCATGTCGGCCAATGAATTCCTTACCCGTGTCAATCTGATGCACGCCAACGAGCCTGACTACGAAACGCCAATGCCGGATATGGAAGGCAAGGAAGTGATGATCATCGGTGGTGGTAACACCGCGATGGACGCTGCCCGTACCGCTTGCCGTTTGGGGGCCAACGTCACTATCGTCTACCGCCGGACCCAACAGGAAATGCCAGCCCGTGTCGAAGAGCTTCACCATGCGCTCGAAGAAGGGATCATGCTCAAAGAGCTCCGCTCCCCTTGCGAGTTCAACGGCGACAAGAACCATGTTCTGGCCAGTGCCAAACTTGATGTGATGGCGCTGGGCGAGCCCGATGCGTCTGGCCGTAGACGTCCACAGTCTACCGGTGAGTTTGAGCTGATGAAGGTCGACTTTGCCATTATGGCCTTGGGTAACAGCTCTAACCCGATCGTCAAAGACGCTAACCCAGACTTGGATACCTCCAAGTGGGGTACGCTGCTGCTCAACAAAGGCTCGCAAGAGACCTCGCTAAGCGGCGTGTACAGTGGTGGTGATGCTACCCGTGGTGGTTCTACCGCGATCAAGGCCGCTGGTGACGGTCAGGCAGCGGCAAGAGAGATCATGGGCCACCTTGATTTCAACGCCAAGGAAGTCGAAGGGCTAGTCGCACAAGCTTGCCACTACACGGGGCTTAGCCAAACGCCGCCGAAAATCGTCAAACGTCGGCAATTGACCGAGGAAATTGTCGAGTTCACCATTACCTCACCGCTGATTGCCCGCTCAGCCAAGGCGGGACAGTTTGTCAGGGTACTGGCGGATGAAAAAGGTGAATTGATCCCGCTGACTCTGGCCGACTGGGACGCCGAGGCCGGCACTATCGAGCTAGTGATCCAAGGTCTGGGGACCAGCTCCAAGCTGATCAACCAAATGCAAGAAGGCGACTGCTTCGAGGCCATTGCCGGCCCACTGGGGCAAGCAAGCCACGTGGTGAAACACCCTGACAACCAGAGTGTTATCTTCACCGCTGGCGGCGTTGGTCTGCCGGCGGTACACCCGATCATGCGTGCCCATCTGGAAATCGGCAACAAAGTCACTCTGATCTCCGGTTTCAGAAGCAAAACCCATAGCTTCTGGACCGAGGAAGGTGACAAAGTCGAGAACCTCCGGGCTGCGTTCCCAGGTTTGCTGGAAGTGGTTTACACCAGTAATGACGGTACATTCGGCATCGAAGGGTTCGTGACTAATCCGCTGGAAGATCGCCTGGTGCAGCACAGGGAAGCCAATAGTCCTGATTCTGATCAGACAATTGCAGAAGTCATCACCATAGGTCCGCCAATGATGATGCGTGCAGTGAGCGATCAGACTCTAGGCTATCAAGTCCCTTGTGTTGCCAGCCTCAACTCCATCATGGTGGATGCCACCGGCATGTGTGGCGCCTGCATGGTGCCAGTGATGGAAGACGGCAAACTGGTGCGCAAGCACGCCTGTATCGATGGTCCTGAAATCAACAGCCATGTCATCGACTGGGACAAGTTCTTGCCAAGGTTTAACCAGTTCAAACCACAAGAGCGCCAGAGCCAGATCGCGCACCGGTTGATTGAGGAGTAAGCTCCAGTAGCTAGATAGCATCAAAGGGCTTCACTGCAGAGTGAGGCCCTTTTTCTTGCCCGAATAATAATAGCGTTGCCCTCCATCAGTCACGGGGCATTATCATTCAATATTGCGGCATGACGTGGCCTTCAAAACGACTACACTTAAACGACGATTAATGGCAGGAGACGGCTATGAGTGGCCCCGATCATCACACCTACAAAAAAATGGAACTGGTTGGCTCGTCTCCAGACAGTATTGAAGACGCAATCAGCAACGCTATTGAACGGGCAAACGAAACCGTCAAAAACCTGCGCTGGTTTGAGGTCGTCGAAACCCGCGGCCATATTGAAGATGGCAAAGTGGCCCACTGGCAGGTAACCATTAAAATCGGCTTTACCCTAGAAGAGTAAGCCGATCTTTCATTTAAAGTAACAACCAGTGGCGCAAGGTCCGCAGCGCCCGCTCAGAGAAATCCATTTGTTCTATGCTCTTCTTGGCTTCCAACGCTAACTTGGGCTCGTCGGTAATAATGCCATCCACCCCCAACAGGAATAGCCGCTCCATCGCAGCTGAGTTGTTGATGGTCCAAGCCAATACCTCTTGCTCCCGTTGCTGGATTTCAATGATCCGCCACGTATCAAGCCATTGATCGCTGAGCATCAGCATATCCACTTCTCGTTCAAGCTCGGACTCGCCAACACTGGCGGCATAAATAAGCGCATAGCGTAGCTGTTCAGGACGCGATGCCTCCATCTTGTTCATCAGCCGTGCCAGCAGTTCGACATCCAAGCTCGACACAATCATGGCTTGCTGGTACTTCGGCAGCAACTCCGCCATTGCCAGAGCTAGATCGAAGCTTCGGTTGTAACGCTTTAATTCAATATTGAATTCGATATCATCGGCATAGTCATCCAATAACTGTTTTAACAGCGGCGGAGGTACTTGGTTCTTAGCCTGATAAGCCGCGACTATCTCAGAATAACTGGCCTCTTCCACCACCAAGTGAGAGCCAAGCATACGGCCCAAGTCACGGTCGTGGAAAACCACCACCTGCCCGTCCTTGGTGATCTGCACATCAATTTCGGTACTCTGGACCCCCAGCGATATTGCGTACTGTATGCCTGCTTCACTGTTTTCTGGGTACGCAAATCCCCCACCGCGGTGCGCGGTGACATAGCCAGAGGTATTGGTTTGCAAATGTCCGACGAAATGGCGCACGTCGGAGTAACCATTCACTGATGCAAAGACAATGAACAACACCATGACACTACTGAGCAAAATACGGCGCTCGGTGCTTTGCATCAGCCCCGCAAATCGTTCTTCTTCATTGACCAGTTTATGGCGCCTGGTTTGCAGGCGCAGCACATAGTATTGGCAACTTGCGTAAATAAAGCGGTCGACAAAGCTCAGCAGAAAGGCGACGCCAATCAGCAGAACCGTTGCAACCATCAGCCAAGGGTAACGCTCAGGATCATAAGTTGCCCAGTGCAGTACGGGTTCAAGCACAAACAAAATGCCCTTGGCGATAATCGCAATAATAACCACCCGGCCGAATAACCAAGCAATATGGCCCAATAAAATATGCGGATAAATGCCTTGGCTCAAACGCTGGGCTTGCTTGAACAGCCGCCACTGGGAGCAGTTTTGAAACAGGCTCAGCGGCAAGGCGAGCCACCAGCTAGCCCAATAGCGCAGAACCAACAAGACAATCGGTAACGTGAGCAGGACCAATAAGCCAACCGCCAGCCACAACGAGCTCATCTGGTGGCTGAGATAATAGTTGATATCCCAGTCATTGAGCATAAGCCCGTAGATCCAGCGCCCGCACCACACCAAGGTAGAAAGCAGCAGACTGATCCCAAGCGATTGTGCCAGCACGACCTTTGCCACCCGAAAGCTGCGCTGGAGGATCAGTCCGAACGTATCCAATATCGATCGCTTGCCCAGATCATGCTGGGCCAGCAAGATGCTAATTGTTGAGTGTTCGACGAAAAAGGCAAAACTCAGCTGTGTGATAAACCACAAGCTCAGCAAAAAGCCTGCTGGCGAGAGGAAGAAAGACAGTAACTCCTGATTGGCAATGGCACTCACCCCATGAAACGCCATCAACTTGGAGCTGATCCAAATATCGAGCGGGACGAACAAGGTCAGCAGTGCACAGCGCACAAAAAGGAAACTGGCCAGCATCTGCAAGCCACTGGTTCTGAGCCGGTGCCATATGAAATATAAAATGTGCCGACCGCGATGAATTATTGCGCTAGTCAAATGTCGTTTTCGCCAAGTTGTATTTTGATTCGAAGGAATATAATAACACCGGAGCAAAAAGGATGCTTAGCATAGATAAGCGATAGCACATTATGGCGTAGTGGCTATTGAATAATTGATACCCGCACTCTACCTCGATTTCGTTTAGGTGCCAGAGGCCGCAAATTAGTACGGGAGCTTAGTCAGCCATGTATTGATCCGTAATAGGTCGCTAGGCGAATTTTCCTGATAGGTTATTGATATTTACAGTAATAAATCAAAGGTATTAAATGAAAATCTGCTGGTTTCTATGCGGCTGTTTATCCGTAGCGAGCGTTGGCGCGTCAGCTGTCAGTTTCCCTGAAGTTCGGTTGGCAAACGATATGGTTGAAATGGCGATATACCTGCCAGATGTTGAGGACGGTTCATATCGTTCCACTCGGTTTGACTGGTCAGGTTTGATCCACTCGTTTCAGTTAGACGGTGTTGAGTATTTTGGTCGTTGGCGCTTTGAGCCCGTACATGACCCCAAAATACACTTCAGTGTGAATGGACCGGCCCAGATATTCGACAACCTGGGTTATGGTGAATCCGAGACTTTTGTTCGTATCGGTATCGGTGTCCTGAAAAAACCAGCTGACGAAGAACGTTTTAACTTTACCAACCCCTACCAGATCCTTGACCATGGCGAATGGCAAATCAATGCTTCCGACCACAGTGTAGAATTCATTCAGACACTGCAGGATGGCACGGGGTATGGCTATCGTTATCAAAAGACCATTACCTTGGACGAGCAGGGATTTACCATGTCACATCAACTGGAAAACACCGGCGAAAAGGCAATTGAAACCACTGTGTTCAACCACCACTTTTTTGTCATTGATGACCAGAAGGTTGATCAGCAATATCAAGTGTTTTTTCCTTTTTCTCCGGAAAAGCGCAAAAGCGAGCCTCGTATAAAACTAGATAGCAACAGCCTTCAGATCCTTGAGACGATCCGCGACGATCGCCGACTGTTTATTCCTCTGACAGGTTTTGCCAGTACCTCAGATGATCACCAGTTTCGCGTTCATCACCACGGACTGAACCGGGGCATCGATGTCAAGGTGGATCAGCCATTGAGCAGACTAGTGGTCTGGGCTAATGACCGTTCCCTCTCCCCGGAAAATTTTATCGAGGTTAATGTACCGGTAGGGGAAAGCTTCAGCTGGAACGCACAATACCGGGTTTATTGATTATGCATTACAGCAAAACGGGAGTTACGTCTCAAAGCGGCAAGAAAGGTGTTCAGGTAACTTCAATCGATAGAAACTCATCACATCGAGACGCCTCATGCTGACAAATGAAGAAGTTCACTACTGCTCCAAATGCGCAATGGAGACTAAGCATATTGTTGTTTTAGTTCGAGATGAACCTGAGCAGAGCAAATTTAAGGATTTCTTAAAAGGCTTTATTAAAAGTGCTGCGGTTGGCGCGTTTGAAGCCACTATGGATGACTTTTCACGCCATAGTATTTGCGAAAAGTGCGGTAAGAAGACGATTAACGACAACCTCACCTAGCAACAGCGTCAGTACCGATTTGTGCAGCAAGCTGCTACACAAATCAGTCCAAGCTAACTTTGATTAGGGGATTAGTGCTTATACCTGAAGGTATTACTATCATCAATAATTTGAATTTTGACCGGTGCTAAGCCTTTCTTGGTGTCACCTATTTGTTCAAATGACTTATGAGAAAGGTCAATGACTCGGTCTTTGGCAAAAGGACCTCGATCATTGATCTTCACATCTACCGTTTTGTTGTTAGCTGTATTTGTAACCCTCACGATAGTCCCAAAAGGTAAGGTTTTATGAGCCGCTGTATAGGCTCTCATGTTATACCGCTCACCACTTGCAGTGAGCTTTCCGTGGTATCTGTCACCATACCACGACGCTTGGCCAACAAGCTTATGTGACTTGGCGTAAACCTTTGTTTTTTCATCATAGACTGCCTCAGTTGACGAGCAGCCCGCAAGCACAGTAAAGATGAAAGCAGCAAAAGCGAGGTTTAATTTTTTCATGCTATTTTGATACTCAATTTTCTTCATGTCATGTTTGTCTATTTCTGACTTATTGTTGGTTTAAAAATATTGCCTGGAGTGTCATAGCTTCAAGACGTCTTATTAATAATGAGTGTGAAATACCCGCTCTAGCATGCTGCGTCACTGTATACAAAGCGACCACAGTTGCAATAAAACAGTTTAGAAACGCGAATGAGGCAAACATGGCCATCCGATATGACTCGCCTATCTTTCCATGAACGATGGTTCGATTGGTCATGATTAAGAAAGATTTTAGAAATGAAAATATAAAAGTCAGCAACGTTTGAGATCTGTGGCAGATTGTTAGTGGCTATTCATTGATCCCCACAAAAAAAACAGCAACCCAATTCCTTGAGTTGCTGTTTGTTCATCAAGCCTGGATTAAACCACTAGCAGCTACTCACTAACACAGGTACCTGCTCGCTCGGCCAGTACATCCAGCCCTTCTTCCAAGGCGCCGATGTAGGCTCTGCCACCGAACTGGGCGAAGTCGGCGGCGGCTTCAACTTTCGGGCCCATCGAGCCTGCCGGGAATTGGTATTCGCTCAGCTGAGCCGGCGTGGTAGAGCGCAGTGCGCGCTGGTTCTCGGTGCCCCAGTCAAGGTAGACCGCATCGGCATCAGTCAGGATCAATAACTTGTCGGCTTTGAGCTGCTTGGCCAGCAAAGTGGCAGCCAGATCTTTGTCGATCACCCCTTCGACCCCGGCGTAACCGCAGTCGGTTTTGCGTACCGGGATCCCGCCACCACCGCAGCAGATCACAATGTCGCCAGCGCCCAACAGGGTTTCGATAGATTTCTTATCGATGATGTTCAGCGGCTTGGGTGACGGTACGACGCGGCGGACAAATTCGCCATCACGTTTCATGGTCCAGTTGTTGGCTTCAGCCAAGATACCGGCTTCTTCCTCGTTGTAGACAGGGCCAACGAACTTGGTCGGGTCGAGCATACTCGGGTCGTTCGGATCGACTTCGATACGGGTCAGCAAGCTGGTGACTTCAGTATCCGGCATCAGGTTTTGCAACTCCTGCGCCAGCATATAGCCGATCATACCTTCACTTTCGGCGCCCAAAACATCGAGCGGGTAAGGCTGAACCTTGTCGTAAGCCAGGTTTTGCAACGCTAACAAACCGACCTGAGGCCCATTACCATGGACAATCGCCACTTGGTATTCCTTGGCAATTTCCGCAATCGCCTTGGCGGCAATCTTGATATTGGCAAGTTGGTTGGTAAAACTTGGCGCATCGCCGCGACGCAACAGTGCATTTCCCCCTAAGGCGACGACAGCAGTACTCTTCTTGGTTGGGGTGTTCATAACTACTCCTTGAATTATCCTTGTTGTTTTGGGGCTATCACCCCTGCCCGTTCGTTACGGTTTACAGCGCACTGGCATCGAACGGTTTGCGGCGAATAAAGCGGCCATTCCCAGCTTTCCCCGTAAATTCGCCATTACACGCTACAACGTCCCCACGGCTGATGGTCATCACTGGCCAGCCCTGGGTTTGGATATCTTCAAACGGGGTGTAATCTGCGTTGTCGTGTAGTAATTCGTGTTTGATTGAAACTTCTTGCTCTGGGTCGAACAGCACTAAGTCAGCATCTGATCCGGCCTGCAAGGCGCCTTTTTGCGGATAAAGGCCAAACAGCTTGGCAGGCAGGTAACTGGTCAGCTCGACAAAACGGCTCGGGCTCAGCCGCCCTTTCATCACGCCTTCAGAGAACAGCAATGGCATTCGGGTTTCAACACCGGGCATCCCGTTAGGGCAAGCGCTAAAGTTGTCTTTGCCGCGTTGTTTTTGATCGTGGTAGGTAAACGCGCAATGATCGGTGGCAACCGTATCGATACTGCCATCCACCAGCCCGAGCCAGAGTTTCTCTCGCTCCGCAGCCGGGCGCAGAGGAGGGCTGAGGATATACTTGAGGGCGTCTTCCCGCTCGTAGCAACTGTCATCAAGCATCAGGTATTGCGGGCAGGTTTCCACCCACACCGGCTGGTGGTTGTCACGGGCGAGCCGGGCATAATCCAGGCCAAGCCCATTGGAGAGGTGGACAATGTACAAAGGGGCATCACCGGCCAGTTTGGCAAGGTTGATCATCCGGGCAATGGCCTCGGCTTCGCACTCCAGCGGGCGGCTTACCGCGTGGTATTTAGGTGCGGTCTTGCCCTGCTCAAGCAACTGGCTACGGCGCAAGGCAATGGCAGCATCGTTCTCGGGGTGCACGGTAGCCAACGCACCGACTTGTTTAAGCTGGATCAGTGCCTTGAGCACGTCTTCGTCATCAAGTTTGTAACCGTAGGTCAGGTACAACTTGAAGCTAGATATCCCCTCTTCTTCGACCATCGAAGCCATTTCAGCGAGGATGTCTTCATTTACATGCTGGATAACCCCATGGAAGCTATAGTCGATAACGGCCGTTTCCTTGGCGTATTTCTGATAGACATTCAACTGGTGATGAAGGCTGCAACCTTTTGGGCCAAAGCCCATATGGTCAACAACCGTGGTGGTGCCGCCACATGCTGCTGCGCGGGTACCGGAGAAAAAATCATCGCAACTGCGCGCAATACCAACATCGATATTGAAATGGGTATGGACATCAATACCGCCCGGCATGACATACAGTCCCGCCGCCTCGATGATTTCACACTGCTTGGGAATGATGTGGATTTCAGGGGCAATATCGGCGATCTTGCCGTCAACGATAAGAATATCGGCTTTTTGTGCCTGCTGGTGATCGACCACTATTCCCTGGCGGATCAACATGGTCCCCGGACGGGGCTGGGTCAGGATCGCCGCTTGGTTTTCTGATGTTTTTTTCGACGCCGCGGAAAACATACTTTATTCCTTCTCTGCCTAAGATAAAAAGGATGCTGTTTCGTTTGCCCGCTATGACTTAGAACTTCAGGCCTAACGGACAAAAGGAACAGCAAGCGCCTGCCTATATCGTCAAGCTACTTCAAAATACGGGTTCAGAGGTAACTTGCTCATAAAAAAGAAATCCATCCTGGGGGGGATATGTGGCCAACGTTAGGCAGAGCGGTCGGCACCCCCAGGACGGAAAAGGATGGACAGGCAAAGCATAGAGAGCGTAATACCCTACCCGTCACGTTTTATTACTTCTTCAACTCTTTCAGGTACATCTGTGGGATAACAGCGTACATTGCAGCACAAGTGACTAGATGATCTTTCCAAGTCTTCTCGTTTGGCGCGTGTGCTTCTGGCTCTTTACCAGGACCAAAGCCGATCACTGGGATACCGTAGCGGCCCATGATAGAAACGCCGTTGGTTGAGAAGGTCCACTTATCAACGGTAGGTTTCTTGTCGAACAGTAGCTCGTAAGACGCTTCCAGAGTCTTGGTTGCAACATGCTCTTCGTCGATCTTCCATGCTGGGAAGTAGCACTCAGTTGGGTAAACCAAACCGGTGTAGGCAGGACGGTCGTAGTTGTACATAGATACTTTACCACCGAATTTCTTAACCGCTTCAAGCTCTTCGATTTCCTTGATAGCACCTTCCCACGTTTCGCCCCAAGTCAGACGACGGTCGATAGACACCGCACAGCTATCCGCTACCGCACAACGGCTTGGTGAGGTGAAGAAGACTTCAGAAACCGTCAATGTGCCTTTGCCTAGGAATGGGTCGTCACCAAGGTTGGAAGCCAGTTTCTCGATATCGCCTAGAATATGGCCCATTTTGAAGATGGCATTATCACCACGCTCAGGTGCTGAGCCGTGGCAACTGACACCGGATACATCAACACGGATTTCCATACGGCCGCGCTGGCCGCGGTAGATCTGGCAATCAGTTGGTTCAGTCGAAACGACAAACTCAGGGCGGATGTTGCTTTCCTGGATAATGTACTGCCAGCACAGACCGTCACAGTCTTCTTCCTGGACAGTACCGGTTACTAGTAAGGTGTATTCGTCTTCTAGGCCAAGATCTTTGATGATCTTACCGGCGTAAACCATAGACGCCATGCCGCCTTCCTGATCCGATGCACCACGGCCACCGATCACTTCGTCATCTTCCATACCTTCATATGGGTCGAAGTCCCAGTTATCCATATTACCGACACCCACGGTATCGATATGTGCATCCATCGCGATGAGGTGAGGACCGTGACCAATCCAACCCAGTACGTTGCCCATTGGGTCGATTTCTACTTTGTCAAAACCGACTTTTTCCATTTCTTCTTTGATGCGCAGTACCACTTTTTCTTCGTCACAGCTTTCACTTGGAATGGCAATCATGTCACGAAGGAAACGGGTCATGTCCGCTTTGTAGTCTTGGGCTTTTTCCAGTACTTGGGCAAATGGGATGTTCATTATAATTCTCCTTGAACCGGGCGGTGGTCATCACACCCGGTATGATCGATTTTCACGGCACCCTGCCTATTGATGACACCAACAAGGCACTAAATTTAAAATTCTTTATTCATCTATTTCTTGAGCATTTAGTGACGCTAGTTAGCACAGGCATGTGCTAACTAGCCCAAATAAATGGTCAAATAGTTTGGTGTTTGCCGCCCCACACGACTTCGCGGTAGTGGACAGGGTCAGTATCCCCTTCGGTATTAATCAAGAGCACCACCGAGTCTTTGTTGAGGCCCATTTTTTCCATCAGCTTTTCTTTTTCTGGGTGGAAATGAATGGCGGCAAGCAAACCAGCACCGACTGCGCCAGACTCACCAGACACAACTCGAGGATCGTCACCCAATGGATTGCCGAGGACACGCATACCGAGGGCTGCAACACTGTCCTGGCAGGAAACAAACTGGGTAGAGCAATCACGCAATACCGGCCAGCCGATTGGGTTAGGTTCACCACATGCCAGACCAACCATGATGGTGGCAAGATCGCCATCGACATTGATCATTTCACCTTTTTCGCTGATCCCCGAGCGGTAGATACAGTCAGCTTGATCAGGCTCGACAACCACTGAGTGCAGTTTGTCAGGACCGTATTGGTCACACAGGTAGCCCAGCACGCCGCCGGCCATCGCGCCAACGCCGGCCTGTAGGAACACGTGAGTCGGGCGTTCAACAGCCATCGCTTTCATTTGGTCGACAGCTTCTGCTGCCATAGTGGTGTAACCCTGCATGATCCAAGTCGGGATTTCGGTATACCCTTCCCATGCCGTGTCCTGTACCACTTTCCAACCGTTTTCATCGGCGGTTTTGATCGCGAGGCGCACGGTATCGTCGTAGTTCATGTCGGTCACAATACATTCGGCCCCCAGGGCACGGATGTTGTTAACACGCTCATCGGCAGCACCTTTTGGCATATAAACCACAGCGTTCTGACCGAGTTTATTGGCGGCCCATGCTACACCACGGCCGTGGTTGCCATCGGTTGCGGTCGCAAAGGTCATTTTTTCTGTAATGTCGTTTCTCAGCTTGGCGAAATCAAAGGCATTGATATCGAGCTTGAACTCATCACACAGCAAGCGGGCAATCGCATAGGCGCCCCCCAGCATCTTAAAAGCATTCAAATCGAAGCGGTAGGCTTCGTCTTTAACCAGGATTTTGCCAACACCGATGTCTTTGGCCAGGCAGTCAAGCGAATGTAAAGGTGTCGGCTGGTAGCCTTCCACAGCTTGGTGGAATGCGCGGGCTTTTTCCGCTTCAGCGGCGGTAAAGAGTGGAGAAAGCTGACCGTTATAATGGCGGTTATCGGCGATCTCCATTTTAAGAGTGAACGTAGACACGACCAGACCTCATAAAATAAGAGAAAGAAAAAGGCGGGGGCGTTAATTACCCAAGGGTATTCCCCCCCGCTTATGGGCTAGCATGACCCAAGCATAAAGATACAGATAGATCGACTAGGGGTTCCCTGCCCTGTCACACCATCGCGTATGAACCAGGCGAATGCACCAAGGCAGGAAAAGTATTGATGCAGCAAGCGGTTATTTAACGCGCTTCTTCGCATCATCCAGCAGCTCTTGCAGAATGTGCCCAGGCTCCTGGTATTTACGGTTTAGTATCATTGCCGCAATAATGTATGGCTTCCAGCTCGCTTCCTTATAAGTTGCGATACGGTATTTCTCAAATACCGACTCTTCCACTTCGCCTTCTTCGCACGATACGCCGGTGATGTCTGCTGGTAGGCAGTGCATGTATAGCGCTTCGCCATCTTTAGTCAGCTTCATCATCTCTTCGGTGCAATGCCAGTCTTTGTGATTAGCATTCTGGCCAAGACATTCTTTTTCCAATGCCTTCAGACCATCATGGTCGTTAGCTCGTAGCAGTTCGGTACGGCGGCCCATCACTTGGTAAGGAGCCCAAGATTTCGGATAGACGATGTCCGCATCTTTGAACGCTTCTTCCATGCTGGCAACCTGAGTGAAGCTACCGCCAGAGGCTTCTGCGTTCTTGCGCGCTTCTTCGACCACTTCAGGGATCAGGTCGTAGCCTTCAGGGTGAGCCAGGGTAACGTCCATACCGAAACGGGTCATCAAACCGATGATGCCCTGAGGGACAGACAGTGGCTTGCCGTAGCTTGGCGAGTAAGCCCATGTCATGGCTATTTTCTTGCCTTTCAGCTTATCCAGGCCACCGAAGTGCTCTTCCAACCATGCCAAGTCAGCCATAGACTGGGTTGGGTGGTCGATATCACATTGCAGGTTCACCAGGGCAGGACGGTGAGGAAGCACGCCTTCTTTCACGCCGTCATCCAAGGCTTCACCCACTTCACGCATGTAAGCATTACCCGCGCCTAGGTACATGTCATCACGGATACCGATAGCATCGGCACAGAAAGAGATCATGTTGGCGGTTTCACGGACTGTTTCACCGTGGGCAATTTGTGATTTGCCTTCATCCAAGTCCTGCTGGGCAAGACCTAGCATGTTGATCGCTGAAGCATAGGAGAAGCGGGTACGGGTTGAGTTATCGCGGAACAGGGAAATTCCGAGCCCGTTATTAAACACGTTGGTAGCAATATTTTCCTGACGCATCGCTTTAAGGACCTGGGCTGTTTTCAATACACGCTCAAGCTCTTCCGGGGTTTGCTCCCACGTCAGCAGAAAGTCTTTGTCATGTAACTCAGATTTTAGCTCTTTGATTTCCTTGATAAGTTCGTTGATGCTCTTCATGATTATCTTCCCGGTTTCAATTGTTATTCGTCCCTGGCAGCGCGTTACGCCACTGTCCAGTCGCTTAATGGGTAATGACAGCCTTCAGCATTGCTCAATCAGCGATCATTCATTTGGTATTGGTTTAAGGCATTGAGATTGCAAACAAAGGTAAATGTTCAGGATCTTCCGCCTTAACTTAAGGGTTTACAAAGTTAGGTGATTGCGTACTTAATTCACTAACAATCAATAACTGTGCCAAAAATAATTTACTGGAAAATAAAGTCCCACCGCCCTTCGGCAAGCCGCATAAATACTGGGGTGGGCATTTTTAACGTGATTTGTTTATATGGTAAGAGCCAGAGAATGATAAAAAAGACACTATCAGTTGATATCATTTACTGAGACCAAAATGATAGTGATAAAAAAGGGGAATTATCATATTGATATTCCCGTGTGACATTGGTAGCAAAATATTTCTTTTTGAAATATTCAATCTAAAAACCCTGACACATATCAAACAGCATAACAGGGTTTTTCTTTATGTTAATTCGGTCATTAAAGGAATAAGCCAGTCAATATGCTGAATACACCAAGACCCTCAGAGTTAATGCAGTTGCAACCGACTATCCTCCGCTTCACCCAAATGCTGTCGGCGGTGTTGAAAATCGATGCTGAAGTCGTCGATGCCGATTTGGTCAGAATTGCAGGTACTGGTCCCTATAGTAAGTTTTTTGGAAAAAAGCTAAATACCAGCTCAAGAATATTCAGATATATTCTTGAAACACATGAAGAAAAAGTTGTCGTCAAATCAAGAACCGATCCTTTGTGTGAAGGCTGTACCAACAAGAATGGCTGTCGTGAAATGGCCTTCCTCGGGGTGCCGATCATGATTGAGGATCGCTGCCTTGGAGTGATCAGCCTCGTTGCGTTCAGTGAAGAGTCACGCGAGAGGATAAAAGATAATGTCCAGCTGTTCTCCGACTACATCAAACATATTGCCCAAATAGTGGTGTCTAAAGTTGTCGAGAAAAACAGTAATAGCGACGGTCTCGATGAGGTGTTTACCAATCTTATTGAAAACATGGACCAGGGCGTATTAGTTCTCGATGAAAACAACCGGGTAAAATACGGCAACCAGCCCGCACTCAACAACCTGAATATAACTCAGGAAGCGCTGCACAGTATTGAAATTAATATTCAGCCGCTCTCTCTACACAACAATGAGATGAAGGGCCACCAACAACATATTATTTCACTCGGTGGCCGGCAGGAATTATTAGTTGGGCAGTTTTATAACGCCCACGGCCATCAACTTTTCCTGATGGCCTTTCATCAACCTAATAGCGCATTGATGATCCCGGATCATGAGCCACAGTTCGCCACCGTTATCGGCGAATGCAGCAAGATGCGCCAGCTGAAGAAGCTCATCACCCGCATTGCCAGCAGCCCATCCAGCGTCCTGATCAACGGCGAGAGTGGTACCGGTAAGGAAGTGATCGCCAATGCGGTCCATAACCTGAGCGATCGCAGCCAGTACCCTTTCATTGCAATCAACTGTGCGGCTATCCCTGATCAGCTATTGGAAAGCGAACTGTTCGGCTATGTCAAAGGTGCCTTTACCGGCGCATCGACCAAAGGCAAAACCGGTTTGATCCAGGCCGCCAACAAGGGCACGCTGTTCCTCGATGAAATTGGCGATATGTCGATGACGTTGCAGGCCAAACTGTTGCGTGTGCTGGAAGAACGTGAAGTGATGCCAATTGGCTCCAACAAAGCGGTTCCGGTCGATATCCGCATTATTTCGGCCACCAACCGTAATTTCCAGGAGATGATCGCCACCAACAAATTCCGCGAGGATTTGTATTACCGCCTCAACGTCATCCCTATTCACCTGCCGCCGCTCAAGGAACGTGAAGGGGATATCGCGCTGCTGATCAACTACTTCCTCGAGCATCACACCCAAAAAATCGGGGTGACCTATCCGGGGATCAGTGCGGAAGCCATGCGCCGTCTCAATGGCTACCACTGGCCGGGCAACGTACGCGAGCTTAGCAACCTAGTGGAATACCTTGTCAATGTCGTTCCGGAAGGCGACCCGATCGACGTCGATTTGCTTCCCCCCTATTTCGAGCAAACCCCTGAAGCGTCCAGCCCGCAGGAGCTGTTGAATGACGACTGCTCGATGAGCCTGGAAGAAATGGAAAAGATCCGTATAGAGGAGGCTATTTCACGCCTTGGCAACCGTAAGATGGTGGCCGAAGAACTGGGGATTGGTATTGCGACTTTGTACCGCAAGATAAAGAAATACGGGCTAAGCAACCATCGCGCGGCTTAGCGCCTGAGGTTCCGCTGGCACAAGCACATCCCCAACAAAAAGGCCGCAATCGCGGCCTTCTATACTCTCTAATCAATAACCCTGACTTGTCACAGATGAGCCTAGAAACTAATTGGCTTTCTGCCGGTCGCTTTGTCCGCTGGCCCTTTCTTGGCTTTAGAACGATTACCTTGAGAACTCTTCCCTTGAGTTCCTGCTTTCGATTTAGCCCCCAGTCCTTTGCCTTTTGCTGGTTTTGAGCCTGACTTTGCGCGTGGGGCAGTTTTTGGCTCGGCGGCTTTCTTCGGCTTTTCAGCCACATCTGTCACCGGCTGATCGCAAAGCACTAGGTAGAACTCATTGTTGAACTCAATGACATCACCGTCGTACACCTTGCGGCGCTTGCGCTGCTCCAGCTCACCGTTGACCGCGACATAGCCTTCGGCAATCGCGAATTTGGCTTCACCGCCACCACTTACGGCGTTGGCAATTTTCAACACCTTATAAAGCTCAATAGGCTGGGCACTCACCTCAACCCCAAGGGCTTCAACTTCATATTCTTCGTGTTCTTCAGACATTTTATTTACCAGTGGTGACTTCAATAATTAACAAGGCGCTATGTACCCAAGCAACTTTAGGTGCTTTATTCAGCGAGAAAGACGAGGGGATAACGCTTACTGAATTTTAACCCAATCGCGCTTGGCATTCACGGATTGGTTTAATGAAGAATGGCTATCATCTCGGGTAGCACTGCAGCGGCAGGGATAGCTCTCAATATAGTCAGGCAATTACTTAGTCTGGTATAGTTTGGCCATTCGTTTCTCCAGAAGAGTGCCATATGTTCTGCCCATCTTGCGGACAAGCCACACTTTCCCGCACCACTGCCAAAGTGTTTTGCTGTGACCACTGTCAGTTTACCTATTTCCACAATACCGCTTCGGCAGTGCTGGCGGTTATCTGCTGCGGTGATGATATCTTGGTGGCAGAGCGAGGGCGGCAACCGGGTAAAGGCATGCTCGATTTCCCGGGAGGGTTTGTCGATTACGATGAATCTTTAGAACAAGCGCTCTGCCGCGAACTCGAAGAAGAACTTGGCTTTCAGCCTGCCGGCATGCGCTATATCGGCTCGGCACCCAATACTTATAAATACCGAGGTACGACGTACAAAACCTGTGATGCCTTCTATCAGATAACACTTGATAGCAAGCCAAAAATGCAGGCAAATGATGATGTTGCGGCTATTAAATGGATCAATCGCCATGAGATTGCCCCCTCTGAGTTTGCGTTTGACTCAGCCCGACTCGCACTAGAGCTGCTCGGTATAGATTGACGAGCCTTTGGTCGCTCTACGCCTACTGTAGGCAAAGAAAGTGTGAACTACGCCTCTTTCCTCCTCCTTAAAATAATTAGTCAGGGATGATGGTTTTTTAACCAAATCAAGACAGGATGTGATCCGTAAACAACATGATGACTTGAGGGTAAAACGTCATGCTGATTTTTAATAAAGATTTTGTTTTTTCAAACACTGCAGAAACCAGCTTCGAAGAAGCCAACACCGTCCATTGCCAGCAAGAAGCCGATAAAGAGCTCAAGCGCAGGTCGATGCTGGCTACCGTTCAGAAAGAAGGTGGTTTCGAAGACTAGCAATCCTATTTCGACGTCTCTCCAGCGCTGGTGGTAACCAAGGTTTTGGCCGCCAACCAATCTCTTCCTGTGCCTCGTTGTTAGTAAGCAATCAACATACTCAGGCCATCAGCGCTTTTCTTTCTCTTCTTCAATTTCCAATCGAACAGCCATTCCTTTAGACTGATCCTAGTAGTATATTTTTACTCAAGGAAGTCGCTATGTTATCTCGTCATCTGATCCTACTTGTTGCCTTCGCCTTTTCGGCCCTTGCCAGTGCCGAGAAACCGCCAGCAGAAGATAAAATACTGGAGCGCCCCTTGATGGAAAGGTACATCCTTGATGAACTCAAGGCGCTGCGTATCGACCAGCAGGATCTTGAGCGCCGGTTGGTGATCGAAATCACCGATCGGGAACTGGCTGTCGCCGATAAGTCGATGAACTACGCCAATGTCACTGTCACCTATTTCTTCTACCTCATTGCTGGTGCCGCGTCCCTGTTTGCCCTGATCGGCTGGCAGTCGCTGCGTGAGCTGCGCGACAACACCAAGAAAGCCGCCGACCAGCAGCTTCAGTCTATTGCTGAACAATATGAGAAGAAGTTCCAACGCCTCGAACAAGATCTCAAGCGCAAAACCCGTATCATTGCCCAGAACAACAAAGAGATTGAAACCATCAACGAAATCCACAACCTATGGTTACGCTCGCAGGGCCTGCAGACGCCGGAACAAAAAATCGAGGTCTATGACGACATTTTGAAAATTCGCCCCGGTGACTTGGAGGCTCTGATCTACAAAGCCGATGCGGCCATGGAAATCAGGGAGTTTTACTGGGCGTTAAGCTTGTGTAACCGGGTATTAGAGCTCGATCCCAGCAATGCCCACGCCCTCTATCAACGTGCCTGTGCCTATGCCTGCCTCGGCTCCGAAGAAATGGCTATCAATGACTTGGAACAAGCGGTCCGTGACAGTGCCTCCTTGCGCGAGCTAGCCGCCGAAGAGCAGGACTTCGAATCCCTGCGCGGCAATGAGCGGTTTGAGACACTTATCGCAAGCGGTGAAAGCTGATCCACAATCACTGGCCGACCGATAGAATAATCTGAAAGATTAGGACTTTTCCCGATCCTGCTGTAAGCTAGCCCGCTTGCTGCCTGTGTGAGGCAGATCATACTTTTCATCCAACTGAGAATTATCTATGAGTTTTGCCTCTTTGGGCCTTTGTACCCCAATCCTTGAAGCTGTTGCCAACCAAGGCTATGAAACCCCGTCTCCTATTCAGGCACAGGCTATCCCTGCGGTTTTGGAAGGTCGAGACGTTATGGCCGCAGCTCAAACAGGAACAGGCAAAACCGCAGGCTTCACCCTGCCTATTCTTGAGCGCCTATCAAAAGGCCCTATCGTACGTGCGAACCAAGTGCGAGCACTTGTTCTAACACCAACTCGCGAGCTGGCGGCACAGGTGGGTGAAAATGTAGCAACCTACTCCAAGAAACTGCCACTTAGCTCGGCGGTCGTATTCGGTGGGGTTAAAATCAATCCGCAGATGATGCGCATGCGCAAAGGTGCCGACGTACTAGTCGCTACACCTGGCCGCTTGTTGGATCTTATCGGCCAGAACGCTGTTAAGTTCAACCAGCTAGAAGTACTGGTACTTGATGAAGCCGACCGTATGCTGGATATGGGCTTTATCCGTGACATCAAAAAGATTTTGGCGCTACTTCCTGCCAAGCGTCAGAACCTGCTGTTCTCTGCAACCTTCTCGGAAGAAATCCGTGAGTTGGCCCGCGAGCTGACCAACAACCCAGTAGAGATTTCAGTAACGCCGCGCAACAGCACGGCCAAAACGGTACAGCAGTGGATCTACCCAACGGATAAGAAGAAAAAGCCAGCACTGTTGACCAAGCTGATCCAAGAGAAAAAATGGCATCAGGCACTGGTTTTCACCCGTACCAAGCACGGTGCGAACCGCTTGGCAAAATACCTTGAAGAGCGTGACATTACCGCGGCGGCTATCCACGGTAACAAGAGCCAGGGTGCCCGTACCAAGGCATTGGCAAACTTCAAAACCGGTGAGATCCGCATCTTGGTGGCAACCGACATTGCCGCACGTGGTATCGATATCGACCAGTTGCCACAAGTAGTCAACTTTGACTTGCCAAATGTGGCCGAAGACTATGTTCACCGTATCGGCCGTACCGGCCGTGCAGGAGCTGAAGGCCATGCAGTTTCACTGGTGTGCGCCGATGAAATCAAAGAGCTTAACGCCATTGAGCAGTTGATTCAGCAGCACCTTGAGCGCAAAGATGTAATGGGCTTTGTGCCAACCAATGCGCTACCGAACTCTTTGCCGATCAAACCGCTTAAAGCGAAAAAGCCAAAGAAACCCAAAAAGCCAAAAGAAGCGGCAGAAAGCAATACTGAAAAGCGTACTGAAAAACGTAGCGACAACCGCAGTAACCAGCCAAAACGCAACTCAGGCCCTCGCAAAGGTAACGCACCAAAACAAGGTGATAATAAACCTCGTAATGCTGACGGCCAGCAACGCAAACGTAGCGGCAACGGCAACGGCAAAAACTCCCGTAACAGCGATGTGAAGCCAAGAGGCCAAAAGCCAAACCAACGTGGCCGCAAGCCTAGTAGCAAAAATGTGAACCGCTCGAAAAATACCGCAGCGCAAGCAAGCTAAACCGAAAGAACATTACTTATATCAATAAAGTAGCGAGCCAGCATAATATAATGCTGGCTCTGTTTTTTATGCTAGGTAACTCCAATGAAACTAACAAAATGGGCCCTGCTCTCTTCTGCAGCCGTAATGAGTCCCCAACTTATGGCGGCAACTTTTGATCAGTTAGCCGCCGAAAATAACCAAGACTTTCAAATCATCGATTGTCGGTCGAGTAATCACTACAACGGCTGGCCCGAAGCCAACCAGACACGTGGTGGCCACTTTCCTGGTGCTATTAATTTCGATGCCGATTGGCTATCGACGCTTCGCCCTCAGGTTGTCCGAGCCGAGCTCGAAAACCGCGGTATCGACCTGACCAAGCCGACTTATCTCTATTGCCAGCCTGAAAAAGCGGACATTTTACAATCCCAGCTTAAGAGCCTTGGCAATAACAATATTCAGCTTATTAGCCAGGCGGTTACTGACTTTTCAGGTCCGCTTACTGCGCTTGAAAACTACCAGCAGCTTGTACCTGCACAGTGGCTCAATCAGCTGATCAACGGCAAAGATGTCCTTCACCCACCGGCAAAAGGCTACAAAGTGGTCGAAGTCGCCTGGGGACCACCGACAAAATACCTTGCCGCCCATATACCTTCTGCACTCTACCTCAATACCAACAATATTGAATCAGAGCCTTGGTGGAACCGAGTTGACGACAGCAAGCTAGCGGCGACCATCAAAGAATTGGGGATCGCCCACGATACAACGGTGATCCTGTACGGCCGTGACAATACCGCCGCAGCCCGCGCCGCCAGCCTACTTATGTATGCCGGTGTTGATGATGTACGCCTACTCAACGGCGGCTGGCAATCCTGGGTCAATGCAGGTTATTCAACCCAGCCACTGCGTAACCACGCCAAGCCTGTCGAGTTTGGCCGCACTATTCCAGCCAATCCTCAGTACATCATTGACGTCCCTGGGGCACGTGAAATATTAGCAGATCCTGAGCATCAGTCATTGGTCAGTATCCGCAGCTGGGCCGAATATGTTGGTGAGACGAGCGGTTACCGTTACATCGAGCCCAAAGGCCGTATCAAGGGCTCAAAATGGGGCCACGCGGGATCTGACGCCTACCATCTGGAAGACTTTCGCAACCCAGATGACACCATGATCAGCCCGAATATCATGACTGACTTCTGGAAAGACTGGGGCATTGACGCATCGCAGACAGTTTCGTTCTATTGCGGTACCGGCTGGCGAGCATCCGAGGCCTTCTTCTACGCCCATGTGATGGGCTGGCAAGACATCAGCGTCTATGACGGTGGCTGGTTTGAATGGAGCGGGGATCCTAGCAACCCGACCGAAACCGGTGACATTCCCAACGCGCCGAAGTCTGCATTTTATAAAGAGAAATAAAGAAAACCACTGACTTTTCAGTGGTCCTTGCTGTAGCAGGATGGAAGTTACCTCCTGCTACAATCATCTATTTTACCAATAGCCTTTTCTTATTTGTCACCGTTAGAAAAAGCATCTGCTAACGCCTTGAGCGATTGCTGATACACTGCCTCGAGCTCATTGGCAGCCCCCTCCTCAACCCGGCCTTCCTTTGCCGACGTCTCGATTTCCAAGCAAACCTGATGCAGCTGGCGCAACCCCATGGTGCCTGCCGCCCCCTTGAGGTTATGTGACAGGCCAGATACCGATGCATTATCGCCACTCTGCATGGCCGGCAGCAATTTAGCCATGGTCGCTTGCGATGACTCGGCAAACAGGGAGATCATCTTCTCGACCATCGCCTGGCCCAGCACCTGGAGATCACCACTCAACACAGATTCATCCAACAGCGGTATTTGCTCGGTCATAGTTGCACTTACCTCGACATCTTCTTCATTGTCACTACGGCTATTACTCGCCGCTTCTTCCTGCACAAAATGGGCTTGCTCTAAAGCATCGACATGCTCATTGCCACCTAAAATCGCATTCATGACGTCCAGCAGTTGGTGCTCGACCAGCGGTTTAGGTAGGAAACCGGCAAACCCGGCGGCCAAATATTGCTCGACCTCTTCGTTGAACACATGGGCAGAAAAAGCGATAAATGGTGTCGTATCGGAAACTTGCCCCGTACCTTTGAGTCGTTTGAGCTCACCAAGCAAGGTTACCCCATCGGTATCCGGCAGATTAATATCCAGCAGGACAATATCAAAGTCATGCCCGGCATAGACTTCCCTCGCCTGCTGGCCATCTTCGGCCACCACAGTATGATGACCCAAGCGGCGCAGGAAGCCCTCGGCGACCAGGCTGTTGACCGGATTATCTTCTACCAGCAGCACCTTGGCCGCAGGAAGGCTCGATACCATTTCAAGGCTTAAAATCTCGCTCTGCTCGCCAGGCTCTAGCGTCAGGGTAAACCAGAAGCAGCTCCCTTCGCCAGGCGATGAGACCAGGCCAATTTCTCCGCCCATGGCCTCGACGATACGTTTGCTGATAGCCAGTCCCAATCCTGTTCCCCCCACCGCCTGACGGCCCTCGCTTGACTGCTGGAAGGCATCGAACATTACCTCTTGCTCATGGTGGGGGATACCAACACCAGTATCCTCCACTTCAAAATGCAGGCGAGAAGGGTCATGCGCCGATGCGGTCACATACACCGACACCTGGCCGTTTTCAGTAAACTTGACGGCATTGCCGACCAAGTTAGCCAACACTTGGCGGATACGTGTCGCATCCCCGACCCAGTATTCCGCGACGTTGTCATCAATCTCGGTCAGCAAACGGATATGTTTACCCTGTGCCCGTCCGGCAAATAGGCTGTAGACATCCTTGACCAAAGTATGGAGCGAGAAATTAGCAGGCCTGATGTCCAGGTGGCCGGCTTCGATCTTCGAATAATCCAGCACATCGTTGAGAATATCGAGCAGGGTTTCGCCGCTGCGATTGATCACCTTCAAATATTCCGCCTGCTTGTCGGTGAGTCCGGTATCGGCAAGCAAGGATGCCGTACCGAGCACCCCGTTCATCGGAGTGCGGATTTCATGACTCATGGTCGCCAGGAATGCCGATTTCGCCCGGTTGGCCTGCTCAGCTTCATCCCGCGCCTTAGCATGGTTCTGCACTTCCTGGTTGAGCTTCTCGTTAGCCTTTTCCAACTGGCTGGTTCTCTCTGCCACCAATTGTTCCAGGCTATTTTTATGCTGCTGCAACTCAGAACGGATCTTCGATTCAACTTGCGCCAGTCTGTGCCGTTCGTAGGCGGTATCACGGGCTACCATAATCGCCCGCCCCATCTGCGCGAGCTCATCATCACCCTGGGTGGTTAAGCGGATCGCCAAATCGCCCCGAGCCAGTGCCATCAGGGCTTTGCTGTAATCATTGATCCGGCGGATCACCCGGGCATAAACATAGCGCCACATAATGAGTACCAAGGCCACCATCCCAAGGGCAGAAATCGCAATCAGGCTATTTCGCGCGACTGTGAGGGTTTCATCGACCTGGGTAACTGCCTGCTGGGTACCGGTATTCGCCGCCTGTATAATATCGTCGACGGTTTGGTTCAACTGCTGGAACAGCACCAAGTTCTGCTGCTCCATCCGTTCGACATCCTGATGGGAATAGATCAACGCTTCCATGTTGGCGAAGAACTCGCCGTCGTTATTGAGTGCTTTGACCTGCTCAAGCAGTTGCTCTGAGCGGCTCGGATCCTCTACTGATTTCACCCGCTGCTGAATGACACCAACCGCGTACTCGAAACGCTCCCTGAGTTTGCCCAACTCACCTATTGTTTTCACTTGCTCGCTGTCATCGAGCATATTAATCACTTGCAGGGAAAGGAAACGAAGCTCGAACAGGCGCTCGCTGAGATCCATATCCACCTCGACTAAGCTGTCGAGGGCATTGAATACCGCCTCCTTGTCATCTTTCTTCACCAGATCATAAATGCGAGACACGTTTGCCACTGCAATGGTATTGGCATTGGAAACCTGAGACTGTGACAGTTCGTCGATTTGCTTGGTGGCTGCCGTCATGGTGTTATTCAGCGCCTTGACCTGCTCGCTAAGTTCAAGCTTCCTGCCCACCAGCATCCCCAGCATGGCAAGGTTATTGACGATGTTCTCAACATCGGTTTCCAGCTGAGCCATCAGCTCAGGCTCGAACGCATACTGATCAAGGGATTTCAGGCTGTTGTTCAGGGCACGGATGTGAAGTGTCAGCGACTTGCCCTGCTGCTCCCGTTCGTTTTCATCTTTTGACTTTGCCAGCACCTGGGCGTTGAAGATAATCCGGGTACTGAGATCCGACAGCTGACGAGCCTCGACCAAAGCTGGGACGGCAGCATTGATCACCGTCCGCTCGGTTTTGGCCACCAGGGAAAAACCGGCCACACCAATCACTACGGCGATGATCATCAGGCCGGCCATCATTGAAAAAGCAATCAGCAGTTTCTGGCCAATGCTACTGGGAGTAAAGGTCATATAATAAACCGTGGCAGAGAAGAAGATGTACCCTCTTTCAGTTTGCTTAACACAGTACAGAAAGCAGGAAGATTCGCCGAGCACATCTCACAGAAAACAGTAAAAATGCTATTATACCCAAGCTACTTAATGATAAACCACAACATTGCTCTACTCTTATTGGCTGGAATATACTCGCCAGCCGAAACAACAGACCTACTTCCAGACGGTTGCAACATGATAAACAAAATTGCGATGGCACTGCTGGCAATCGCCGGCTTCAGCCACACTGCAAATGCGGTCGAGGTTATCGCTTACAGCCCTCCTTTCGAGGCCAACAAACAAGCCACGAAAATCCATTACCAACCGCTCGATACCGCCAGCAAACCGTGGAAGCTCTGTGCCGTTTACCCGCACCTTAAAGACTCCTATTGGTTATCTGTCAATTACGGCATGGTGGAACATGCGAAAAAGCTCGGCGTCGAACTCAAAGTCCTGGAAGCCGGCGGCTACCCGAACCTCGATAGGCAGCAAAGCCAACTGGTTGACTGCCGTAAATGGCAAGCCGACGCCATTATCCTTGGTACCGTCGATAGCCTAGCCTATGAGAATAGGCTGACCCAGCTGACCGAGGATATTCCGGTCTTTGCCACCATCAACTACCTTGATACCACAGACCCAGACAGCCATGACAACGTGATGGCCAGAGTGGGAATCGACTGGTACGAAATGGGACGCCTTACCGGCCAGTTTCTGGCAAAACGCCACCCCAAAGGCAGTGGTATGGTCAATGTGGCCTTGCTGCCCGGGCCGCAAAAACGTGGCGGCACCAAGCCGGTAGTACAGGGCTTTTATGATGCGACCAAAGACAGCGATATTAAGATTGTCACAACGTTATGGGCCGATCACAGCAAGGAACTACAGCGTAACCTGATCCAGCAGCTGCTGGCGAGCGAGCAGCACTTTAACTACATTGTCGGTGGGGCGGTAGCGGCAGAAGTTGCGATCAGTGAACTGAGAACCAAGCACTTGAGCGGAGAGACCCAGATCTTGTCGACCTACCTCAGTCATGGGGTATATCGTGGTTTGCTGCGCGGCAAAATCCTCTTTGCTCCAACGGATAAGATGGCCCAGCAGGCAATGTTGTCAGTCGATCAGGCGGTCAGGTATCTGGAAGGCAAGCCTTTGAACAAAGATCTCGCCCCGATCCTTGCCCTGCTGACACCGGCTAGCCTCGACAGCGATGCCATTGCCGAGTCGCTCTCTCCTGCGGAATTTCGCCCCGTCTTCCATGTGGAAGCGCCGTAATACCGACACCTACTCTGTTGTATTTCCATCCAAGGACCGGCCACGGCTGGTCCCGCATGACAGAATTCTGTTACCTAGCCAATGATTTGAAAAGAATTCTTTGTACTTCCATGGTCAGCTCTGGTACTTATACCTGATGCCTCGAATTGCGTTGCACATGCTATTCCCTTGCCAAGTGCAATCCATTACATATGGCGTTATAAAAATACAGATAACACCACACAGCTGTCATACTCGAGCCGTAAACTCTGTGCGACAGCTGTTGTCAATTTTGTCTCTGTGGAGTAATAGATGCACGTAACAACCCGCACAATGGAAGAAACCAAACACATCGCGCTTGTCGCTCATGATAATTGTAAAGCTCACCTGCTTCGCTGGGTCAATGAGCACAAGGACAAGTTAAAAGACCATGTTCTGTACGCCACAGGTACAACAGGCCATATGATTGAACGCGAGTCGGGTCTTGAGATCAACTGCTTGCTCAGTGGACCTATGGGGGGTGACCAACAGCTCGGTGCACTGATCTGCGAAGGCAAGATTGACATGATGATTTTCTTCTGGGATCCACTCAATGCGGTACCCCATGATCCTGATGTGAAAGCCCTCCTGCGTATCTCAGCCGTTTGGAACATTCCGGTAGCAACCAACCGTGCCAGCGCGAACTTCATGATTTCTTCGCCAAAACTGGCGGAAAAGGTCGAGATCGAAATCCCCGATTACGACGCGTACCTAACCGAACGCCTAGGCTAAGAACACTCCAGCCAGGCCGTCGCCTAAAGTCCAGCAAGCGCCTCTTCGCCAAGAGGCGTTTTTTATTGGCGGGTTTTACCCTAATCAGCAACCGCCTCCTCGCCTGTAGCCTCTTCCGCCCCGTCGCTGCGCCCAAACCACCCAAAAGTGAAAATTTGGTTTATTGTTATAAGAGATAATAAACACATGACATACAACAAGAATCGCAGTGGTGGCCAATGAAAGCATGGAAATTGAACCAGCCGGAGGGTATCGATCAATTGGTACTGGCTACGGCGCCCCAACCCGTCCCTTCCGCTGAAGATATCTGTATCAAGGTAGAAGCTGTCGGCCTCAACCCTATCGACTATAAACTTGCGCATTGGGGCTATGCTACCTGGCACTACCCCCAAATTATCGGGCTGGATATTGCCGGTACGGTCACCGACGTCGGTAAGGACGTCCACCATTTCCAGCCCGGCGATCGGGTCATGGCATTTATTGATCCCCGGGACGGCGGGGGCTTCGCCCAATACAGCAAGGCCAAAGCCTATGCGGTCAGTCGATTACCCGACAATGTCAGCTTCACCCAGGCTGCAGCCCTTCCCTGCGCAGGCTACTCAGCGTGGATCGCCATTCATGACAAACTCCGGCTCGAGGCAGGGCAAAGCATCGCCGTTACCGGTGCCGGAGGCGGTGTGGGCGGTTTCGCCGTCCAACTGGCAAAATTGGCTGGCGCCACTGTCTATGCCATTGCCGACAGCCAGCACCACCAACGGCTTCTGTCCTACGGTGTGGATGAAGTTATTGATCCGCAGACGGAAAACATCGCCATGCGGCTTATCGAATACACCGAAGACAAATTAGTACACGGGGTGGTTGACTGTGTGTCGGCCAAGTCGGGCAGCACCATGAGCGCCTTGGTCCGCTACAACGGCCATATTGTCATGATTGCCGATCAGTTCAACCAGGTACCGCTGCTGGCGACAACCAAAGCCCTCAGCTTGCATGAAGTCGCCCTGCACGGCACCTACTCCCACGGCCATATCGAGCATATCCAGCATCTCGCTGATATTGGTAACCAGTTGGCCTGCCTCGTCAGCGAGGGCAAGCTCGATCCTATGGTGGATCACGTCTATGCCTTCGGCCAGCTTCCCGAAGCACTCAAACACCTTCAAGAGCAGCAACATAGCGGTAAGCTGGTAATGACCGTTAGCTAACATGGCCTGAATATCCGCCACAACACCACCAAGTCAGGTTCTGTTCATTGTGTTTAAAGGTTGACCACGGTATATTTATGAACCATTACATCAAATGAGCCAAATTTTGCTTTATGGCAAAATATATCTATTCACGATTCTCTCCCAGGAATACCGACTACCAGCAGCAAATTGATGCCTTGCTTGCCGCCGAACCGGAAGCAGAGCAAGTCCAAGATCGCGTACGTGGTGATATCGACCCGATGGCACGCCGAGCGTTTCGCCAAATGTTCGACAGCCTCAAAGACGGCGACGCAATATGGGTTTGGTGGTTAACGGCACTGGGGCATGACTTCAACCAGGTCCAGGCAACGGTATCGGCACTGCTCGACAAGGGCGTCACACTTTACACCTTGTCAGAGCCGCTGACGTTTGCGCCACAGGCGGAGGCGAGCCGGGTGCTGCTTTCTCTTCTCAGCGGCTATGGCAATGTCCAGACCCGTCGCAGGTTGCTGGCTGCCGAGCATAGCCGCAAAGCAATAAAGGAAGATCCCGAGCTGTGGCAGCAAAAATTCCGCGGCCGGCCTGCCGATCGCGAGAAACACCGGGGAATCGCGGCCATGCTGCTCGAAGGCCACAAACTACAACACGTCGCGGATAGCTGTAATGTCAGCATTTCCACCGTCAAGCGTGTAAAAAGTAAATTAAGCCAGTTCGATGATGAAGGCGCATTGCGTACCCGGCACACCTGTAAACGCCACAAGGATAACAAGCTGTAATGACAGACCGTAATTTCTGGAAAGCCTTGGGACTGGTTTGCCTGATCATCAGTGTCGGGCAGTTAAGTATGGGGCTGGTCTTCCCTTCCCTGCCGTGGATTGCCAAAGACTTTGACATAACGCTCGATCAGGCACAGTTGCTGGTCAGTATCTATTTGCTCGGCTTTGGCCCGTCGCAATTCCTCTACGGCCCCATTTCAGACGCGTTGGGCCGCAAGAAAGTGTTGATGACAGGGTTGCTGATCGCCCTGACCGGCCTGATAGTGATCATCACATTCAGCCATTCTTTTACCGGCATGGTGTTGGGGCGTTTTCTTCAAGGGCTAGGCACCGGTTGCTGCGCAGTGCTTGCGCGGGCATCCACCCGTGACCAATTCAGCGGCGCAGAACTCCCCTTGGCCATGTCCTATATTGCAATGGCTGCATCGCTGACCCCACTGATGGCACCTGTGATCGGTGGGTTCATCAACTTCCACTTCGGCTGGACCATGGTGTTCTCCTCCCTGCTGGGCTACGTTAGCCTGGTTTGGATTGTGATTGCGCTGCGTTTCAAGGAGACCATGAAAACCAGAACGAAGGTGCCTTCAGCGAAGAACATAGCCCGGCAGTACTGGCAGCTACTTACTTCTCGCTATTTCATGAGCTTTGCCAGTATCGGCTGGCTTAACTTCAGCCTGATGATCACCACAGTCTCAGTCATGCCTTTCATCATGCAAAACCAAATCGGCATGACATCCGACGAATATGCGATGTGGGCACTGATCCCTGCTCTTGGCATGTTGACCGGCACCACCCTGACCAACCGGGTCCGGCCGAAAATCGGCACCCAGAAAATGTTGCTATTCACCCCGGTACTGCATGGCTGTGCCGCACTTTGGCTGTTCTTCTGCCCGGTTGAGCCGCTGTACCTGATGCTGGGCCAGTTTCTGATGATTTTGGGCAATGGTATTGCCCTGCCCTGCTCACAAGCAATGGTGATGCAGCCTTACAAGAAACAGGCTGGCGCAGCTGCCGCTATGTCGGGGGGCGGGCAGATGATAGCTTCGTCTATTGTCAGCATGGGATTGGTGAAGCTGGGTCTCAGCCAACCATGGCATTTATCCATTGTCATTGTGATATTCGCCTTGATCACCCTAAGCAATATCCTCCGCGGCTTCAGGGTAAGCCCTCAGGTACAGCCGGCCTGATCTTATTAATCACTTACATATCCGGCCTTGCACTTTATGCACAGGCTGGATATATTCCCCCCGCCTCGAAAGGCACACCCTAAAATGCACGCCCGCCATCCTGCTTCCACTGGTGCATTTATATTGGTGTTCTCTATACTCCATGCAAAATCAAACACAGAAAAGCACAACGCTTTTTTCTCGCTTTACCCGTGAATCGGGTTCACTCATGAACCTATCGATTCCAATCATTCTGACCCAGCTTGCCACACAAGCAATGGGATTTGTTGATACCACCATGGCCGGCCAAGTCAGCGCTGCCGATCTGGCTGCGATTGCCTTGGGCACCAGCCTGTGGCTGCCGGTCTCCCTGTTGCTTCGTGGCATCATCATGGCACTCACGCCGGTGGTCGCGTTTCACCGTGGCGCCAATGAACTCGACAAGGTACGTACCGAATTCATCCAGATGCTCTGGGTCGCTGGCTCGGTCAGCAGCCTGCTGATTATCTACCTATCGCAAGGCGGCAACATCCTGGCCACCATCGGCGTCGCCCCTGAAATCATTCCGATTGCCGGCGACTACGTGCTGGCACTGGCTTTCGGTGTGCCGGGTATTGCCCTGTTCTACACCTTAAACGGCTTCTGTGAAGGCATGAACAATACCCGCGCCCCGATGCTGGTTTCGGTTATCGGGCTGCTGCTGAACATCCCGATCAACTATGTGCTGATTTACGGAAAGTTTGGCTTCCCGGCGCTAGGAGCAGTCGGCTGTGGCTGGGCAACAAGTGTCGTCTATTGGGTGATGTCCGGCTTGCTCTACTCTTACATCAAAGGGCATCACCATTATAAAAAGATCATTCACTTTGCCGATATCAAGCCGAGGGTCCAAGATGGCTTGCGCCTGCTCAAGCTGGGCGTGCCGATCGGAATGAACATCGCGGTGTGCGGCAGTATCTTTGCCGTAATCGCCCTGCTGATTGGCCGTATCGGTGCCGAAAATGTCGCAGCGGCACAAATTGCCCTGAACATTTCGAGCATGACCTACATGATCCCGATGAGCCTCTCTTTCGGTATCACTATCCGTGTTGGCCACGCCCTGGGAGCTAAGAACGAACAGGGTGCCAAGGAGCGCAGCCTGTTCGGTATTGCCGTCGCCGGCCTGCTCTCTCTGATTTCAGTGGGCTTTTTCCTGCTGTTCCCTGATTGGATCATCCGCCTGTACACCACGGACCCGGCGGTCAGTGCAACCGCCGCTACCCTGCTGATTTATACCGCGGTATACCAGTTTAGCGATGCACTGCAAACCTCCGCCAATGGTGCACTGCGTGGCTACAAAGATACCAAAGTGCCGATGATCCTGGCGATCACCGCCTACTGGGGTTTGGCACTGCCTCTGGGCATGATAATGGGGCTGACTGACAAGGTGGTACCGGCCATGGGCGAAACCGGCTTCTGGGTGGGAATTGTCACCGGCCTGAGCGTTGCGGCACTGTTTATGCTGCTGCGCCTACGCTACGTGATCCGCCGCCGACCGGTCCAAGCCGTTGAGCTCTTAAACTGAGGGGGGAGGTCCGCAATGACTCGGGACTGTCTATCAGGATAGCGATTCGATACTGTGCTTCCTAAGCGCATATTCGATATCCTGATGGGCGTAATCGGTGATAACATTAATTCCTGCCGCCTGAAGCATCAGGCGGGGCTTGCGTCCAATCTTCGCAACAAAGACACCATCATAGCCCTTGAGCTTCTCAATCATGGAAAGCAATACACCCTCTTTGCCATAACCATTAGCACAATATTGTTCGACCTCAAGCCGTGAGTGGAGCGAACAGCCATAGGGATCCACCCTGTAGACCAAAAACTCTTGCGCGTGGCCAAAGTGAAGATTAATAAGGCTATCTCCTGTTGTCGCCACCACATAAAACCGAACGATACTTGAGTCAAGCGCGCTGAGACCTACGCTTTCGCGTAGCGCCCTACGCCGGGATAGGATCGTTGTCACCGCCTGCTTATAGCGCAACAGGGCATGGCTATCGTACGAACGAGGTTCCGCAACTGAAGGCGTACCCGCCGACTCAAACATTGCCCTTTTATCCTGTCCCAGCCTACCAATGGCATCTGCTCGACATAACCGGCAGTGTTTCATGATTTGGATACTACCAGAGCTTTCCTCACGCACTGCATCGAGCTCTGCGGCTGTGGGTTCGCGTTGGCCGGCTTTGGAGAATGCCGTACCAAATTCCGGTTTGGAGATCAGCGGCATTACATTGTGAATAAAGGCACCGCGCCGTTGGATTTCACGGCTGACTTCGACGATACAGCGATCGTTGACACCGGGAATATAAACGGTATTGACCTTAACCAAAACCCCCAGCTGAGTTAACATCGAGACCGCCTCAAGCTGGCGGCCAATCAGTATCCTGGCGGCCTTCTCACCGCTCAAACGCTGGCCGTCATAGTAGATCCACGCATAAATCTTGGCACCGACTTCCGGGCGCAGAGTATTTATCGTTACCGTCACATGCTCGACGCCTTTGGCAACCAGTTCATCGACATGTTCGGGTAACATCAGGCCGTTTGTCGAAACGCAGAGCTTGAGGTTGGGGGCGACTCGCGAAAGCTCCGTGATGGTTTGCATCGTCTGTTTTGCCGACGCAAACGCATCGCCGGGACCGGCAATACCGACCACGGAAAGTTCCGGTATCTCCTTGGCTACAGCAAGCACCTTGTCAACCGCCTCAAGCGGCTTTAAGCGCTTGCTTACCACTCCGGGCCTGGTTTCATTGGCACAATCAAACTTCCGATTACAGTAGTTACACTGAATATTACACCGACTGGCAACAGGCACGTGCATTCTCGCAAAATAGTTATGAGCCTCATCGCTGTAGCAAGGGTGATCCTCTATTTTGGCTTGCACAGCCATTGGCAGGTGATTAAGACTATTGTCTTGAGAACGAGGGTCTGTACAGCCACGAGATTTACATAAGTTATCAGAGCACGCATCTAGATTAACTACGGGTATGATTTCATCCATTCTTTTTCATTCAAATTAGCTTGTTAATTGTTACCCACACTGCGCCAAAAACTGCATTACCACTGATCGGATGCAGGTGACGACTATCTATGAGTTCATTGATGTTATAGTTATGGGGGGTCGAGGAGAGTGCGCTGCCCCAGCCGTAGAGCGCCCTAACGACACCTTGGCGTAAGACCAGGCTCACCTTGGCGCGGGCTATAAGCGAGGCTTTGCCCTCAACATCCAACTTTACGAGATCACCCGTTTTTATCCCCTTGGCTTGCGCATCGACATTGTTCAGCCATACATAAGGAGATGCCGAAGCCCCATCAAGCAGCGGTGTCAGCGAGTGGACATGGCCCAAAACCCGACCGGTGATCAGCCGAAATCGTGCTTTTGACGAAGCTTGTGCATAACAGCTTGCTTCATTTCTGTAATAAGCCTGTTCTGCCAGCGTCTTAGCGCCATGAGGGTAGAGCTCTACTTTGGTTGTGGGAGTGGCGAAGCCTTGCGTGGTAAACTTTCGGTAGCGGATGGGCCTGGCCTGCACCCCGCCCTGCATGCGAAGCTCCGCCGTTTCACCCGCCTTGCCAAGTGTTCTATCACACCAGTCATCATCCCCAGTTAATGCCAGCAAAGGGGCAAAGCCATCTGATGAGTCGAATGCTTGGGCTAAGCCCTGATAGATTTCGAGCGGTGATCGGGTTGTCGCAGGCGGAGTGACCGCCATTTGACGCAGCCCTGTAAGCGGGATTGCCGACTCCTGCTCGGTGACCCCTTGCCTTTCGAGGAAATGGCGCATCGGCAGCAAGTAATCGGCATACAGTGCAGTATCATGCAGAACACTATCATTGACCACAAGCAGGGATAGCTGGTACCCATCACCGCTTCTGGCCGTCATCGCCTTACGCCACTGCGCACTGTCAGGAGCAGTAAGCAACGGGTTACCATGGGTTACGATCAGCGCTTTCGTCTGGTATTGGTGACCTTTGCAAGGCCCTTCCATTATCGTCACACCATCGAGGATCTCGCTGGGGATCGTTGATACGACGCCATGAGATGCTAGGGGAAAGCGACCGCTGTAATCTTTATGCTTGTCTGCCTGACCAGCCCTTAGCAAGTCACTTGAATTGCTGAGGGACTTGTAGCGCGGCGGATCCCGTAGCAAGAGTCCGCCGGGCACATCAAGGCTACCGCTAAGGGCAGTGATGATCGCTGCCAGGCGAGTCGTGCAAAAGCCACTGTACTGGTGGGCAACGCCATTCTTGCCTACAGAAATAAGCAGTGGGTTCTCTGTGCAGACTAACGCTGATAATCGCTGCAAATACTGCTGCTCAAGGCCAGTCATATGCGCCACCCACTCCAGGCTGTATCGCGTCAGTCCGGCATCCAATACGGGCACCGACAATTCATGCTGCATGTTAGTAAAATCACTGACATGAACGTCTACAAACTCACGGTCATAAGCACCTGAATCGACAACGTTCTTCAGCAAGTAAAGCAACAAACAAACGTCAGTCCCCGGTCGGATAGGAAGCCACAGATCCGCCAGCTTTGCGGTTTTGGTTTGGTAAGGGTCAACCACGACCAGGGTCATTCCCTGGCGTTTTGCCTCGCAGATCCCTTGCCAAAACCAAAAATAACGTATTGCCTCAGCCGGGTTTTCGCCGACCAAGATCAGCAGACGGCAATCGTGCTTTTCTCTGTATCCCAAGTTGGTCCAGGCTGGACGCTGAAGATCAGGTAGAGGCCGCTCTTGCCCTTCGCCAAAGACCGACTTATAGGCCAAGCGTTTACTGGTATCACACAGGCTGTTGTGATCTAAGATATTGGGCGTGCCATAGAGAAAAGCGAACCAATAGGCAACATCATGATCCGGCTTCTCACCAAATAACATCGTCAGCGCTTCACTGCAGTATTGCTCGCGGACCGCCTCAAGTTTTGTCGCAATGTCACGAAATGCCTGTTGCCAGCTTATATCAATAAACTTCCCTTCCCCCCGGGCGCCAACCCGTTTCTTGGGGGACAGAATTCGGCTGGGTGAGTACAGTAGGCTAAGAGCCGACTTGATTTTCGGGCAGATTTTACCTCGGTTAACCGGGTGGGCCGGGTTGCCTTTTATTCTAACCTTGCCAGCTTTTTCCGAAACCAACAAGCCACACTCACTCGAACACATATAGCACAAGGTTGCGACTAGCGCCGCCCCCTCGCCAAGCGGATCGTCCTCTCGCGTTGCCAAACTCACGCAGGGCTCACACTGGCATCACACTGTTGCTCAGAGCGCTATCCACTGTCCGCATCGCCGCCTCCACTCTTTGCCTATTGCTCTCGGTAACCGGTAGCAGCGGTTTGCGCAGCTCATAAGGTATATCGAGCTTCAGGGAAACGGCGTATTTGACAACCACGGGATTAGCTTCGAGAAATAAGGCTTTTATAACCGGACGTAGCAGGCGGTCCAGCTCACTTGCCTGCAGGGACTTACCATCACGGACCAACTGATGCACCTTGATCAACTGCTCAGGGTAAACACACGCCGCTGCCATGATCCCGCCATTACCACCGAGCGTGGAAAGCTGATAGAGCAGCGTGTCTTCGCCCGTCAAGATGGCAAAATCTTGATCATAGAAATGATGCGCGAGATCGGTCATTTGCTGAATATCACCAGAACCTTCCTTGATCCCTTTGATATTGGCAATTTCTGACAGTCGGACAACAGTATCAACACTGATATTAGATCCGGTTCGGGCTGGGATGTTATATAGAATGACATCGATATTGACTGAGGCCGCGACATCTGCAAAGTATTGGTAGATACCCTCTTGTGATGGACGGTTATAGTAAGGTGATACCACCAACACCGCGTCAGCTCCAGCCTGCTCAGCCGCCTGCGATAATTTAATGGCTTCATAGGTACTATTTGAACCCGTTCCAGCAACAACTTTTATTCGCCCTGCAACTTGCTCAACAGAAAACTGAATGACTTTATTGTGTTCATCATGTGATAGCGTACAACATTCGCCAGTGCTGCCACAGGGAACAATACCGGCAACACCCACACTGATATAATATTCGATTGACTGACCCAAACTCTCCCAATCGATATCCCCATTTTTAAAAGGGGTCACTAGGGGAACGTATATTCCTTCATAAGTGTTCATATTAGTCCTTTTTAATTAATTTTAATTTACTGTAATCCATTTACGCTTTGATATACGCATCTATTACTTACAATTCGCTCAACAAATGAAAATAGCGAGCATACAACATAATAACCTAAGCCTGTAACGATATAGATAAAGATTAAGGAATCTGGATCACGATTAGCAATGATGCTTCCCGTTTGGGTCAACTCAACCACACCTATAATATATATAGCACTCGTATCCTTAAACAGTGAAATACACACACCAATCAAAGCCGGCAACATACGAATCACTACTTGTGGCGCTATAATATAAACAATAATGCTGAAACGATTTAAACCATTAACTTTGGCAATTTCGATAGTTCTATGTTCAATAGAGTTAAGCCCGCTTCTAAAGACCTCTGACATATAAGCCGTTTCAATAAAAACAATCGCGTAAAAGCCACTTTTTATCAGGCCGACGTCAATCCCAAAAAATGCAGGCAGTAAACTATAGAACCAAAAAATCATCAAAATCAAGGGTGTTGATTTTGCGCATTCAATATATATCTTACTAAAAACGCGCAGTGGCATTAAACGGCTACCACTTAGTAATGCCACCAGTAAGCCGAATACAAAACAGGTTGGAATAGCGACCAAAGCTAAGCCGAGGTTTATCATCAAACCCCCGGTTGTTGCTCCGAGTCCGAAGTAGAGGTCAGCAATAATATCCCAATAATATGACAGCGAATTTATATCCAAGCTATCCTCCAAGCAGATCAAATCTCGGCCATCGCAGATAGCTGAAAAGCACGTGCTCGAGTGTAATAATTGTTCTCGAAATCACGAGACTGGAAACAATGTAGATAACCGTAACCACGGTCGTGACTTCAATGCTCGCGAACGTTATTGACTCAATTTCTTGGGACTGCCATGTTAGTTCAGGAACACTGATCAGCATCGCGAGTGATGTATTCTTAAAATTGTGCACTAAACGTAAGTTCATCGCGGGAAAAATTGAAATTAGTAGTCCTGGCACAACTATTAACCATGCTATCTGATATTTCTTAAAACCTGAAACACGAGCAACATCGTATACGCCTCTTGGAATAGCACCATAACCTGACTTGATAACATCATTCATATAAGGCGCACAATTAAGAGTCAATCCAGCAACCGCTGAATAAAAACCGAAATGTTGATAACCATTTATTATATCCCTTATCTCTGCAGGAAAAAGAACTGGAAACAAAATATAGCATGCAAGCATAAGAAACGGTGCGGGTGTATTCTTCAATAAATGGCAAATCACTTTAGAGATTTTTGATATTAGAATGTAATTTGATAATTCAGCAAACGCAAAAGCCCCTCCCAACATAAGAGATAGCATGGACGAGAATATAAACAGGCCAGCTGTATAGTAAAAGCCCATTAAAAGAGAATCTAACCAAAATGGTGATAAAACAAGATCCCACCTAAACGCGTAGCTCATAATTCACCTAGCAGCAGCTGCTCCTCTTTCTCTTTATATTTCTCAGATCATTGTTGCGTTGATAGCCGAACTTTTTATTGAGCTCTTCTTTTGTCAACAGACGCTCCTGTAGTTGAGGGATCTTTTCTGCTTTGCTTTTTGCTTGTTCTTGACTCATGATCGGTTAAAACCTCATTTGAATAACAGCATTAATGATTTGCTCGGCCAAAATGAGTACCCCTTTGAATCCGACATGATATTCCTCGCGCATACGTATCATCCGGGCCCCAGGATAGCTAATATTAATGTAACTCGGTTCACAGACCGTTTTGCACAATTGGTATTCAAAGTCGTTAGCCAGGAGAATGGTCGGTTTGACCGCTGTGAGCTCTTTTTTAATGACCATGTTGTCATCGGTACACACAAAACGGCAGTCTCGATGCTCATCAGCCAGCGCCTGAATATGCTCCTTGTCCGTCTCGGCCGCTTTAATGATCGCAAGGCAAGGGGTGATCCCCAGTTCGCGACTCAAGGTATACATATACGCGCTGACTTGCTCCTTGTCACCAATGACGGCGGTGGCACTTCGCTGGGCAAGCTCCAAAGGGTTGAGGTTGGCCATTTTTCCCAGCGCCGCGCGAAAATAGGTCCGGCTGGTATCAGCGAGATCATCATAACGCTGATGGTTATTGCGGGAAAAATACTGGTCAATGCTATCCATAAAGTGCACGCAATTTTCCAGACCGATTGGCAGTACAGGCGCCAAGTATGGCGTACCGAACGCCTGCTCAAGCTGCTTAGCCAGCGGCTCCCCTACCTCACGGTTGATACACACATTGAGCTTCGCGCGTCCAGCATCAGCTAAAGCGGCAGTTTCGCTATCGCAAAACAACAGGTTCACGGTGTATCCCGCCTCTTCCAGCAATTGCCTGATAGCACTTGCTTCATCCTTCCAGCGCGATGTCGTTCCAATATGGGGAATAAGGTTAATGTCAGATGCCGGTTGTTTACTGCAGCAAGCAGGCCTGGCGAGGTGCTCGATGATCGTGCCCATCGCATGGGGGACGGACTCAGCATGGTTCTTCTTAAACCCTACCCCCTCGACCTTGACTATCGGGCAGGCAATCTCTTCTTTGAGCGAGTATATGACCCCGTCAACATCATCCCCGATAATTTCCGAGCTACACGTCGTCACCACGACAATCAGGCTGGGGGCATTATCGTAGTAGGTATCGAGGATTTTATCGCGGATCACTTCTTCGTTGCCGAACACAACACTGCTTTCGCACATTTCGGTATAATTGTAAGGAAAGTTGCTCTGCAGCGTAGCTTCATAGACGGGATATAGGCATCCCTTCGGGCCGTGCACGACAACCGCTGCGCTCTTGACCTGTGCGGCGACTTGACCAACCCCAAGAATCGAGCAGCGCGAGGCGGGATCGATATAGGCACAGTGCGTGTCATCCGTAAGTGCTAGTCCTTGCATTATTTTCTCCTTAACCCGAATAGGTAACTTCGCTGATAAGCGAGTATCGACTGCGTCTGCGTCCTAGCTCGTCGCAGATTTTCTGGTAGATCAGCTGGGCGCCTTTGAGGCCATATACCTGATTGTTGGCAAAGCGGTACCGGAATACATCGAACTCATGAAAATAGTCGTCGTTACAAAATATCACTGGGTTATCAAGTTGATGGGCAAGGGCCCGCACTTCATCAATACCACTGAGAATGGTGATATAGGGATCAAACTGACCATTAAGTTCCTTTTTGAAGATCTTCAGCTTGTCGCGTACGATTGCCGGGTCAATTCCCACAATCAACGGCGTGAGGCCGAGATCCTGTGCCAATTTCGCCATCGCGATAAGCCGCTCTCCAGTCTGGGTCCAAATAATGGCCACCCGGCCTTTGCCTATTACCTCACGGGCTTTCTGGCGCAACGACTTGGTCTGGGTGATTTCATCATGCAGCTCAGGCGAAAATTCGGTATCCAAAACCGTGGCAATTTCGCCTAACCAATGGAGAGTATTGTCCAAGCCTACTGGAGTGGTGGCTTTAACCATCTTCGTCCCAAAGTGCTCCTCCATTCCCTGAAACAGGGACATACCAAAATAAAAACAAAGGGCAACATTTACTTCAGCTTCTCGCAGCGCCATGACCTCATCGAAGGTTTTCCCTTTATGGAAAACACTATTAACTGTCAGTCCCATCAACTCCATAAGACGCACAGACTCTTCGATTTCCCGCACCTGAGTATCCCCACGAAGCCACCGTCGCAGGAAGACATTGACACTCTTTTTCTTCACCGGTACGGACGGCTGGCGAGCCATAAGTTCAACGATCTTCTCAAAGGCGTATTCGGTTCCGATCCGGTAGGACTTACCGGTAAAGCCCCCGGTATCGAGCCAAGTTGTCTTGGTTTCCCCGTCAGAGGCCATCTCGACAATACCGCCGACATCGTCACCGATAATATCCGCGCAGCAGTTGGTGATAACTGCCAATAACTTAGGCTGCATATCCGAGATAACCTGACTGACAGCCTGCTCGAGCTTTTGCTCACCGCCAAACACGACATCGTTCTCTTTAAAGTCAGTAGAGAGGTGCGGCGCCGTATCACACCTGTCCTGACTGCCCTGGGGGATCAAAAAACGACGGTTGTTGATACAACCTGCTGTGCCATGGGTAAGAACAACGCAATCATTGATATAGCTAAAGACGTCTGACGCCCCCCAGAAGGCGCAAAACTGGTGCATATCCAGGCTTTCATTAATGTTTATCCAATCTTTCTCTATGCCATACACCAGTTCGCTCAGCCGCCCAATTGTCGAGCTTGCGGTTTCAATCCTTTGATCTATCTCCATCCCATCCACCTATCGCGCTGCATTTAACATAGACTCAAACGCCTGATCATCCATCGGGGTGGGAATGCTGTAAGTTTGATTGTCCAGGATGGTTCTCGCTAATTGGCGATACACGTCGGCATGGACCGACTCCGGGGCAAACTCCAGTACGGTTTTCCCTACCATTTCCGACTCTTGTACTATGTTGTCGCGCGGTACAAATTTCACCACTCGGCTCCCGAGACGGTCGGCCAGCATGCTAACATTCTCTTTCTCAAGGAAGGCGTTGCGTTCATTGCAGATGAGACCACCAAGGCGTACTTTGCCGCCACGCTCAGCAAAACGTTTGATCCCTTTTGCGATATTATTAGCGGCATACATTGCCATCATCTCGCCAGAGGTAACCTCATAGACAAGCTCGGCATAGCCAGCCCTCAGCGGCACGGCAAATCCGCCGCACACAACATCCCCAAGGACGTCATAAAGCACGATATCAATGCCGAGCTTGTTGTATACGTCCAACTTGGTCAGAAACTCGAGTACCGAAATCACCCCGCGTCCGGCACATCCAATCCCCGGCTCGGGTCCCCCCGCCTCTACGCAATAAACACCTTTATAGCCTTCATGAACCACGTCCTCGATACTGATTTCGTGGATCCGCTTGTCTTTGGTAATACTCAATACCGACGCGATCTTCACACCTCCGGTGAGGTTCTTGGTCGAGTCCGCTTTGGGATCGCAACCAATCTGCATCACTTTGTACCCCATCTCTGCCAGCGCGACCGAGAGGTTGGCAGATGTTGTTGATTTCCCAATTCCACCTTTGCCGTAAATAGCTAGCTTAAGCATGTTTTCCTACTCTTATGATTGGATGACTAGGTGACGCTCGGCACCTAAAAAGCTGTCAATGGACAGTACGATATGGCCGTCTTGGTAATTGGCTACTGCACTAAACGTTCCCGCGTTTACCGCCGAAAGAAGCTGCACAGCTGTCTGGCTGTCTGCCATACTGGAAAAATACATGGGCAGGTAACTGTGGAAGACCGCCGACAGGCTGCGGCACTCCTGAGCAAAGCCGCTACACCTCACTGCGGCTTCGGTCAACGCAGGATGAGTATCCAAGCTTAACTCAATTTTTTTGAAGCCTAACGACGACATGTGCTGGCAACCATGCTGCAACATCAGCCGGATGTTTGAATCCGGTTCATTGCATGAACCAAGATGAATTAGCTCAAGGCTTGCCAACTTTTCTTCCGGTTTACTCAGTTCGAATACCATCACGGCACAAGGTTTATGCTCCCCAATGCTATCGCTGTGCCACAGCACCAGAGTAGGATTCGAGCTAAAGTACGACTCACCTTTGGTATCGCAACAACAGGCCTCGCTTCCTGATTCAGGCTGTATCAATTGTTCGCTGTACAAGTAGTTCAACACGACTTGCTGGTTACTGTTATTGACGGCAGTAACGCTGTAACAATCTCTTCGCTCTTCGTTCATAATCACTCCTTGCATTAACAACGAACGCAGCAACGGTTGAAGCCGCCGCCCATAGTAGATACCCGTTGGCGGTATAGTTCATCGACCTCCTGATCAGGGTGGCACCAATCATAGCCAAACTCAGTTTCGCTCAACTCGATACCCTCAAGATGGGGGGTGCCCAAAAGATTAGAATCTTTAGTTAGCATAAGGCGGGTCTTCGATTGGACCGGGTCGATGATCTCTGTAAGCCCAATCTCGGCCAAATACTGCTCCCCTGCCAATATCGTGGCCTTGTCGACCCAAGGGGTAAAAGTGATCAGCGTTGGGTTGACAACAATATCGGTCGTCTTGATCAGCTCAGCCAACGCTCCGAGGTCCTTGGTCCGATAACCTTTTTGCAGAGCCTTTAGCACCTTGTCATCGGGAAACTCAATGGCTGTCGTGATAAACCGGCATCCCTTGTCAAAAAAGGTAATGAAGGCGTCTTTATAGCGCAACAGTCTGTCGACACGGGTAATAACATCAAAGGTCAGGTGCGGGTAGGAGCAATGCATTGCATCGATAATTGCCGGCGTGTGTGTCGCATTATTCATAAACTCAGGGTCTGTAAATGAAATGTGCTCCGCACCATTTTCAACCGCGAAGGCAATTTCTTCCATTACGCAGTCGAGCTTTTTATAAAGGACTTTACCCTTAGCCAGTGAAAACACACTACAATGCGTACATTTGAATCGGCACCCCTCCGTGGTTTCAATGTTGGCAACCACCTTATCGTTTATCAGTCCACCCGGGTATACATAATGCTTTAAGCCCAATAAAGATTCTCTATCTGGGATTATATTATGGTCATTGGCAGTTTTTAATCCCGTAAAGAATCCTGCCACATCAGAGGGGATCGCAACGGAATACTGGGTTTCAAGCTCGACTTTATTTAATATCGCATGCGCACCAAACAATGCTACTTTCGCTTTAGGGTTTAATTCCCTAACAACATTAAGCAGTTTAATTGCTGTCGTTATTGAGTCAGATAATGGTACAGAAATAGCGATATTATCAAAACTTTTCACTAGTTTTATATCAAGAGACTGTACAAAACAATCGACCACTCTAACTTCACAGCCACTTTGTTTTAATTGCCTCGATAATTTTGCTGCGGTAAGAGGCTGTAAATAAGCCTCATAGGTCGACAACACCAGAACACTAACCGGTGTTTCTTTTATCTTTATATTGGTCAAGATTTATCTCCGAATTACTCTTTTCGGTTTATCGCACAATAGAATATTATCTGAACTTAAATTACTGCCGTCTCGATTAAGTGCAATGCTGGTTTTGACATACTGGTTTGTTCAATGGGTGGATGATCCGATTCAATCATTCCTAATACCAATTGATTCCATATAATATCTTTCGCAAATGTAGTCACCTGATAATCGCTTTCATTACCGAACAATTGATATGACTTGGTGGCTATTGAAACATTCTGCCCACAGCAATAGTCAATATATATATCGACAATACCCAGCCTCAACAACACCTCAGGACTAACATTTTCGTAGTGGTGAAATTTCGCTTTGCTTGCTAGCTTTTGCTCCATCACTGTAATAAAAGAAAGATGCTCTACATGAAGCCCGCCCCTCACACCGACATTAATATTCTTTGTTAGACGGATACGATCATGGGTGGATACGCTAGATACACTTTGCGAGAATAGCTCTTTGCCAATTAACGAACGCGGCCTTGTCACAAGATCATATGGCGTACTTATCTCATGTACCTCGCCGCGGTCCATGCATACAACACGATCAGCAATCATATTGGATATACTCAACTCGTGTGTCACAACAACCACCGTACAATGACGTTCGGTCAGCCGTTTTATTGTCCCAATAACTTCCTGAGTACTGATGGTATCAAGAGCGGAAGTAGGCTCATCAAGCAACACCACTTCAGGCTCCATTGCCAAAGCCCTGAGTATCGATATTCGCTGTTTTTGCCCACCACTCAGTTCGTGGGGATAAGCATCAGCCTTATCGAGCAAGTTAAACTCTCGCAGCAAGTTCAATGCGAGGGTTCGCGCCTGCTTCATTGATATGCCTTTAACCCGACAAGGTGCCAACGCAATATTGTTAACAACGCTAAGGTGCGAGTACAGAAAAGGTTCCTGCAGTACCAGCCCTATCTGCCCGTTAAAAGTGCGACGTTGGACAGGCTCACCGTCGATGGAAATTGCACCTGCCGAGGGGTTCGTAAGTCCAGCGATCATCCTTAGCAGAGTACTCTTGCCTGACCCACTAGGTCCGCAAATAACGACAGCCTCACTAGATCTGATATCGAACGAGACGTTCGATATAACAGGGACTCCATCAAAGTGCTTACTAACATTATTAATTTCAATCATCTATCATCACTTTGTAGTCAACAAGTCGTGAAACAATCAACGGGCACAACCACGCACATACCGGTACTCCCATTAACGAACCAATTACATTGGCCATATCGGTGGCAGCTTAGGCTCGCCGGGCAAGGAGTACTGAGAAGATGGGCCAAACCACTTGTCGTAAATTGCTCGCCACTCACCTGAGAGGTGCATATCCCGCAGAATAAAGTTCACCTCATCGCGCAGTTTTGATTGATTTTCTGGTACACCAATAGAGAAGAATGTAGGGCTGAATATCTCTCCGACGGCTTCATACTGGCTGTCACCGCCTGACGTTCCTAACAAAATAACGGTGTCGTTGGTGTAGCCATCGACCTTATTCGTTTTTAATGCCAATAAACACTCTGCGTTGCTTTGAAAAGAAAGAATCTGTGGATTAGGATCGCCCAACTCGATGAGCTTCTCATGAAGAGCAGTGCGCGCATTGCTTCCCTGTACGACAGCAACCCGCTTACCGACGAAGTCTTGAAGAGAGCTAAAGCGTCCGCGCTTAGCCAATATACGCTTACCGTCATAAAGATAGACGTCGCTAAAATCGATCACCTTATCTCTTCCGACAGTGTGGTTCATACTGGAAATAACAATATCGACCTTGCCCGTAACCAGAAAACTAACTCGTGTTTTATTATTGACCTTAACCAAGTTAGCGGTTTTCCCCATGTGCTTTGCGATTGCAAACGCTAAATCCACATCGAAACCAGTATGTACGCCATCATCATCAATATAATTCATCGGCGGAACCATATACCCGACACCGATATTTATTTCCTCTCTAGCACTAATTTCATCAAATAAATTCCCGGCATGAATCTGAAGTGAACCGAGCGAAAAAAAAACAAAAAGAAAAGATACGATCCTACGCAAAACATCAACTCCATTGATTATTGATAGACGGGTTATTAATGACAATGAAAAAATAAAACTAAAAAAACAATAACAGTCTAGTCATGAGCATTCTTGATCAAAATCAATTAACATAAAGAACAATAAAAAACGCCAGCTAATAATGTTCGCGCAAAATTATATTTTTGGCCTTGTTTGCTAACAACAATATTAACGATATCGCTGTGTATATGTTTTTATTGACAAGATACAGGAAAGGTAGGATATATAATTTAGCTATTCGATATGAGTTGACCTAGAATGTCCGATATAAATAAAACACAAAAATCTTTAATCCTGTCATTGCTAGTTATTTTATGCACGATACCTTCATTAGCATCAGATAGTTATCTACCTGCACTGCCTTTGATGACAGAATATTTTGCTGCAACAACGAGTGTATTACAGTATTCTATTTCCATTTATTTCGTTGGATTTGCTATCGCCCAACTCGCTTACGGTCCTGCTTCTGATTATTATGGTCGAAAGCCTCTTATTATTTTCGGCTTGCTAATAGCATTATTAGGCTCCGCCATTTGCGCTTTATCTACCTCTATATCCACTTTTCTTCTGGGTCGATTCGTCCTTGGGGTCGGAGTCGCGGCCAGTATTCCTATCGGCCGAGTGATTTTGACTGACCTATATGACAAGAAAGACGTTTCGAAAGCAGCATCACTACTTAATACTATCTTTGCCGTCCTACCGGCTTTTTCTCCAATATTAGGCGCTTATCTAGTTAAATATTTTGACTGGCAATCCACATTCATTTTTGTGCTAATACTGTCGGCATTAGTATTGCTACTTATCCTACGCTTTTTACCAGAAACAAATCAGCAAAGATTTAGTAAAGACGCCAGTAAAGGTAAGCTCCTTGCAAACTATCGCCGCCTATTCGCCAGCCGCAGCTTCGTTGCCTATAGCCTGTGCACCTGTCTAGCCTATGCTGGTGTTATCGCTTATACCACCTCCAGCCCTTTTTTGTTCCAGAGCCTACTGGGTCTAACTATGGAACAATTTAGCTGGCTAACTATCACGATTACTCTCTCCTACATCACAGGAGGGTGGTTGAACAATCGCCTTATTGATAAACACACGATCGACCATGTGATTGCCATTGGCCTCACTACCATGTTGCTTTCCTCGTTGAGCCTGACATTTATTGGGGTGGTCGGTATTCTCAACCTCTACGCCTTGGTGATACCAATGTGCTTTTTCATGATCGGTACGCGGCTTATTTTTGCCAATGCCATGGCTGGCGCCCTGTCTGATTTTCGCGGCATAACGGGGGTCGCCTCATCGCTTTATGGTTTTTTTCAGATTGCCGGCTCGGTCCTCACCAGTGCTTTGATCGGGTATTTGCCCAAATCAAGCCAACTTCCGCTGGCGTTGGTTTTATTAGTCGGTAGCTCGTTTGCTTTGTGCCAGTTCCTGTACTTCATGCGACAAAACCAATTACTAATTTCAAACGAATTGAACTAACCCCCCCTGCTCGGCTATTACCCATCCCCTACTCAACACAGCATATAAGAAAATGCGGTGGGGCATCTAATGGTGGAAAGCTGAGTCAGATAGGTTTAAAGGAGCCCTAAGATTATGACGTTCCCTGAGCGCACCATCTACCTTCTGCATCGCCAATGCAGTGCAGATATCAGTATCGATTTTGCATTGTTGCGCCAGCACATCAAAGGCAAATTCTATCTCATCTGCTCAAATTGCTTTCGAAATAACCTTCGCCAGCAACGCAAGGACATCTACTTCGATGCGATACTCTCAGTCCCCTCTATGGATGATTTTTCAGCCATCACCGAGGCCATCGAGAGTAGCGTCGATATCCAGCATGAGCCATTCGATATCTTATCGATTGAAGAGCCTACCGTGTCACTGTGCGGCAAGCTAAAGCGCCATTATGGGCTTCAGGACTTTGACCATGAATCCTATGTCGATAAGCTCGAAATGAAAGCCCGGTTACGCAATAGCGGTATTGTGATCCCCAAGCATCAAGCATTATGCCGTCAAACCTGGCTTAATGACCCGATAGCCTATCTTGACCGGCTTGTCGCCACGATCCCTTTTCCCTGTTTTATCAAGCCTATTGATCAAGCCGGCGCGGTAAGAGCTGCAAGACTGGATAACCAGGATGCACTGGAGCACTGGCTCGCCAACTGGCAAGAAGACGGTTACCAGTACGAAATAGACGAGTTTATTAATGGCACCCTTTACCATTGTGAATCAATACTCCAGCACGGCGAAATCATCTATTCACAAGTAAACGAATACTCAACCCCATGCTTTAACATTACACTTGGTCAGGCTCTAGGTAGCATCACGCTGGCGGAAACCGATCCCGACCATATCAATATCAGCATCATGAGCAAAAAAATCCACGCCCTGCTAGCACCAATCAAGCATGGGGTTACTCATCTTGAAGTCTTTAAGAAACATGATGGCACTTTGGTATTTCTTGAAATTGCTTACCGTCCACCAGGCAACCTCGCTTCAGAGATGTATCTTCAGCGCTGCGGCATTCCGCTCAAAGAGATTCACATTTTAATTCAGGTTGATCCTGATATGGATCTTGAGTTCACGTCCACCAGCTTCGTCGCTCGCTATATCTACCCACTTCCTCCCACGGAGGGTATCGTCAGCCAGATCAATCCGCCTCAGTTAATTAGCGATTACCAGACTTTTTGGAATTACCAGGTTGACGATGCCGTCAATACCAACAAGGGTCTTTGTAAGAATGCGGGGAGAATGCTGTTGTGGAACGACGATGAAACGATACTACGTGCCGATTTTGAACGGCTGAGATCCTACTACCCATATACCGTTGCACCGTCATGCGAGGTTACGTCTGATGCCCAATTGTAAGGTTCTACTCGCCGGTATAGGAAAAGATTCTCATTCTGTTGGGCTCCACCTGCTTAAGCTCTCCTTGGCTGAGCGCGGTTTTGATGTTGACTTTCGGGGGATCCAAAACAATCCGGAAGACTTCAAGTCTCTGAGCAAAGATTACCAGCTCGTGATGCTCTCGACCCTAGATGGCCATGCTTCGCTGTATCTCCAGAATTTCACGATTAGTGAACACGACAAACAGGGGGCGCTCTGGGTGATCGGCGGCAATCTGACCATCGACGCCGAGCCCGGTGCTCTTGAGGCTGCATTCCAAACAAAGGGGTTCGACTTGGTGTACCCCAAATATGTCGATCTAACAACTTTCTTTTTGCAGTTGGAGCAGCTATTTACCCTCAATAACATAGCATTGCCCCTGCCAGATACAAAGCATGCCCAAACAGGAATCCACCAGCATTTGCTATCACGCATCGATGAACTGGAAGCAGGTAGCTCTTTCATGCGATCAAGAGCGAAAGTTCTGGCCTCGCACCCCAATGGGCAAGCGGCAGCCAACCTTCACCAGAACGGGCTTTTTCTTGCCGAGAAACCTTCTTTTAGCCATATTGTCAGCCACTCAAGATCCCTATGCCACCTTCCGCTCCTCCAACCGCGATCTGGCGTCTCCACCACCAGCGAACAATTGCGCTATTTCGAACACTTTACGTCTCTGGGCGTCGAGGTACTTTCATTTCAAATCGACTCGCTGACCCGCAATAATGATTACAACGGTGCAGAGCAAGGGCTAAACCAGAACAAACTCAACGGCTTTCCCCTGATCAATCATGGTGTTGGTCCGGTCAGAGCCATCTGTCAAGCTGTGGCTCCCCCGCTACAAGTTCGCCACAGCACCAAAGATCCTCGGCTGCTTGCTGAAATCAGCCTCGCGGCTGGCTGCACGTCTTTTGAGGGGGGGCCGATTTGCTATAACATTCCCTATTACAAAGACTATTCACTGGCCGAGTCGCTCAACCGCTGGGCTTACGTCGATCAACTGTGCGCCCATTATTACCAGTATCATGGTGTCGCAATTGACCGCGAGTTCTTTGGTACCCTGACCGGCACCCTTATTCCCCCCTCGCTGGCCATTGCCAGCAATATCCTTGAAATGCTGACGGCTATCAGCCATGGGGTCAAAAGCGTATCACTCGGCTACGCTGAGCAAGGTTGTCGCAGCCAAGATATCGCTGCAATCGCGGTGATGGGTGAACTTGCCAAGCAAACTGCCGCCGCTCACGGCTTTAATGACATCACCATACAAACTGTATTCCATCAGTACATGGCTGCCTTCCCGGCAACCCGTGCGCGTAGCGAACAACTCATCTATGCCTCAGCGCAGACAGCGGTACTCGCAGGGGCCGACCGTTTGCTCTACAAAACAGCAGCCGAATTCAATAATATTCCAACACTGGAGGACAACACTGAAGCATTCCAGTTGATTCAGCGCGCTATGCGTGACACTGCTACAGCCGACTGGGAAATGGTTAATATTGAAAAAGAGATTATTTATCAAGAGACCACCGAGCTGCTATCGACCATTCTCGGTCACCAGGCGGACTACCGCGACGCGATTATTAACGCCTTTAACCGCGGCTGGCTTGATATCCCCTTTTCGCCGAGCCTATATAGTATGGGCAGAGTTACAACCGCCAGGGATAATAGTTACGCGGTACGCTATCTTGACTGTGGCAACCTCCCTCTTTCCGCCGCGAGCAAAAAGCGCAACTCCGATATGGTTGAAGCAAAGAAAGAGAAACTCAATATCTCCAGCAATGCCGATTTGCTCGAACATGACTTGTTACTAATACCCAGAGGCCAGTATCGACACTGGCCTCTGTCCTGAACCAAACACTCAAGAGTTATGATTCTTATTCAGAAATACACATTGCTATCTTTGTTTCGACAGACACAATCGATTAATCAACAGGGAACACTATGAGTTGGCACCTTTCTTATTATCAAACAGGCGACTTAGTATCACGCTATGATTATCAAATATATTTTGAGGACTTCAGGATCAATAACGAAATTGAGGTTGTTAGTCGACTATTGACACAACATAATATTTCTAATATTACTCTTTTGAATCTCGCTTGCGGTCCAAATGCTGCGCATAGTATCGCCTTGGTAAAAGAACACGCCATCTCATATGTTGATCATATCGACATTAACAAGCAGTTCCTTGAACTTAACAGAACACATTTCAATGCTACACACAAACACCATCAAGCATGGTTAGATGACGAAAAATGTCAATATATTGAGATGGATATGCAGGCATTAGAGCAGCAAAAGACAGATAGAAAATACAACTGCATATGCTTATTTGGCAACAGTTTTGGCTTCTTCGAGCATTCAGTCAACCTGACAGTATTAAAAAGCCTCTACCAACGACTGGATAATGGCGGCTTACTATTCCTTACCGTTCCAAAATACAACATCAATCTCGCTAGAAATAAATCCAACCCTTTTACGTTTAGTGTAAACAAAGAAGATGGGACTGTATTCAAAAGCTCTCGTACTTATAACAAGGATACTCAACAATCAGACTGCATCACGGAAAAATATATCAATGGCCTACTCGAAGAGACAACCCATCGTTCTATAGCAATATACCCGATAGAAATTAATGAGCCAGGAAAATACTCTTATCGAAAATTTCAACAATTATTGGGCTTTCGCAGTGTCGAACTTGAAAAGTTGCCACATAATCCAAATTCAAATGGATTGATGATGGATTTGGACATGATCGTTTTTCAAAAGTAATCGCCACCGAGTCACTTTATCTGTCAGTGGCCACTTTCCGCCGTGGCCACTGCGTGTCGATTTAAAAGCACTGCTTGCGTCAAACTTCTGCGATCATTTCTGCTTCGCTTTCACCCGCTTGATCTTGTTCATCACCGGGTAGCCGTCGTCAATCAGCTCATTGACGAACGTCGATGGTTTCTGCGGCTCGGCGCAGACCCAAACGTGCTTCTTGGCACGGGTCAGTGCGACGTAGAACAACCTGCGCTCTTCGGCATCGGTGAAACTTTCCCCGCGGGCCTGGAGGCAAGCGGCGAGGCCAGTATCGCGGTCTGGAGCCGGAAATACACCGCGATTCACATCCAGAATGAACACGAAATCGGCTTCACGCCCCTTGCTGGCGTGGCAGGTCATGAAGCTAATGCCAAGATGAGGCCACTTTTCCTGCCACTGCTTGAGCTTCTCCGGGCGCTGGTTGTTGTTGCGTCCCAGTAGCAAGGTGGTCACTTCGCCTTTTTGCTGCGAGGCCAGTTGAGCCAGCTCCTGGTCGATCAAGTCCTGGCACAGCAACGTCACGGCTTTGCGCTTTTGCTTCTTGAAGCTAGTGAGATCTTTTTTCAGCTGGTTCGGGTTTTGCTGGATAAACGCATTGGCCACTTCACCAATCATGCTATTGAAACGGTAGGTGGTATCCAGCTCGGTAATATGACTGGCACCAAAACGCTGTTCAAAGCCAGTGGTCAGGTTCACATCGGCTCCGGCAAAGCGGTAGATAGCCTGCCAGTCATCCCCAACCGCAAACAAGGTTGGTCGCTGGTCTTTGTCGCCAACATGACAGAGCGCTTCGATCAGGGCCAAACGGTGCGGCGAGATATCTTGGTATTCATCGACCATGACAAACGTCCACGGCGGGGTGAACTTGCCCTCTTTGACGTATTCGGTCGCCCTTTGGATCATGGTGTTGAAATCAATCTGCTTGTTGGCCTTCAGGTGCTGCTCATAGGCGCGGTAGCATGGCCACAGCAGTGCCAGCTCACTCTTCATTCGCGCCCGGGCAGATTCATTCTCATGCTTTTCGATACTCTCAACCAGCTGAGACTTGTTGGCCCCGCGCTGGCCAATTAACTCGATATGACGCCATACCCAAGCTGCCAGTTGTTCACTCTTGGCCTGCTTTTCCATCGAGTTGTCCGCTTTGAAGCCCGGAATGCGCCATTGGGTCAGGTGCTTCTGCCAGCGCTTGGCCGAAGCAGCGCTTTCCCACTGCTCGGTCAGCACTTGGGCAATCCACTTGGCACGCTCTTTGTCGTCCAAAGTGATCGGCGAGACACTTGGCATCTCGCTCTCGACTGCCTTGATGATTTGAGTGCCCAAACTATGGAAAGTCGCCACCTTGATGCGATCGCTGACTTTGGCCGCCAGTCTCTCGCTCATCTCCTCGGCGGCTTTGCGGCCAAACGCCAGCATCAGGATCTCTTCGGGCTGACTCTGCTGATTGGCAATCAGGTAGGCGGCACGAGCAATCAATACGCTGGTTTTCCCCGTACCAGCACCGGCCAGCACTAGGTTATGATCCTGGTTAATCAACACCGCTTCGCGCTGGGACGGGTTTAACGGCGACGATTCAAACTTATCGAACCACGACGACCATTTATCGGTTTCTTTTTCCAGCCATTGGTTGTTGGCTTCTTCCACCCATTCTTCATTGCCTTCCAGCCAAGGTTCAACCTTCTCGAACGCCAGCGGACGGAACGATGCCGCCAGCTCGCGGCTAAGACCAGTCGAAGCCAATGCGTTATCGAGATAACGGTGTAATTGACGATGGGAAGATTCACGTAGGTAGCCGTCGGCTTGGGCATAACAATCAATGCGTTCAAGCATCACTGGCAGCAGGTTATCGAGCTTTTCGACCCGGCCTTGCGCCCAGTTGCGGTAGGCTTCGAGCAACATATTGGCAAAGGCCTTACATTGCTGCCATGGCAGGCCATGTACCGTCCAGCAGTACTCCTGATCCGCTGAGGTCAATTCAAAGCTGCCCCATAACACACCGCGGTGAACGTCTATGGCCCCATCCCACTCATCAAAGGGAATTTCTTCTGTCTCTGTCTGGCTATCAAGCACCAAACAATTGTCACCAAGAGCAATACTGCAATAATCACCTTGGGCGAGCCATTGGGCCAACCACCCTGCTGTCAAACGCATTCTGTCACCAACACTCAATATTCTTCTTCTACCGCACTAACTATTGCGCTATTGCGCTATTGCGCGCGTTATTAGACATTTATAGCCTATTAACGGAATAACAATTTGGACTTAGAGTACCAAGTTCTCTAGATATACCCTAGCGTCCAGAAAACCTTTTAGGTAAATTTTTTGCTAAAAAAAATCGGGATTCTGACCTTACAAGGTGACTTTTGCACAGGTTGCGGGTAATTCACACTAACACCGTTTATCGTCAATCAGGGGCTTGGCCTTAAGCACCGACACCCGAACAGTCTTTCGCCCCAGCAGTAGCAAGAAACGATAAACTGCATTTTTTTTAGGGTTTTATAACGCTTGTTTACTGAAGTTTGCTATCTTTAGCGCTTCATTAGGAAGACCATAAAAACAATGACAACTAGCCGCTTACAATTAACTCTGCGTCGTTACTGGGCAAACGACCGGATAAACTACAGCATTCGTGTACTTATTGCCCTGGTTGGGGTTGCTCTGCCTTGCTGGTATCTTCAAGCAACCACCGAGGTTACACCGTTAGTCTTGGGCATCATTGCCTCGGCGCTGGCCGAAACCGATGACAACCTGGCAGGGCGGATCAAAGCATTGATCACCACCCTGCTTTGTTTCGTGCTTGCCGCTTTCTCGATTGAACTATTGTTTCCCTACCCGCCGCTGTTTGCCATCGGGCTGTTTACTTCAACCTTTGGCTTTATCATGTTGGGGGCGATGGGTGCCCGCTATGCCAGTATCGCCTTTGCTTCACTGCTGCTAGCTGTCTATACCATGCTGGGCGCGGCGCAAAGCCCGAACCTGTGGTACCAACCGATGTTACTGCTCGGCGGCGCAACCTGGTATGGGTTGCTGTCGCTCAGCTGGCAGGTACTGTGGCCGAACCAGCCGGTTCAGCAGAGCCTGTCGAAAGTCTTTACCGAGCTGTCCTGCTACCTCGATAGCAAGAGCCAGCTGTTCGAGCCGGTGGCCGATTTAGTTCCTCAGCCACTGCGGCTTCAAGCGGCTACCAAGAATGCCAAGGTGGTCAGTGCGCTTAACGACGCCAAGGCTACCTTGCTTCACCGCGCCCGTCGCGGCCACCCAAATGAAACGGGGGATAAATTCCTCAATATTTACTTCTTGGTACAGGACATCCACGAGCGGGCCAGCTCATCTCACTACCGCTACCAAGATCTCGCGGCGGAATTCCAACGCAGTGACGTGCTATTCCGATTCCAGCGGCTCCTGACCCGGCAAGCCAATGCCTGCCGGGAGATTGCCCGAGCCCTGGCCATGGGTAAGCCCTATAGCCACGCTATCGACAGTGTAAAGGCCCTGGACGAACTACAAGAATCCTTGCTTTACCTGAAAAGCCAGAACGATCCCAAACGGCGCGTGTATATCAACCAGCTCGAATATCTGTTCAACAACCTTGCGACGGTTGAACGCCAGTTGTCGAACGTCAGTAACCCGGATGTTTCGACCACGGACAGCGCCCGTGATAACGAGTTATCGGACACTGAAGCGCGCAGCATGAAAGAGCGCTGGCAGCGGATCCGTGCTCAGCTTGATCCTAGTTCGATGCTGTTCCGCCATGCATTGCGAATGGCCATCGCCCTCACCGTAGGTTACGGCATCATTCTTGGCCTCGACCTGGAGCGGGGGTACTGGATTTTGCTTACTACCCTGTTTGTCTGCCAGCCGAACTACAGTGCAACCCGCCAGCGCCTCAAGCAGCGGGTGATAGGCACCATCGCCGGTTTGCTGATCGGCATGCCGTTACTGTTCCTGTTTCCGGGCCAAGAAGGGCAACTGGTACTGATGGTCTTTACCGGGGTGATGTTCTTTGCCTTCCGTACTGCCAACTATGGAGTGGCCACCATGTTCATCACCCTGCTGGTACTGTTCTGTTTCAACCAGCTCGGTGAAGGCTTTGCGGTGATCCTGCCTCGCCTCGGCGATACCCTGCTCGGCTGCTTGCTGGCAGTAATGGCGGTCAGCTTTATCTTACCGGACTGGCAAGCCCGTCGCTTGCACAAGGTCATGGCGGCAGCCGTAGAGACAAACCGTGATTATCTGGCACAAATCATTGGCCAGTACCGTATCGGGAAAAAAGACAGCCTGAACTACCGAATTGCCCGCCGTGATGCCCACAATACCGATGCCCAGCTCAGCACCGCGATCAGCAACATGCTGCTGGAGCCCGGGCGCTACCGGATGGCCACCGATGAAAGCTTCCGATTCCTGACGCTCAACCATGCCATGCTGAGCTATATATCAGCCCTTGGTGCCCACCGCACCCAGCTGGAAGATGAAAGTACGCATCATTTGGTCTCGCAGGCCCACAGGCAGATCCACCAGCACTTGGATTGTTTGGCAGCGCAACTTGCCGGTAATCAGTGTGCTCAGGCACCGGAGTCCGACAGCGAGCTGGAACAGCGCCTATCGCTGTGGCGCGATGAGGATTCGACATCGGCCCGTATGGTGCTGCAGCAATTGCACCTGATCCAGCGCATGCTGCCTGAGCTTAACTCACTCGCCAACAAGCTGGCGGCGCGGACCCGCCAAACAGCCCAGTCAAAAAATGAAAAAGCCGCGTAACCGCGATTGAGAGTTACCCCTCAATAACGCCATCACAAACCGCCAGTGGTTGTGATGGCGTTTTTTGCTGAGGGAGTACGGACTCGCTATTCATTATCAAGCCTATTCTTTGTCAAAGCTATCGACGACGATAGCCCCCATCGAAGCTGGCATAGCGATAACAATAATCCGCTTGAACGAAGTCAGCGGATCGGAGAGCAAAGGTAATTTATCCAGCGCCACTAGGATAAGGGACACAACCACCGCCGTAATCAGGTAAGCAATGACAATACGAAAGACGAAGCCGGCAAGCCTGTGGCGTATGTTTTTCTGAAATACACTTTCATAGGTGAAGACACCCAGGAAAAACACCGCAAGGCAAAACAGCATAACCAAGTTAGGGAGCGGAAGGGTTTCCCCTAGCCGCCAAGCTTCTTCGGAAAAGGAAATCGGGACAGCAAGGGCAAATGCGCCAACACACACTTGGCTTGCGTCCTCCATATTGAAATTCAACATGATGTTATCCAGCAAAATTACCGTACAACACCATCATGGCTCATTGCATAACAAAATGATAAATTTGTTTTAGTAACAACGGGTAAAATTACCCTGCTGCTGCCACAAACGCCATTTCAACCAACAGGCTCGGGTCGGCAAGTTCAACTTTGACACAGGCGCGGCTCGGGGCGCAGCCTTGCGGCAGCCAAGCTTCCCATGCGACATTGAGCGCATCGAAGTTGGCAAAATCGGTAACGTAAATAGTGACTGACAACAAGCGGGATTTATCGCTGCCAACACTGGCCAGCATTGCTTCGGCCTGGGCAAAAATCTGGTTGACCTGACCAGTCATGTCGGCGCTGGTGTCCTGCTCGGCCACTTCGACGAAATGTGCGATACCATTGAAGACAGTCACATCAGACCATCGCTTGGTCGGGTTAATTCGCTGAATATCCATTCTACTTTCCTTTGATACCCAAAGTTTGGCACTTGGGTTTATTGATTGTTAGGACGATATAATAGCGAAAAATCGGCTTGGCATTGTCGGCTAACTCACTCAGAAACGTAACTATTTATAAATGCCAGGTTATAAATGCCAAGCGACTAGGCTAATTCACGGTCTTAACGGTAATGTGCCTCTACCAGAGGCTTGCCTTCGCTATTGACCAGCCTCAGCTCCCCTTCCCTCGCCTCACTTTCGCAAAACTCCAAGTCTGCCGTTGAAGGCAAAAACGCCGGGCGACGGAAGGTAAACTCAGCTTGGCTAATTGGAGACTCAATAGCAGCAAACATCCGTGCGACAGAATACATGCCGTGAATGATCGGTGCATTGAAGCCAAATGGCTTGGCGGTCAACCAATGAAGATGAATAGGATTGTAATCCCCCGAAACGGCCGCATAGCCTCTCGCTATCTGGGGCGTTAGAGTCAACGTCTTCAGCTTGGTCCAAGCAGGGCATTGTTCTTCAATCTCTGACGTTGACTCATTTTGGTCTTTACGGTTAACTGGCGTCTTACCTCGCAACAGGCAACGGCTGCGATAGCCAGCCTGATACACGCCATCGAGCGCAAAACGCCCTTCCAACTCAAATTCCATGCCCTTTTCGGTTTGATTGCATTCGATAACACCAAGCGAGAAGTCATAGGCCTTGCCGATTTGCAGTGGGGCTTGTTGATGAAAACTAACATGGGTATGGATCATGCCCAGCAGTGTCAAAGAAACGGATGGATGGGTCAGCAACAGTAACTGGGCGGGTTGGGTGGCCACAAACAAGTAAGGGAGCGGTAACCGACCCTGAGGCAAGCCACAGCATGTGTTGTAACGGTTGACGCTCTCGCTTTCGAACGTAAAGCCATCGATAGCCACAGTTATCGATGGCAAAGGATCTCTTCCCTTTTTCAGTATTGCTTTCGCCAATAGCAACATGGAAGACGGTAACTGGCTTTGCTTGATGGTAATGGTGGTCACAGCAACACCCTAGATTGAATTAACAGAGGCCGAGCAAAAGGAGTGCCCTTCGTTTTTCTGTTTATCTCATATTTCCCTTCATCCAGACTACCGCTTTTACTTAGTTGGACAATTAAATCAATTCACGCAACTAAGTGCCTCAAAAACGCACCAAGCAGAACAATCAAACAACAAAACACCAACAAAACAAACAGACAAACCAAAAAATACCATCAATACGTTTAAATCAACCACAAAAAGAACTAGAATCCAGCACCTTGTAAATCCAACACCGAATTACCATGATTGATCTAGCCATTTTACCTGTTTACTTGACTGCCGTTATCGCCCTGCTGCTCATCCCTGGCCCTGACATGCTGCTCATCGCCAGCTCCAGCCTGAGCTACGGTAAAAAGGTGGGGGTCTTTGCCAGCCTGGGCAATGCCACCTCAGGATTGATCCTTACCCTGCTGGCAGCCATGGGCGTCTCGGCATTGATTGCCATGAACCCAATCGCCCTGCAGGTGCTTCGTTTACTTGGCGGTGCCTACCTGCTAAAAATGGGCTGGGACTGTATGCGTACCCAACCTTCTGATGCGCCAAGCCTTGAGCAAAGCAGCAGTGTAGCCAAAACCTTGTACCGCCGAGCGGTGATCAGTAATTTGCTTAACCCTAAAGCGCTAATTTTCTTTGTTCTGTTCCTGCCGCAGTTTGTATCCACTCAGGTTACGGCGACTTCCGGTGAACAAATGCTAGTGCTAGGTCTGCTATTGAATGTACTGGGTCTGTTATTCAACCTGTTCTTGGTCACCATGATCGGCAGCCTGGGCCAGCCACTGCTGAAGAACGAAAAATTCCGTACCAACCAGCACAAGTTCATGGGGCTTATCTTTTTCGTCTTGGCGATCTGGCTATTGGCCTCACAGGTACCGGCGGTTTAAGGCTCTGTGCCCTACCACCTCGTTACAATAAATAAGGGCATCTCGAGAGATGCCCTTATTACTCATAACTTTTAAGCCCTGCCTACTTGGCAATCAAGATAATCCGAGTTTCATACGGCTTCAGAGTGAAACTGTTTTGCTGAGCCGCCTTCATCGATTCGGCGTAGTTCGACAGCAAGCATTCACCACTGACGACAGCCAACCCTTCAGGTAGATGGCATTCGACCTCGTCACCATAGTAGTTGTTCACACACAACAAAATCTGGCTGGCTGACTCGCGTTTGTAGCAGAAGATACGATCGTGCTCCGGCATCAGGTCGGTGTAGTCTCCGTCGGTAATAACGGCAACCTCTTTACGCAACTGGATAAGCTGGCGGTAGAAATGGAACACAGAGTTCTGATCTGCAACCGCGGCTTTGGCATTGATCTGCTTATAGTTCTCTGCCACTTGCAGCCAAGGTTGTGCCTTGGAGAAACCGGCATAGTCGCTATCGTCCCACTGCATCGGGGTACGGGAATTATCGCGGGATTTTTGCGCCAGAATCGCCATCATCTCATCGTGACTCACCCCTTGCTGATTCACCATGATGTCGTACATGTTGGTGCTTTCCACATCGCGGTACTGGTCAATCGAGGTATACCCCGGATTGGTCATACCGATTTCTTCACCTTGGAAGATATACGGGGTGCCCTGCATCATATGCACTGACGCCCCCAGCATCTTGGCCGATTCAATTCGGTAGTTAACATCGTCACCCAAACGGCTAACCACCCGAGGTTGGTCATGGTTACACCAGAACAGTGCGCCCCATCCTTTGCCATTCAAACCAAGCTGCCAGTGGTTGAAAATAGATTTAAGCTGATGGAAATCAAACGGTGCCTTGGTCCACTTCTCGCCATTGGGGTAATCAACTTTCAAGTGGTGGAAGTTAAACACCATCGACAGCTCTTTGCCATCGAGCGATGAATATTGCAGGCAGTGCTCAAGCGTTGTCGAAGACATCTCGCCAACGGTCACTGAGCCATACTGCTGGAACACCGCTTCACTGATTTCCTGCAGGTATTCATGAACACGAGGGCCATCGGTATAAAAACGGCGACCATCGCCAATGTCGTCGTTCGGGAAGTCTTGCTGCTTGGAAATCAAGTTGATCACATCCAGGCGGAAGCCATCGACCCCTTTCTCGGCCCAGAAGTTGATCACCTCTTTGACCTCTTCACGAACCTTCGGGTTTTCCCAGTTCAGATCAGCCTGTTCTTTGGCAAACAAGTGTAAATAATATTGGCCGGTGGCCTCGTCCAGTGCCCAGGCATTGCCACCGAATTTCGACTGCCAGTTGGTCGGCTCAGCGCCGTCAACCGGATCTTTCCAAATATAATAATCACGGTATGGGCTGTTCCTGTCACCCAGCGCCGACTGGAACCAGGCATGCTCGGTTGAAGTGTGGTTAACGACAATATCCATAACAATCCTGATGCCGCGCTGATGCGCCTGCGCCAGCAATTGGTCAAAATCGGCCATGGTGCCGAACTCTGGGTTGATATTGTAGTAGTCGGAAATATCGTAGCCGTTATCAATCATTGGCGAGCTATACACCGGCGTCAGCCAAAGCGCATCGACACCCAATGTTTTGAGGTAGTCTAGCTTAGCAATGATCCCTTGAATATCACCGGTTCCCTTGCTGCCACTGTCACAGAAGCTTTTTGGATAAATCTGGTAAATCGTAGCGGTACGCCACCATTCAAGTTGCTCTTTCAACATAATAACCTGCACACTTAACAAATCAGAAAAAGGTAGCTGGCCATTTAAACCGTTCCGACCAGCTACAAAATTACTCAGGGAGGCGATTGCCACTAGGCCGTTGCTTCACTCAACTCGCCTTTTGCTTCAGCACGCTTGTACATGAACAAGGTCAGTGCCATCGGTACCACAACGGCAACCACCATAGCGATGAAATACACTAGCCAGTACTGCGGCTGAATAGATAGGATGCCCGGTAGGCCACCGACACCGATACCGTTCGCCATCACACCTGCGCTACCACAAATAGCCGCGGCAATCGCCGAACCAATCATTGCGCTCAGCATCGGGAACTTGTACTTAAGGTTAATACCGTACATGGCAGGCTCGGTGACCCCCAAGTACGCAGAGATGGCAGCCGGTACCGAAATTTCACGCTCATTGGTTTTCTTGCTGATAATGATGATGCCAACAACCGCAGAAGCCTGAGCAATGTTAGATAGGGCAATCAATGGCCAGATCGGTGTCCCCCCCATAGATTGCATCAGCTGCAAGTCCACGGCGTTCGTGGTGTGGTGGATACCGGTAATAACCAGCGGGGCATACAGGAAGCCGAAGATCATCGCCCCGAAAATGGCAAAGTCACCGGTCATTGCAGCTTGAGCCGCATACCCCACACCGTCGCCAAGCATACGGCCGAATGGACCGATGAATGCGTGGGCCAAAATAACCGCCGTAATGATTGAAACAAACGGGACAATCACCAGGTAAAGGTACGCAGGAATCACTTTTTTCAAGTTGGTTTCAATCAGAGCCAAGGCAATACCCGCTAACATTGCTGGAATGACCTGCGCCTGATAACCGACCTTTTCAATGGTGAACAGGCCGAAGTCCCACACTTCCGGCAATTGCTGGCCTATCAGGTAGGCATTCATCAACTGTGGGGATACCAATGTGACACCCAGCACGATCCCCAGAATTGGCGTACCGCCCAGTTTTTTCACGGTTGACCAGCACACACCAACCGGCAGGAAGAAGAAGATCGCTTCGCCAATCAGCCATAGGAAAGAGTGAACCGTCGCCCAAAACTGGCTGATTTCTGTCAGGGTTTGGCCATCGAACATCTTGATGTCGCCGATGACATTGCGGAAACCGAGGATCAAACCACCGGTGATAATCGCTGGAAGCAATGGGACAAAGATTTCAGCAAGATGGGAGATCCCACGCTCCAGCAAACTCATATTCTGACGGGCAGCGACTTTGGCTTCGTCCTTGCTGGCCCCCGATTGACCGGTATATTCATTCAGCGCTTTATACACTTGATCAACTTCAGTCCCGATCACTACCTGAAACTGGCCAGCATTGGTAAAACAACCTTTTACCATGCTCAGTTTTTCAATTTCCTTAGTTTGCGCCTTGTCTGTGTCAGCCAGTACAAAACGTAAACGGGTCAGGCAGTGGCTGACGCTTGCAATGTTGTCCTTACCGCCGATTAACTCGACCAAACGCTCTATCTGCTGTTGGTTAATCTTACTCATGCCGATTGTCCATCGTTATAAAAATAGGAATGTGTTGGGTTGTCTGTCTTTGTTCACTTTCAAATGAATGGGAATGTTCCCACTTGATATCGCAAATATTGTCAGATCCGCTGACCGATGAAAATGGGAACATTCCCATTTCGTGAATCAGTTCACAACCTACATGTATAGATTAATAGCAAACCTATGATTTAGATCCTGCGGTATCGCCTAGCAAGCTCCCGCTTAGTATGACGCTTGCTGAATGAGGTGAGTAATTTCTTGCTGGCCCGACAGCTGCTTTATCAGCAATTGGGCCGAGGCTTTGCCGGCCTCAAAGTAGCCCGGATCAATACTGAAGGTATTAGGAAACAGAAACGACAGCAGATCCGTGGCCCCTACCCCAGAGACCTGAATATCAGTTCGGTCCAGTTCCTGAAGGCGTTTGGCGACCCCCATTGCCAAGGTATCACTGGCACAGACAATCGCTTCAGTGCCCTCGCTGAGCACCTGATCGGTAATATGGTAAGCGCTGTCATAGCTCAACTGGCCGGTCCGGTAACACGGTTCAATCCCCAGCTTACGACAGCTCTCAAGGTAGGCATTAAGGCGCAGCAGACCTGTAGTTCGATCGGATTCATCCACCCCGATATAGCTAATGCTTTGCTTGCCACATGAGACCAGCTTGTCCATGGCAAGTGCTATCAAGCCCTGGTGGTCATAATCGACAGAAGAAATAGTATCGGTATCGGTGGCGATAACCACCGCTTTATGGCCAAGCAGTTCAATACGGCTCAGATCACAGCCCGAGAAACCGAATACAATCACCCCATCAACATTGCGCTTTTGCAATACCGCTAAGTGCTCATTGGTCTTTTCAGCACTGAACTGGCTTTCCATGATCACCGCGTCATAGCCGGCTTTGTAGATAACATCCAAAATACCGCTGACCGCCTTGTTTTCGGAGGGAGAATCCAGGCGAGAGAGAATGATCCCAACCACCTTGGCACTCCCTCCGCGCATCGCCTGGGCTGACTTAGACGGCACGTAACCGGACTCACGGATCACCTGCTCGACTTTCTCTCTGGTCGCTGGCTTTACTTTAGGATCATTGGTCAGTACTCGGGAAACGGTGGATTTGCCAACACCTGCCAGCTTGGCAATGTCTAGGATTGTAAGTTTCTGGGTCATAATCATTCTGGTCAATAGGGCAACAGCCTAGTTACCCCCTATTGTCACTGACACCGCGATAATTTCAATCCTTTTCCTGCAACAAATCAGCAGGCTGCTGCCAGCTACACAACTTTCTGCCAAATATTGTTCGCCAAGCGGAACAAAACTTCATTTTTTCTGACAAACACTGACATGGTTCAGACATTTCTTTGAATTGATTGAATTAAGTTAGTGGATAAGCGGTCACAAAAGAAAGCAACAAGCACAAATAACATGAGCATACGCAACAGTGTGACTTGATTTTAATGAACACTGTCCGCATATATAAAGAATGACAAATATAAAGCGTTACTGACTAGTAAGCCCGGACCACCCTTTGTACCCCATTATCGATGAGCCGGCACAGTCATAGATAACGCTTAAGGATAATTATGATTACACATGTTGGCATTATCGATCAGGACCCCGTGAGACTGATCACCCCACTTCTCGACCACGGCGTCCCGGCCGATAAAATGATTTTTATCGGGACCGAGGCACAGCAAGAGCAATACAACCGCCTTGCGTCAATATTGCTTCCCCGCAATATCGACGCCGAGTTTTTCATTATCCCGGACTCCATCAATATCACCAGTATTCGCGCTCGCATTATTGAGCTGGCAGAAAAACTCAAAGCCGCCCAAACCGATGTCTGGTTCAACGCCAGTTGTGGCCTGCGTCACCGCCTATTATCCGCTTATGAAGTTTTCCGCACTTACCATTGGCCTATCTATGTGATTGAGCCATTCAGCGATGAAATGTGCTGGCTATACCCAGCGGATCGTGAACAACAACAAGTCGAAGATCGCATTCAACTTACTGATTACCTCACTATCTTCGGTGCCCGTTGTGAACTCCCAGAAAGCCTAGTACCCGAAGAGCTCAACGAGCAACTTTGGGAGCTGGGGCAACGCTGGGCAAGTTCAGCCCTTGAGCTTGGCCCCGGCCTTGCCACCCTCAACTACCTGGCCACCACTTGCCGCAAAGAGCAAAAGCTCGATGTTGAGCTGAGCGAGAAGCAGCAAGGCTACAAAGAACTGGGGATGCTGATCAAGGATCTGGAAGAAACCGGCCTCGCGACCTACCAGGCTGGCACCCTAACCTTCAAGCATGAGGAAGCACGCCGCTTCGCCAATGGCGAATGGCTAGAGAATCTGGTCCACAGCACAGTACGGGCTATCCAGAATGATCTGCCAACCATCCAAGACCACTCGCTGGGTGTTCAGGTCTACCGCCAGATTGGAGATCGCGAGGTTCGTAATGAGCTTGATGTTGCCACAGTGGTAAACAACAAGCTCCATATTATCGAATGTAAAACCAAGGGGATGCGTGACGACGGTGACGACACCTTGTACAAGCTAGAATCGCTGCGAGACCTGCTTGGCGGCCTGCAGGCCCGTGCCATGCTGGTGAGCTTTCGACCTCTTCGTCATCACGATGTGGTGCGCGCCCAGGACCTTGGCCTGGCCATTATCGGCCCGGAGCAGCTCAGCGAGCTGCAAACCCACCTCTACAACTGGTTCAAAGACGCCGGTGGGCAAAGCCACAATATCGCCTAATTGAATTTGGCACTTATCTCAGTGAATTTAGAGGGGGAACATACGTTCTCCCTCTTTTGTTGTGGCGCTGGTATCTTTCTACTGCTGGGCAACAGCACTGTGATTATCAGGGATCAGGACGAACCACGCTGAAGATACTACCAGTGCCCCTCCGCAAATCAGCCAGCTCAGTGAAATGCCATAATGCTCAGAGATAAAGCCAAACAACAATGAAGCAACCACCGCCCCGCAAGTCACTACCAAGGAGCTCACCGACAACATGGTAGACCGATGCTGCGGCTGGGTATTTTCATGGGTCAGCACGCTTTGAGAACTATTGCCCAGAGTAAAAAAGAAGAAAAAAGCCAGATAAGACAAAGTAAAAGAAAGAGTTTCATCACTATTTGCCATGGCTATCAAAACAAGACCGGCTAAGATCCGAGTTGCAAGCATCAACGTTTTATGTGAGCCATTACAAAAAGCCAACAAACGGATAGAGAATAAGGAAGATAAAGCAGACATCAAAAAGTACAGCCCTGCTAAAATGCCAAACAGCGTGATGCTACTCTCATTCGGACCGCTGGTGGTCGTTTGTATTATCGCCATCAGATAAGGCTGCCAAAATGTCTCTACGGCACTTAGCACTGCACCATAAACGATAGTTGTCTGCATCAGCCTCTTGATAACATCATGCGTAAACGCCTCACTTAAAACCTGGACCGAAACACTTAGGTTAGTGGCTTTCACATCAACAGCTTTGTTTTGCTCTTTATTATCGCGGATCAGCACTGCCGTGACAGCAATCAAAAAGGTATTTGCGACAATCACTACCACAAGATTAAGATCATAAATGCTGGCCCACTGTGCACCAGTACTCACCACATAGTCCGGCAGCCAGCCGCCAAGCAGCGAGCCCAAAGCTAAACCAATGGTGACAGACATATTCACATAGGACTGTGCAGTATGAAACGTCAGCTTGCGCTGACGGCATTGCTGGCGACATTGTTGAAAGGCATCATAGAACCAAGCATCAAGCGTGCCAGAGTAAATGGCCCGAGACGCCCCTAGCATAAAGGCTGAGAACAACATCTCTACTAGTTCGGTGACATACAACAGAGCAAAACAACCCAGTATATTGACGATCAACGAACCAAGGTAGGTGGCTTTACGGCCATACCTATCCGCAACACCACCAAGGGGCACTTCCAGTACCGCAGTACTGCCCACCCAAACGGCCATCACCAGACCAATATCCTGTAAGTTAAACCCTCTGGCCTGAAAAAGCAGTATCAACACCGGAATAGTAATACCGACAATCGTCCAGTGTATAAATTGTTGAATGGCATAACGCCATACCAATACTTCCCGTGTCATCTTGCTCCTCCCTGTCCTTTGTTTTTCAAAGAGTCTCATATTGACCCTCCAGAACAACAATGAACAAAAAAGCATCGTATAATGACCATTCATGTATCACCTCACGTGCCCGACAACATGGAAAAAGAAAAGTAAACAATATGGAAGAACAACTGTCCTTCGAGGTATGCCGGATAATCAAAAGGGAGCTCAAAAAGCACGGCATTAACTACAGAGCACTTTCGACCCAATTAGGTATTTCTGATGTGAGCATCAAGCGCCTGCTGAACAACCAGCAGCCTCTTTCCATGCAGAGACTCATTGCTATCTGCCAGCTCATTGATGTACCGCTTTCAAACCTGCTAGTAGAGGCCGAGAAAAACCTGTTTAAAATCCCCCTTTTCACCTCTGAGCAAGATCAGGCATTTTGGGATAACCCTGCCCTATTTACGTTCTGGACAAAACTGACCGAGCACCAAAGCGTTGCTGAGATTACAGCTAAATATCACCTCAATAACGCTTCCGTTCACCTCTATCTAAGGCAGCTGGAAAAAGTAGGGCTAATCACCCTAGGGCTAGCTCATGAAGTAAAGCTGTGTGTCCCGACCCATACCTCATTCGAAAAAGGCTCTAAATTTCCCGAGTTTTTTACCCATCAAGTATTAACCCGGCTTCAAGAGCGAGTCATCGGTATTTCGGCCGACGATGAGGATGCTTTCCTCATTACACTGAAAGCCGATCTCACCAAAGACGAGTTTCAAAAAGTTGTCCATAAGCTAGATGATTGGTTATTTAACCTGCTACGCGAAAGCCAAGACCACCGTGCCCGCCAAGGGCTACAGGTTGCTCCATATACATTTGGTTTTATGGCAGCAAAAGGCGCTTTTCATGACGAGTTACCCGTTATTCCAAACTTGCAGACTCGCAGGCCGTAAGCTTAGCTTAGTCATGGTGCATCCATTGCCCCTTTATGGGGCATTGGCAACAATTTCCAGCCCTATACCACCTTTCACTACCACTGTATAACCCATTGATTATTGGCATTTAAGTTGCTTGCTTACATCATTACGCTTTATTCCAAGGAGTGAACATGATTAAAAAGCGCTTTTTTAAAACCAAAGATGAAGTCGAAGTCACTTTCGAGTGGCCACAAGCAGATAGCATGACCGAAACCGTTGCGGTATCGGGTGACTTTACCCAGTGGCAAGCCACCCCGATGAAACTGAACAAAAAGAAAATCTTTAGCCTGAAACTTCGCTTGCCCAAAGGTGGCCAATATCAATTCCGCTACCTGATCAATGGTTCGACGTGGGAAAATGACCCCGGTGCAGATGACTACATCCATAACGGTTTTGGTAGTGACAACGGCCTGCTATCAACCCACAGCGACCATTAGCCTTACAAAACAAACTCAATAAATACAAAGGGCTATATTGCTTTTAGCCCTTTCATTCCGAACACATCTATTGATTAAAATCAACATTGTCAGCAAAGGGCATTTTTCTACCCGAAACGGGGGGATTTGTACCTTTTGACCATTTGCCGCATCCACAATACTTGAGCTGATCTTTCTCCAAGGACACCCGAATGATTAGCAGTAAGTGGATTGAGCTTTACCAATATATCAAGAAACAGATCACGCAGTTCCCTGATCCTGCCGACGTACTCGCACCGCTCAACGAGCGTCTGCTGTTTTTACAAGTACAGTTTCCCAAGCAACAACAGCAAACAAACTGGGAGAACGAAGACACCCAAGGACATAGCCATGCCGACTGGTTAGAACATGAAGCCTTTACGTTAATCATGAGTGACATCGTGGCTACACACAGGCTTAGCCCAGCCCAGCTGAAATTCCTGTTCGAAACCCTGATGGCCGCCCAGATGTGCCAGCTTGCCATGGTAACCATCAATAACCATAGGCCCCTGCTCAGCGAAGAAGAATTCAAAACCTGCTGCGGGTTGGTCTACCAGCAGTTGGGCGATTACGAAATGGCAAAATCGATGTTCGAAGAGTCGATAGCCCTCAATACCCACAATCCCCTGCTGCACTGCCACCTCGGCTTTAGCCATCTGTATCTGGGTCAAAGTGAGTTGGCCGAAGAGAGCTTCAAGCGCAGTATCACCACCGACCCTGACTTTATCGGCGGCTACCAGAATCTTGCTGGCCTTTATTACCAAGAAGGCAACTTCGCGTTGGCAGCACAATATGCCGAACAGGCCTACAGCAAAGATCATTCGCTGGTTTCTACCTACATCACCGCCACCAGCAGTTACCTGGCGCTGGGGGAGAACGTTCAGGCTGATAAATGGATCACCCGCGCCTTCGAAAATCAGGTTTCATCGATCGAGCTGGTGCGATTGGCTGGCATCTGTGCCCACCAGCAAGGCCGACTGGAAGAAGCGCTTGAAGCGTTGGACCAATACCTAAGCGTACACCCAAGCAATTTCGATGTACTCAACATCCGTGCCCGCATCAAAGCCGAGCTCAAGCTTTTTGACCAGCTCGAGCCTGATCTCAAGCAGCTACTGACCCTCGAACCGCATGAAGAATGGAGCCTCGAGCAACTTTTCCTTTGCTATTTCCATAACGGGCAATGGGCCGAGGCCCAGCACATTATGGTCGAACTCAACAAGCTATCCGGCCATTACAAAGTTACTCACCGAGCGCTCATCAATACCATCAACAAGAAACTGAGCCTCGATATCGTCGAATTAAACTAATACACAGGGAGCAAACGTGAGAGAAAAAACCGAACAAGGCGTTGCCAGTACATCGCGACGCGACTTCCTTAAACTTGGTGGTGTTGCGGCAGCCACTGCCACCGTGGGTGCCGCCGCCGGTGCAGGTTTTGTACTAGGCCGTGACCCAGATGCCAACGTCGGCTGGGGTCGCACCGAAGCGGGCAAAGATATGTATTTCAACCGCGAGCCTTTCCGGGTCGATGTCGCCCCGACAATGGAAGTGGTCAGCGAGCCCGTCCGTCCTGAATGGAGCGACTTCCTGTTCCACCGCACCCGTGCGCTGGGCAAAGAGATGGGCAACGGCTGGGTACCCACTAAGGATTGGCGTGATATCCCCAATGAGCAGGTGCGTGAGTACTACTCCCGCCACCCAGAACGCTGGGACGATATGTACCAGTCATTTGAAGAAAAGGCCAAGCACGACCAGAACATCGAACGACACCGTGACCGCTTTGCCCTCGCTTGGGCCTATTCTGCGGCTTACTTGAAGGGCAATAGCAGCAACTTCCCTCCTAAGCCCAAAGGCCACCCCGATGAGGTCGATTTCCAGTGGGTAAAGCGTGAGCCTCAAGCCTTTAAATCGCCTAAACACGCCTCAGAGCTGATCAAGAAAATGGCGTTCAAGTTCGGCATGAGCATTGTCGGCATCACCAAGCTGGACCCGAGCTTCGTATTCAAAAACACCATGCGCGGTATGCCCGACTGGGACGAGAGCATTCCGAAACACTGGAAGAATGTCATTATCTTCGGTACCCCAATGAACTGGGACCCGATGTATGCTTCTATCGGCTACTCTACCTCCTATGACGGCTATTTCCGCGCCAAGAATGCTTCGGGGCTGATGGCAGCCTTCCTAGGTGAACTGGGTTACGCGGCCCGGCCGCAGTGGCCGGGTTCGGACTATGAGATCGTCGTGCCGCCACTGGCAATTCAGGCCGGTATGGGCGAAGCCGCCCGCAACGGTATCCTGCTGACCCCGGAGCTGGGTCCGAATATCCGCCTTGCCGCCGTGATCACTGATTTGGATCTGGAGCCTGACAAGCCGATCGATACCAAAGTGAAACACTTCTGCGAAGAGTGCAAAATCTGCGCAGATTCCTGCCCGAGCGGCTCGATCAGCAAAGCTGATAAACCCGATGCCGTCGTGCGAGGCTATCGCAAGTTCGACTTCAACCAGGACAGTTGCTGGACCATGTGGCGCCAGGGTCCAACGGAGACCGCCATGGGATGCAGGGTCTGTATCGCGGTATGCCCATATACCCGCAAGAACAACTGGATCCATGCGCTGGTCAAGGAGACCGACCCGCGAGATCCAACCGGCTTGACCCGCAAAACCTTGTTGGCGATGCAGCATAACTTCTTCTATTACCCAGAGGCAGAAGCCTACCACGGCGACTGGAACGGCGGGCGATTTGCAGGCTACCACCAGCCACCGGAGTGGCTACGCAGCGAGGAATACCTCCAGGTCAAGAAGACCTGGGACTATGACGGCAACTGGGAGGGCTTCTGATGTTTCCACAATCAACAATACTGGATCCGTTGTTCTGGATGGCATTCGGCGCTTTGCAGGTACTGGTCTTTGCCGGCGCCAACCAATGGGCCAAGCAATTTAAACTGGGGATGAACTGGTGGAAATGGACACTGGCCGGTACCTGGTGGGCCTCGATCATTCTCACCATTGCCGGGGCATTTACCCTGTTGGGTGAAAACGAGGGCCTTGCCGGTTGGTACTTCCTCGGGTTTGTCGGCACCGGCCTCGTTATCGCAGGGGCAGTCCTGCTAAGAATACTCATCGCCCTGAAGCCGAAGCACTGAGTCGCTAGTTCTGAATACAGCGCTAACCTATTTTGATCACAGTATGATAGGAATAAGCCATGAGGCATCGGATCGATGCCTCATGGCTTTGGAGATATATGGAAAGAAAGACCAAACCTCGGCGTAATAGCCGCTTCGACAAATTTGTGAGTGTTATCTCTATCTTGGCTTTGGCGTTTGCATGGTACCTCGGCGGGCAGCGCACCAACCATTCCCAAACCCAGTTCTTCGACAGTATCCTCGCCAGCGGCGAACAGCTTATCGAAGTGGCTCCCCTGCTCTATCAAATCGTACCGAGTGTTGAGAACAACCCTGCGCCAGAAACCACCCAGGATACGAGCAAGTGGGTCAGCTTCGGCACCGGCGTTGGCTACGGCGGCGAGTTAACCATCGGCGCGGTCTTTTCCCATCAAGGGGAGATAGAAACCATTGCCTTGCTGGGCTCTAAAGAAACAACCTCTTATTTTGACAAAGTGGCCGAGCAGAAACTGCCCGAATCATTACTGTCCCAGAATATCAAAACCGCATTGTCTGTAGATGCGGTATCCGGCGCCACCCTGACTTCGAAGGCCTATACCCAGGCATTGAACCAAGCGGCCGATCCGATCCGGCTGCGGCTATTTGGCTACCAGTTTACCGAGGCCAAGCCCGCGTGGCATTACCTGAAATGGCTTGATGCTGCGGCCCTGCTATTTTTCGTTGCGGCAGTCTGGGTTAACCGCACCCGCTCTGAGCACAAGAGCAAAATGAATGCCGTGCTGCTGGCTGGCTCAACCCTGCTGTTTGGCTTCCACTCCGCGTCACTCTATTCGGCTTCCACCATGGCTGGATTAGTCTCCGGCACCTGGCTCAGTGGTGTCGCCAATTACACGCCATTTATTCTGCTGATGCTGAGCATTGGCTGTATCCTCTACTACAACCGGAACGTGTATTGCCAGAGCCTCTGCCCATTCGGTGCCGTCCAGCAATGCCTGGCCAAGGTCGGCAAAGCCAAAGCGTCACCGATACGCCGTTCACTGTTTATCTGGTTTCCCCGCTTCCTGCTGCTGGCCACCCTCTGTCTGGGGGCTTATTTCCGCAACCCTGCCGCCTTTGTCTACGAGCCCTTCGGCATCGCCTTTGGCATGATCGGCGGTATGTACCTGTTTATCCTAACTGTGATGATCCTCCTAACCTCATTAATCGTCCGCCGTCCTTGGTGCCAAAGTTTGTGTCCGATCAATACCTTAACTGACTTTGTCGTTTTCAATAAGCAGTGGATCAAACAGGCTGCCAAGCCTCGCAAGCGGAAACAAGGCTTGGCCAAACGAACGGCACCAAAACAAATCGCAGCGGAAGACGTACCTACTCGCCATGAACATACTGGAGGCCACCGATGAGGCAGCGTATTTCCCTCGTATTTTATTGCCTGGCTTCTGTTGTCATCATGCTGCAAATCGGTGCCAGCTTCATGGCCCTGAGCAGTGATGCACCTCAGCGCTCGATATTGCACAGTGTGTCACGCCAGACCGAGCCGACGGCCAAGACCACGGAGCTCAACAGCGTACCAAAAGTCGACTTCCGGCAAATGGCTAACGATTTGACGCAAGAAAAATACTAAAGCGAGCAGCAAACACCTCTGCTACGCCGCAGTTTCCATGGAGTGTAAGGGCTTGGCCGAACGCCAAGCGCCTTTTGTAAAGATAGATATGACTAGCAAGTGCATCCCTCTCGAGCGCCTGAACAGAGAAGTGAACCTGATTAATCCCTTTATCAACAGAATTTCAGATCTCTATACCCTAAGGGGTTTAGAGACCGTTTCCAGACCACACCGGCTTAACTTCAGTGCATTGATCTATATCACCGAGGGCCAAGGCGTACATTACGTCGAGCACCAACAGCATCGACTGCGTACCGGATCTATGCTGATACTGGGCAAGAACCAGATCCATGCCTTTGCCAAACAGCGTGCAGTCGATGGCTACGTGCTTTCGTTCGACTGCAGCTTTCTGTCCAGTGGCAATACCGATCCCTACTTCGATCTCTTGCTCACCGCCATGGGCCACATTAATTGCGTCCACCATGTCGATGACGATATCGGGCTACTGTTCAATGCCATGGTCAATGAGTTTGCATCGACCTCTGAATTCAAAGACGAGATCATTCGCAATCTGATCCGGTCCATCATCCTCAAAGCCGTGGTACCCAGCTACCAGCAACAATTGCAATCCATCCAGCGAATTGGCCACAACGACTATTACCGGCTGAAAAAATATATCGACGAGCATTTCCAGCAAAGACCGACAGCAGGGGAAATCGCGCTGGCATTGGGCAAAAGCATCAAGCAGCTGGACAAGCTTGCCAAGGATCACGCCTGCCTCAGTGTCAAAGAGCTCGTCGATGAACGGGTCCTGGTTGAGGCCAAGCGCCTGTTGGCCTTCAGCCAGTATTCGATTTCCGATGTGGCCAACCGGCTCGGTTTCAACGAAGCCACCAATATGACCAAATTCTTCAAGCGCCATACCGATGTCAGTCCCAAGGACTTCAGGCAGCTGTGCAAGATGGGGCTACACCAGAAATAACCGCCGGTTTCACTCGCTGCCGTTGAACTGATTGATAATCAGCTCCCTGAGCCATCTATGGCTGGGATCCGTGTCGAACTGCTTGTTCCACAACAAGAACTGACCGCCGGGGTCTAATTCAATCGGCAGCGGCTTGATCACAATGTCGGCGCTATCAACAAAATCGCGCACACACTCATAAGGGTAAGAGGTCAGCAAATCACTCTTCTCACACAGCTTTACCGCACTGGCAATATCCGACATATTTACCGCGTTGTTTATCTTAAGGCGCTTGGAGTCCAGCACTTCATGCAATAACCAGCTGGTGATCCCCCCGGTCAACACCTGGATATGGCGGTATTTCAAAAAGGTCTCCAGGCTCCACTCCTCCTGCAGCGCAGGGTGTCCTCTGCGCATTACACAAGCGGATGAGTCGCGCATTAGCTCAACATAGCTGAGCGTGTCTGGAATAGTCTGGACATGGGTCTTCGCCCGGCTGTCCCACTCGAAAATCCCGATCCCAAAGTCCACTTCCCGTTTTTGCAGGCGCAGGAGGCTGTTTGCATTCCAGTCGCGGCTGTTTATGGTGATATTCGGCGCTTCGGCTAACGCCGCTGGCAAAAAACGGGGATAAATTGTCGCGTACGCCGTTTCAATCAGATCGATATTGAATGAACGGGTACTGCTCTCCGGCTCGAAGCGGTCGGGATCACTGAGCTGGTCGACCTGCAGCAAGATCTGCTGTAATTTAGCCTCCAAAGAGAGTGCTTTTGGGGTGGGCAACAAGCCTTTCGACTCGCGCTCGAAAAGCTGGTCATCAAACACTTGGCGCAATTTTGTCAGCTGTTTGCTCACTGCAGACTGCGATAAATACAGCTTGTCTGCTGCCCGGCTGACACTGCGCTCTTGCAATAGCACATACAGGCAAATCAACAGATTCATATCATTTTTTAGCAGGCGGGATAGATCGATCATGATATTCCTTTGATTCAGCTGAATAATGAATTTTAATCACTTCTCATCATATCATGAGGTCGCTATAGTCCTTGCAACAATATACTCAGGGCTGCCTGACCGGCCCAAATAGAGACAGATTGGAAAGACAATGACCGAATTCGAGAAAATGCTCGCAGGCAAAGACTTTGACGGCAGCGACCAAGGGATCAATCACATTCGTGACAACGCCGCACAGGTGTTGATGGCGTTAAACCAAACCATTGATGACACCCAGCGCAGTGTTCTCCTCAGCCAACTGATGGGTGACATACCCGATTCAAGCATCGTCCGCTCTCCCTTCCACTGTGAATTCGGTAAAACCATTTATATCGGTGAGAAAACCTTCATCAATATGAATGTCACTATGCTGGACGGTGCCAAGATTACCATTGGCAACAATGTACTCATTGGCCCAAATACCCAGCTCTACTGCGCCAGCCACCCGCTGAACTACCTCGAGCGCCGCCAATGGGCGACCACCTGCAAGCCCATTACCGTCGAAGATGATGTCTGGATTGGCGGCAATGTGGTAATCAACCAAGGTGTCACCATCGGTGCCCGCTCCGTTATTGCCGCCAACTCCGTGGTCAATTCAGACGTGCCACCTGACAGCCTTTACGGTGGTACCCCCGCCAAGCTGATCCGCCGTATTCATGAAAATGAACAAAACTGAAAACCAGCACCCGGAAAACAGACATGAGTAGTGAACACTTCAAAGGAAAATATGAAGTCGAGCTGAAGTACCGTGTGGAATCAAAATCTGATTTTTTACAGGTGCTCAGTTCGCTCCACCATGAAGTTATGCTAGTCGACAACATAGAGACCGATTGGTACTTTGACACGCCCGAGCATTCACTGGCAAGCCAAAACAAGACCGTCGCTATCCGCGAAATGGAGCCATCGGACATCAAGCTCTGGATCGTCAAAGGGCCGGAGGCTGATCGCTGCGAAGCGACCAATATCACTGATGCAAAGGCCGCCAAAAGCATGCTGGCGACCATGGGCTATGAGCCTTACTTGTTAATGAAGAAAGTGCGTAGCATTTACTTTGTCGGTCCGTACCACATTACCCTGGACTTCCTCGATGGTATTGGCCACTTTGCAGAATTTGCCATCATGACCAATGATGAATCGCTTCTTGCAAAATATAAAGGTGAGCTTGAACAGCTGGCCAAGCAGTTTGGGCTGACGTCCAAGGATCTCGAGCATCGCTCGTACCGAACACTTTATCAGTTGCGGTCAACGCTCTAGCTAATAACGTTCATTAGCACTTCAGCTTGAGCTCCACCACATTCCCTTCAGGATCTTGAATATAGATCGAGCGGCCGAACCCTTCAGCGCCATAGCGCTCGGCGAAGCCCTCGCAGGAAATATTGTGTTGGGATAAGTACTCAAGCAGCGCTTGTTCCGAAACAGGCGCTATCTGCAAACAAAAGTGATCGACGTTGCGGCCATCTTGGCTAGGCGGCTTACCGCCTAACTGGCCAAGCTGGCTATCAACGGTTACCAGATCAATCAAGGCACTACCGGCACGCAGTTGTACCAACCCCATCTCCTTGGGCAGCTCGCGCTCCAGCTTTGCACCAAGCACCTGGCAATAAAAATGGAGCATGTCAGGCAGTTTGGTGGTTCTCAGCACCACATGGTCAATCCCTTCGAGTGTTATCATCAGCTATCCCGTTACCCTGTCATTGATACCAACAAGCACGCATAATCAGCATTTATCGCTTGCAATACCCCACTATTACCCAGTTTGGACTAACTTAAAAATTCCAGCGAATCTGGGCAAACAGCAAGGTACTGGCGGTGTCACCAAACAAGCTATTGCCGCTGCCGTCGAAGCGCTGGATAACCCCGAGCAACTGCCAGTCATCCGCCAGCGAATAACTGTTGCTGGCACCGACAAAATACGAGCCATCATCATAGTATGATGCTGACAGAGTCAGGCGGCTAAGGGGGGTAACATCCAAACTGGCATCCGCATAGGCCGTCCAGCGGGTAAAGCTCAAGGTCCTCGCGGTTAGCGGCAGGTTCAAAAAGGCGATGGCATTGCGTGGGGTCTGCGGGTTCGAGATATACAGCACCGCCCCTCGCGCCATCCAGTTGCGCTGGCCGCCAAAGCTGTAATCGGTTTCGAGTGTGGCTACCGCAGAATGCTTGAGCGGCTCACCCTGCCATTCATCCTGATCAGGCTCGAACCAGCTCAATTCTCCCCTGACACCAGCCCCTTGGAGATCGCCGGCAAAGCCAGCCCCGACAACATGATCCCACAGGGATTTTCCGGCCAATACCTGATAGTCCCAGCCATTGTGATTGAACAGATACCGGCCGGCGTAACTGTTCAGGTTGTTATCGGAGTTGGGATTAACAACCACATCGAAAGAACTGGCAAAACCGAGCTTACGGCTGACCATCACCGCATCGCTTCCGGCACGCTCTTCGTAGTCAAAATCATAGATGGAATAGGAATTGAAGATATCGTTCGGGTTCCACAGCGTGGCCATCGCCCAATTGACCCGGAAACGGCCGCCTCGCACCTGCCAGTCATCGCGCTGCCAATTGACATACAGGCGATCAAGCTGGCTATTCCCCACGGCGCCTTTTTTGTCCAGCCAATTTTTCGACAAGTCCATATAGCCGGTATCGATCGCAACCAGATCACCGTAACCGGGGATTTCTGCGGCATCACCAAACAGCAGGCGATTGCGCATCCCGACATTGAACCGCCACTGCCCATTAAACCGATATTCAAAATTGAAGCGCTGATGGATCAGGTGATCAAGGCCATTCGAGCCGTTGTCCGGCAATGTGCCCGTTGCCATGTACTTCACGTATCCGTTGAGATCCCAATCTTTTTCCGGCTCCAAGCCCGGGATCTGGCCACATGCCAGCGGGGATAACAGTCCCCCAGCTGTCAGCAAAAGCCAAACCGGCATTGACAGTCGCGGTTTGCCGACGCTATTTCGATACCTGCTCACTGGCGGCGATCCTCCTTCAGCTTGCCGTCCTCAAACACAATCACCCGCTTGGCCCGCGTGATCACCCGAGGGTCGTGGGTGGAAAAGATAAAGGTGGTCCCTTCCTTTTCATTGAGTTGCTGCATGATATCGAGCAGCTCGGCGGTACTCTGGGCATCGAGGTTGGCGGTCGGCTCATCGGCCATCACAAAACGGGGACGAGGCGCCAGCGCCCTCGCGACGGCGACCCGCTGCTGTTGCCCACCCGAGAGCTTGGCCGGTCGCTTGTGCTGCTGGCTTGCCAACCCCACTTGCGCCAACAGTGCACTGGCCCGCTGGCGGCAGGTGGCATCATCGTGCCCTTGCAACTGCATCACGAACTCGACATTTTCCAGCGCGGTAAGAACCGGCAGCAAGCTGTAGTCCTGGAAAATAAAGCCGACATGGTCGCGGCGAAAAGCAATCAATGCCTTTTCGTCGAGCTGGCAGATATCGCAGCCATCGATATGCACACTCCCCGAGCTTGGACTATCGATCCCCCCGATCATATTGAGCAACGTTGTCTTGCCCGAGCCCGATGGCCCCATGATCGCAACAAACTCACCTTGTTCGACCGTAAGATCGAGATCTTTTACCGCATGTACGGGAAAATCACTGTCAGGGTTATAGGTTTTGCATAACTGCTTTATGGTAATGGTCATCCGTTTCTCGCTATCAGTGCTTTTTCATCAGTGCATCTCAGCCATGGCATCAACCGGGCGCTGCCTGAGGATTTGCCGAGCAGGATAAAGTGCGGCGAGAAGGCTGGCCGCAACGACAGTAAAAAAGATCATTTGGTATTCGGCAAAGGACACATGCGGGTACAGCAAGGTGTCGACCCCAAACGCCCCCAGTCCTTCGGCCATCGCCCCGAGCGGTATCCCGGTGTACTGCAGCAAGCCAATCAAGGAGAAACTGGCAAGCAAGCCAAGACCGGCTCCGGTTACCCCCAGCCACGTAGTCTCTAGCATGATCAGCAAAAACACCCGGTGTTTCTGCATGCCAACAGCCATCAGCACCCCGAACTCACGGGTACGCTCGAAAACCGACATCAGCATGACATTGACGATACCAAAGCCCATTGCCACCACGAAGATACCCAGCATGATGGCATTGCTCAGCCCTTGCTGGTTGATGATCGAAGCCAGCATAGGCTGGACCTGCTGCCAGTCTCGAACCCGGTTGCCCCTCGCCATCGCGGCACTGTCGTCCGTTGCCGCCAGCGCTTTACCCAATCGCCCTGCCTGCACCATGGCCGCCTCATCGCTATCGAGCAAAATGGCGATTTCATGGGCGCCCCCAATACCAGCCAGCGCGGTTAGGTCAGTCCGGCGAACAAATACATTGCCATCATCAAAACTGGTAGAGGGTGTCTTGAACATCCCCCGCACCCGAAAGGCGGCCCCGCTGACATCGCCGTTGGCATCCGTGAAGGTCAGTACGACCTTGGAGCCAATTCGAAGCTTGAGGCGCGAGGCGGTTTTTTCCGACACCAATACCGGGTTCCGTCCTTCTTCGCTCAGCCATTGCCCCTGGGTGATATTATCTACCAGCGGCGTAACCTTTGACTCCGCGTCGAGATCCACGCCATTGATACGGACACCGCGGTTACTGCGCGCTGACGCCACCATACCATCGGCAACAAACCGGGCTGACCACCCTTTGAGCCCGGGTAGCGCCGCCACGGCTTGCTCGACATCGGCCAGTTCAACAATTGTGTGCTTGATGTCGGGATCATCCAGATAGAGCCGGTTGTGAATTTGAATATGGCTGGTTTGCCAAGCAATGGCGTTGTGGATCATGCTGCCGTACATACCAGACAGGAACCCCATCATGGCAACGACCCCCATCAGGCCAAACACCATGGCACCCAGCATGATCGCCGTGCGAAGTTTATTGCGCCAAAGATTACGCCACGCCAGCTTGAACAGCATGTCAGTTCGCATGACCGCCTCCTTTTAGCGCCCTGACCACATCGAGGCGACGGATCCGCCACATCGGATAAATCAGGCAAATGGCCAGCAGCCCCAATACAATCACCATTTGGTTGAGCATCAACACCGGGTCCAGCGACATGGGCAAGATAGGCTCCCAGCCCATCTCCAGCACCAGCTCCGCGGTTTCACCGGTTAGCTCAATCGGGTTGAAATAGAACCAAATTAGCACCGGTAGCGTAATTGCCATACCCATGGCAATCCCCAACCAGCCGATCATCAGTGATTCCAAGCCTAATAAGGCAATTATCTTGCGCTTGAGCATCCCGGTTGCCAGCATAACCCCGAATTCACGTTGCCGCTCCAGCGTCATCATCAACAGGGTCGCAAACAGGCCAAACCCCACAACGCCATAGAGCAGGTACATAATGAAAATCCCCCCGGCTTTATCCATCAGGATCTGCTGGGCCATTTCCGGCGCCAGATCCTGCCAATCCCGGACATTTACCTCGCTGCGGTACGCCTCGCCCAGCAGGTCGACCGTCGGTTGCAGCTGGGCAAGCGGCTTGACATCCATCACCCAGGCCGTCACTTGTTCCCCGGTGCTGTAGAGAGTTTGAGCGAGTGCTATCGGCATGTACACCAGTTGGTTATCCAGTTGGGCAACCGGAAAATCGAGGATACCTTTTATCCGGTACAAACCCGCGGCCGTCTGCCCGCGATACCCCTGTCCATAGAGGATCAGTTCGTCACCGACATCCAAGCCAAAATACCGGGCCAGCCCCTCGCCAACCAGGACTTGCTGATCGTCAGGTGCCAGAAACGCTCCCCGGATCAGGCGGTTTGAAATGCCGGAATAACTATCCTCCGCGACCGTATCGACCCCGAGCACCATCACCCCTTTAGACTTATCCGCGGAGGCAGCCAGGGCAAACGACTCTATCCGCGGCAGGACACGGTTAATATGCACGTTCGCCAATACCGGCTGGAGAAAAGATTCATCCATGACGAGCAAATCATCGATGCTGTGACTTTCGGCAAACTCAGGATGCTGGAGCTGGATCAGCCCGGTATAGAATCGCGCCGCATTTTCAATATTATTGGCATAGGTACCCTCTTGCAGGCTGCGCATAAATAATGAGAGTGCCAATGCCAGCGCCAACGCCGATGCCGTCAGGAGAGTCCGCTTTTTCTGCCGCCAGATGTTGCGCCAAGCTAGTTTCAGTAACATGGTCCTTCCTTGTTAACTGCCCATCAGTCGCGCAGGGCTTTCATCTGGCTTTGGGAGAAAAAGCTCTCTTTGATCGGAAAATTAAACTGGGCCTGATGGGTGATGATCTCGGTTTTGTTGCCCGGCTTATCGGCCGGGAGCATTTCCATTCGCGTCGCAACCTGGCGCCCGCCCATCCACTTCACCTCGTAAGTATTGAGGGTGTTGATCAACTCGTCGAACTCATCGTAAAACTCCACCTTGCGTTGCAGGTAGGTCTGTTGCGAGATCCACAGCCTCACCTTGCTCCAGACAACCGGCGCATTGGGCTTGGCTATCGCATCAATTACCCAGGTCGGGTCATTATCGAAGACGTCTTTGCCAACCATCGCATGGGTATAGTCAACGACAATCGACGACTGGTTGATCAGATCATCATTGGTGAAATCCGACCCCATCCACGACTGGCCGAGCATGGAAGGGGCAATTTTGACCACCCGCTCAATGCTAGGTAGCCAGTTCCACATTTCGCGGTAGCGTTTAAGAGAAGCCGTACCTTTGTCTTTGGCGGGAGCCGTCACCAGCACCAATGACAAATCCAAACCCTTGGTCCAGCTTTTCATGCTCATGGTTCGGGTCCAGTCTGGCCGGACAATGCGCATCGTCGCCTCGCTGTAGCTGGAATCCCCCCGCATCTGCTGATCAGACTTTTTTACAATCGATGTCGCTGACTCCGCCATGGCCCAAGCCGGAATACAGACCAACATTACAAACAGCACCTTCACAAATCGCATCTCTATTCCCCTGTAAACCAAGCCCGCAGCAACTCGTCATCAATCAAAGGCATGCTGCCAGCCTTTGCCGCGACCATCCTTTCCAGTATTTGCTGGGTGGCTTTCACTTCATCCACGACACCGTCAAACAGATCTTGGATATGCTCGGCTTGCAGCATTTTTTGGGTGAGGGCTTCAGAAAAACCGTTGAGCACAGTCACCATCAATCTGGCCGTCACCGCCGGAAAAGGCACATCGAACACCTGCTCTTGAGATCCCTGGCGCAAGATAGCTTCGTAGTAACCGGCGAGCAACGCACTGACCTTTTGCATGAAGTTATGTTTTAGCTGTAGGTTTTCATCCATATTGATGATTTTGACAAAGCCCAGCATGATTGCCTTCTGGCCGATTTCCCATTGGTTAGTACGACGCAGCAAGAGTGCCCACTTGGTCAGGGCACTGAGGTTAGGATCATCTACCAGTCCACCGATCACCTGACGATATTGCGCCAGCATGTCATCGCTCCACGCTTCCAGCACCGCTTGCTTGGAATCGAAATGGTGATAGAACGCCCCTTTGGACACCCCCACATGCTGGATGAGATCGTTGACCGAGGTATTGGCATACCCCTTGGAAAAAAACAGCTCATTGGCCGCGGCGATGAACTCTGCCCGCCGCTCCTGCGGCGACTTGACGACTCTTGACATACCCTGCCCCACACAGACCGACCGACGGTCGGTATGTATTAACTATATGCCCGGTTATCATCGAGCTCAAATAACAAGTTCAAAAATCCATCACTCCTTCTGTTACAAAATTTGTCCCTGAACCCAATTGCCCCACGACGGCATTGCTCACGATGCGTTTGGCACAGGGTAATCACAGTGATTGCAAGAGCAGCGGTTTTCTTTCTGGAGTGGGTGACCTTATCTATACTGATCTCTAGCAGCTATCTACCGACGCGATTGGCTATTCCATCGAAACCACACATCATCTTCTTTTGCTTGCCAGTGTGATCAATGAAGAAGGTGGCAATACAACAATGTCAGGGTAAGTTGTCTGAGAGGTTTACATGACATTCAAACAAGCAAGTATCGCAGCGCTGATGCTATCTACTAGCTCACTCGCTTTTGCTGATATCCGAATTATCGACACCCAAGTAGGTAGCTGGGTGAAAGTCACTGAAAATGGCAAACCGGCTGCCAATGCCAGAGTAAGCGTCAGCAACCCGGCTAACCGTGGGAGAGTTTACAAAACCAATGAACACGGTGAAGTCTATATTCCTTTGTATACCCGCACCTCGAGTACTCTCACCTATTCAATACTAACCGAAGAGTGGAATGAATATACTCGGCGAAGCCTGCATACCAAGAGCTTCGACTAAACAAGTGTTTGTACAACGTATTGCTGCAAACAAAAAGCCAGCTCGCAGGAGCTGGCTTTCATTTTATCTGCTGTCGGGCAGGGCGATTAGTTCTTAAAAAACTCTCTGTAAAGCATATACATATGGGCAGCACTCCAAGAGAAGTTCGTGGCCCCCTGTACCGCACCGGTTTCCGGGTTGTAGTTTTCGCGGATCGCACCGTCTTCAGTCATCCCTTCGGCGTTGGCAAACAGCTCATTGGCCATATGCACCGCCTCGCTGCCATAACCGTATTGCTCCATCGCACGCACACCGAAGTAGAATTGGTCTAGCCATACCCTGCCTCGCCAATAGATGTCAGCATGGTAAGCCGGGTTGGTTTGCGAAGCCGTCGGCAGTGAAATCCCCTCACCTATATACTTTTCAGAAGTGTTGAACTCCTCCGGCTCCATCATGGTCCGTACCACTTTATCCGCCAGCTCCTGGGTCGCGGCACCATTGAACAACGGCCCCCAGCCCTCAGGACCGCGTCCGCGCTCGACAATCGGCTCACCAGCGCAGGCAATGCCGTTTTTCATTACAGGTGCTGGCTTGCCGTCCTGGTCGACATTCAGGTGGATGTCATAGTAGAACTCGGTGTTGGCATCAAACATACAGGTATTGATGTAGTCCTTGATGGCTGCCGCGCCGTCGAGGAACTCCTGGCCGCGCTGTTTGCCGGGAACATTAGCTGACACCAGGGTCGCCATTTGCGCCAAGTACTTATTGTCGGAATACATGTACGACGCTTGGTCTACTGACTCCTGCAGCATCGAGAAGCCCAGCAGCTCATCGTTACGGCCACGGTTCTCGGCGAAGCGCACTTCCCAGTCTTTCTTCGCCGCTTCCACATCACCGCCGTGCTGGACATCGGCGTACGCTTGAAGCTGCTCGGCTGAAATAAAGCCAAAGCGGGCGGCGTTATCCATGCCGGATTCCCAGCCAGCGGCTTCCTGAGCACCCACATGCAGCTCCTGGTAGATCACTTTATCAAGGATGGTGTTGTAGCTATCCACTCCTTTTACTTTGTATTCATTTCCTTTTTGCTCAAGGATATTTTCTTGGCCGACAGCACCTACCAAATCATCATCGGTCTTAACCCACACATACATGTAGCCATCATCGGTATTATGCGCCGGGTCCACTGCCGCACCATACTCCGGCACCCCGTTGCCATTATGGTCTCGGTTGGTCAGCCACCAATCGTGATAAGCCACCAGCTTAGGATACATCTCATCAATCCAGGCCTGGGCATCTGCCGGACGGTCGAACTCGTTTTTAAGCGCGTTATACACTTCCATCACCGACCAAGCCGCCAGGGAAGGTTTGGTATTACGCTCGTTCCAGTTCTCGGAGCCGGCACCACCGCGGTTTTCCGGCAAGGTATACGTGACGACATCAAGCAGGTAGCCTTTGTCCTGCGGCCTGATCGGATCGTCTTCCTGCACCTGGTATTCAAATACCGTGCGGATATTGTCCATGGCCACATCTGGGTTGAAGTGCGCCATGGCGTAAGCCTGTTTCCAGGTATCCCAAGGCCAGGTGAGGTTACCGGAGAACCAACGCGCCGTTACCGATGGCGTCACCGTTGCCTGGTGGACATCACCGGCAGCCGAACGCCAGTTACCGTTCAGGGTCATAATGGCTTTTACGCCAACCCGCGCCTGTTCATCGGTCGCCTGACCGTTGACCATGCCCGATGACAGGTAACCCGCCCAACGCTCATCGGCAGCTATCATGTATGGCTGCGGGTTGTTGAGAATATCCGTTACTTTGCCTGTTTCTTTCGTTACCTCCGCACCGTTGTGCAGGTGGGAATAAGTGGTGTAGATGCTCGCAGTGCCCTTTGCTGACAGCGGCTGGTGGCCAACAGAGGCGTACGAGATTTCGTTTGGCATCACATGTGTTTGGGTGCTGACCGAGCGGGCAATACGGAACTCACTGTCATCATCGTTGCGAATTGCCCAGTTGCCTTTCATGTCACCGAAAGTGATTTTCAGGCCATTATCCGTGGCGTGGATTTGGCGATTGTATTCCGGATACATCTGGTCAACGGTCTGGTTTTCGTAACCCGGTGTCGAGCGCGCTTTTTGCAGCAGCTCACCGTCCCACAACAATTGCAGATCCATGTCCTGACTCGTCAGGTTAGTCAGTTTGGTTTCAACCAACGAGGTTCTATCGGTGACAAAGCGAAGCACCATCTGCACTTCAAGCTTATCGGTTTTCAAGATCTGTACCAGCGCCCCCGGTGTGCTGTAGACCTTAGCTTCGGCTGCGGAAAGATCAATCGTCTCGCCGCTGATGGTATCGGTGATGTGAAGTTTGTCGAAGGTCTGGCCCGACATGAAATGCGCATACTCCTGGGTCACCTGCATGATACCGCCAAAAGAGCCATAGCCTTGTTCGTCTGCCGGTAGCAAGTGACCGTGCCAGGCCCCGTTGTCAACAAACGCGTTAAACTTCAAGTTGCTGTATTCGTCATAATCGCGCAGGTACTCTGGCGCGCCACTTCTGTCGATCACATTGATAAAATCGTTGCTCGGTAACCCGGCTTCTTTTTCTGATTTGCTACTGCTGCTATTACACCCCGCCAATGCCACGACGGAACCAATCAACACGGCTAAACACGTTTTACGAAAAGTCATTAAAAAATCCCCCGATGTCACCCGCCGCCGTGATCTGTGCGATTCTTGTATTGGCTGGCAGGCGCTTTTTTATTTACACATAACAAGCTTGTTTATTAACGGAGGAAATAATAATAAGTAAAACTTTAAGTAAAATAGATCGCCGTCACAGTAAAATTTTTCAGTAAAACAATTAATCAAACCGCCTTGAATAACCATCCGGAATGAAGTGAAAAGTAATTCATAACAATCAGTTAAGTTCGGAATCAATATCACAATCAACTTTTTACTAAATTTTGATTTCCTGCAAGCAGATCACTGTTGGCAAAATGGTTTCTTTGTTACTCAAAGAAACTGATAAAAACTGTCGCTGCCAATAACTATGGACTCAGGGTCACGTAATGGAGCCTGTTCATTTTCATTACCGACAGAAACATGCGCCATAGATGCAACAAAACCAACAACAGTTTATTTCAAATGTTACCCAGGCCTTGCTTATGTAACAGCAACCGGCTTGGGCACAGCCCCCTGCATGAGCAAAATATCGCCAGTATATTTATGCAAGTGAAACCACAGGCAAGGTACCAAACGACAGCCGCTGCATGTGCGGTTATTGGAAGTAAAAAAAAGCCAGCTCAATTGAGCTGGCTTCTCTACTCGGTATCCGGCTGGGTAATAACCGATTACTCAGCAAGCATACGGCGGGCTGCTTCAACTACAACCTTGATAGAGCGCGCTTCTGTTTCTTTCAACGTTGCGTGATCCGGAATTTCTTTCTGAGTGCGGTTGATAATAACACCAGCAACACAGCCGGCACGAAGGCCTGAGCTTGCACACATGGTTAGCAGCGTTGCTGATTCCATTTCGAAGTTAAGCACGCCCATTTCCTGCCACTCTTTCATCGAGCCTTGGAAACGACGGACAATACGACCAGAGAATGTGTCGTAACGCTCCTGACCTGGGTAGAACGTATCACTTGATGCGGTTACGCCTGTGTGAACGGTCGCACCATCGGCATCACATGCCGCTTTCATTGCTGTAGCCACATCGAAATCAGCTACCGCAGGGAACTCCATTGGGGCAAAGTGCAAGCTTGCGCCATCTAGACGGACGGAACCCGTCGTTACGATCATATCGCCTACGTTGATGTGCGGCTGGATAGCACCGGTTGTACCGACACGAAGGAACGTACGCACACCCAGCTGTGCCAACTCTTCAACAGCAATTGACGTAGACGGGCCGCCAATACCGGTAGAACAAACAACAACAGACTTACCATCCAACTTAGCGCGGTACACCGTGTATTCACGAGAGCTTGCTAGAAACTCAGGGTTATCCATTAGGTTTGCGATTTTTTCAACTCGTGCCGGGTCACCAGGAATAATGGCTAGCTCTGCACCGTTAAGATCTGCTTTGTTCACACCCAAATGGAATACTGCGTTGTCAGACATAATCATATCCTTTCTATTGTTGCCGCCTGGTAGGGAAATTGAGGCCAGCGGCTGATTAGTTTTGTTTATACCCAAATGGCTTCAACATGAAGATCCCAGCGCTGAGTCAGCTATCTGGTAATCACTTGGGTATAAACCGTTTATTCATAATAAGAGTTCGTAAACACATAATTACGATAGCTGATAAAAATTAGCATTTGAGTGATCACAATCACACTAAGAGAAATTGCATTAATTTCATGTTTCACAATAAAGTGACAAAGATCACCAAAAAACGTTTGCCCGTGCGGCTTATCACACTATTTTTTGTTATTGAGTTAACTGATAATATTTTTTCAATTATTCTCGTTGCCCCGTCAGTATAGTTAACCGCAAGGATGTTAATTGATGATCGACTTCGCCATTTTGGCTGTTTTTATTCCTACTTTCTTTTTCGTCTCGGTTACGCCTGGAATGTGCATGACGCTATCGATGACGCTGGGTATGACGATTGGGGTTCGCAGAAGCCTGCCAATGATGTGGGGGGAGCTGATCGGGGTCGCATTGGTTTCCATCGCTTCTGTGGTAGGTGTGGCAGCCATTATGCTCAACTACCCTGCAATGTTCCTGCTACTAAAATATCTCGGTGGCGGCTATTTGTTCTGGCTGGGGATCCAGATGTGGCGCTCTAGGGGCAAGCTCGCAATTCCGGATAATATCGATGAGGAAGTGGATACCTCTGCGGTCGGATTGGCCATACAGGGGTTTGTTACGGCCATTGCCAATCCAAAGGGATGGGCATTTATGATTTCGCTGCTGCCCCCGTTCATCAATACCGGCAACGCCCTGTTACCACAGCTGTCGGTGCTGATCAGCATTATCCTAATCACCGAATTCAGCTGCCTGCTGCTGTATGCAAGCGGGGGGCGTACACTGCGCCGTTTTCTGCAACAGCGTGGCAACGTACAGATGCTAAACCGGATTGCCGGTTCGCTGATGATGGGCGTCGGCATCTGGCTGGCCGCAGGATAACTCGGCATAACAAACAGGCATCCTGCAAAAGGATGCCCCATCCAATCTCTATGGCTGCTTGCCCGGCTCAAAAATATAGGGTGTGGTTGTTGAAACAAAAACAAAGCCATGCTTTTCAACAATGGGGCGACTCATCTCAGAAGCATCAATAATTAAATATTGTTTGCCCCTCTTTTTCGCTTCGTTGATTCGCTTGTTGAGCAATAACGAATAATGTCCCCTTCCCCGGTATTCAGCGATAGTACTACCACCCCAGATCCCCGCAAACGGACTCTCATCGTTATAAACTATCCAGGCCGAGGTTACCGGTTTGCCGTCATCATACACAACGTAGATAGCGATATTATCCGGGGTTTGGGTCTTCATATTGAGCAGATGGGCATATTGCCAATCGAAATTTCCGCCCCAGACCTGCTCCTGCACGCTGACAGCATCTCTGATCCCTTTGGCATCAAACACTTCAACTATCCGGCTGTCATCAACCTCACGCCCAGAGACGGTTGACAGTTCTAGCGCCATAAAGGATTCTGACTCTTCTTGTTCAAAGCCAAAACTCAATAACAACTCACCAATATTCTGCGGTAAGTCTGTGCAATAAGTCTTCCATTCAAATGCTTTACCCAATTGAGAAAAGTAAGCCACTTCCCGTTCAATAGCAGCCTTGGCAGATTGCTCGTTGAGACCGTAAAAAGAGATGTAACTCCCTTCGGGGTTATCTGAAACAAATTTAATCACACCATCCGTATCAATCACCTTTCCATAGAGATCATTGATAACCTTTCTTTCATGCTTGTTGTAAGCATGCATAACATCCGTTGTGTTCATGACTCCTTCTCTCCCTATTACTGCACCTGTTAAACGATTCAGCATCCTCCTATCATACCAGCCAGCCAACCCGGAAAGAGACACCAACCAAAACAAACAGCACAGAAATCACCGTTACCGGAATAATATGCCACGCCATATCCCACAGATTCGCCTGAGACAATTTCGGTATCACTCTGAACCTTGCGTCCAGCGCAAATATTACGGTTAGCGCTAGCAACAGAAGTTTGGCCATGATCCCATGAGCTAAAGGAATGCTGGTATCAAACCACAAAGTCATATCCGGTAGCATTCTGTATGCCAGCATGAGTCCTGTAACAACCTGGATGATCAACGCTGGCATACCGATTTTTTCGTATACCTGCTCAAAATCCAACAACTGCTGTGGATTGCGATTTTTTAGCACCGACGGCAAGACTACCAGCGACAATACAATATGCCCGCCAGTCCAAATAGTTGCGGCAATAATATGCAATGCTAGTAACAACCCAAACATTCTTCCCTCCATCTTAATCATTGACAGTCATCTTGGGCAAACTATAACACATATAAAAAATACAACTTATAAGTTGCATCACACAAGACCACTAGGAGAGAAGTAGAATGGCCATTTCATTTACCAAGATCTTTAAGAAAGATAACGAAAAAGCCGAAGATAAGACGTTTATTGAGCAACCTGCTTCCAGCGAACGTCAAGAGTCCGAAAAGACTAAAACAACAAAGAAACACGGTGAACCCGGTTTTTGCTGTGGCTCTTGCTCGTAACCAAACAATGCCACCAGGGGGCTATGATGCCTGCACCAGCAAATCTCCCCCTGCCGCTTTAGGGCTTCACTCTGTGAACGGCAGATAGCCTGTTGAAGTAAACCATTACTCCTTACCGGCTTTTCCTTTGAAGCCCGAATGTAGCGCCTTCGCCTTGGTTTTGGCGCCATCCTGATAGGCTGTGAAAACATCGGTCTCTTTATGCCCGGAAAGATACAGCCAGCCGTGTATCAGTGACGTAAAAAAGGAAATCACCACAATAAATACCGGAACAATACCGAGCCCGCTAATATTAAATGTCGCGAGTCCGATGAAGAAAATGATTGCTGAAACAATGGCGATTGTCTTATTTTTTTCTGTTTTCATCATTAGTAGCCTCCATGAAAGGTGATAGGCAAGAGTAACCGCTTTCGCTTACGCAGTTTATGAGGCCAACAACAATTAGCGAAATTGAGCTACTTTCCTCTCCTTAGCAATTAGAGTGAACACAATTGGGATAGCCTAAACCCAGCGCCGTACTTGCTGACAGTACCGGCGGTACTCTGCGCCGAACAGCTCGGCCAACAACCGCTCCTCTGGCAATATTTGAAACTTCGTCATATAAATGACGAATCCGACAGCCGCCAACACGGCCGTAACCACTGTGCCCACTATCAAGCCAACACCCAACAGGGCAATAGCCATGGCAAGATACATCGGGTTTCTTGAGTACCCGAACACACCGGAAGTCACCAATGCATTGACATTATCAAAACGGCAGGGATTAACCGTGGTCTTGGCCCGCCTGAAGGTCATCGTTGCTGACAGTGCTATCGCCATTGCGATGGCTATCAGAAGACTGCCTGCCCAAAAGCCTTCGTTATCCAGTTTAATCGGGTAATCTGCCGGCAGTAACATCGCGGCCGCAAAGATATTGAACAGCAATAACGGCGGGATCTTTAACTCAAGCATGGCTCCTCTCCTTGGACTTGGTGATAATTGCATTTGTCGCTTGAAACAGCTATCAGCGTACGTTGATGTTTGGGGACACTTACAAGCCATGGTACTCAAACTGTCAAAAGGCACCCGAGGGTGCCTTTTGACTATCATTACCGGTTTAGTCCTTAAGCTTGAACTTCAACAGACGCAGCGCATTGAGGGTGACCAGCGCGGTTGCCCCACTGTCGGCCAGCACCGCCACCCAAAGTCCCGTCATCCCCAGCAAGGTGGTGATCAGGAAAACCCCTTTCAGACCCAGCGACAAGAACACATTCTGCTTGATATTGGCCAGCGTTGCTTTCGACAACGCGATCATCATCGGCAACTCAGCGACACGGTTATGGGTTAGAGCCGCATCGGCCGTTTCCAATGCCACGTCGGTGCCCCCACCCATCGCAATACCAATCGACGCCGTTTTCATCGCAGGCGCATCGTTAATGCCATCGCCAACCATAGCAACGTTGGTACGTTGGTTGGCCAGCTCGACATGCTTCACTTTATCTTCAGGCAACAGTCCCGCCTCAAAGGCAATCCCTATTTCACCGGCAATCGCCGCCGCGGCACGCGGGTTATCACCAGTTAGCATAACGGAGTGGATGCCCATCGCTTTGAGTTGCTCTACCGCCTTGGCACTGTCCTCGCGCAAGTTGTCACGCCAGGCAATCAACCCGACAGGTTGCTGGTTACGCAACACGACCACCAAGGTCTTTCCTTGGCCTTCCAGCTCATGGGCTTGCTCAGCCTGCTGCACGGTCAGCGTAATGCCCTGTGGTAGACGGTCGGCAGCTAGCAGCATCAGGGTATCACCCTGACAATTGCCCTGGATCCCGCGGCCCGGCAACGCTTGGCGCTCCTGCGCTTCTTCAACATTCAAACCGCGCGCTTGAGCAGCATTGACCACCGCTTGTGCCAGAGGGTGGGCTGATCCCATCTCTACCGCAGCCGACTGGCGCAGCAAGCGGGCTTCATCGCCATCCCAGCTGACAATATCCGTCATCACCGGTTTTCCTTCGGTCAGGGTACCGGTCTTGTCGAATGCCACCGTTTCAATCTTGCCTAACTGCTCGAGGGCAGCCCCACCTTTAATCAGAGCACCTCGACGTGTTGCCGCCGCCAGACCTGAAGTAATTGCGGCCGGAATGGAAATTACCAAAGCACACGGACAGGCAATCAGCAATAGCGTGAGGCCTTTGTATAACCACTCGTCCCACGCCTGCCCGAACAACATCGGTGGAATGACGACCACCAGAGCGGCCAGCACAATCATCGCAGGGGTATACCAGCGGCTGAACCGGTCGACAAAGCGCTCCAGTGGAGCCTTGCGCGATTCGGCATCCTCAATCAAATGCAAGATGCGGTCGATGGCATTCTCGCCCTGCTCGGAAATAATCCTCAGGCGCACCACTTTATCGGCCACCAAAGCACCAGCCATCACCTGCTCACCAGGTAAACGCTCTACCGGAACGGATTCGCCGGTCAAGGCACTTTCATCAAAGCTGGCCGCCGCATCCATCAGCTCGACATCAGCGGGCAACCGGCCGCCCGGAGCAACTTCGATAATATCGCCAGGTTTAAGCTCACTCGCCGAGACCTGCTCTTTGCGACCGTCCGGCAATACTCGGCTGGCTTTTTCCGGCACCAAGGCCATCAGTGCCTTCACCCCACTTCTGGCTTTCGCAGACGCGTAACCTTCGAGTTGCTCACCAATCAAAAACAGCAGCAACACCATCGCCGCTTCCGCCATTTCCCCCAGGTACAGCGCGCCGATAGACGCCACGCTCATCAGGGTTTCGATGGAGAATGGGGTGCCACTCTTGGCCAACCTGACGGCCTTGCGGGCGATAGGGAGCAAACCCACCAGCGTCGTTGCGGTAAAGGCAGCTAACCCCATGGCTTGAGACTGCTGGTTGAGCAAAAAAGAAACCAGCATCATCACCGCTATCGTCAATACGGGCAGGATCTCCCGGAATAAACCCATCCGCTTGCTGTCTTCAGGTGTATTGTCAGTGGTATAGAGAATAAAGCCTGCTTCGCGGGTTTTCGCTACAATATCCTCTGACATCGCTGCTGATTGGCAGTTGACGATCAACTTTTCAGTGGCAAACATCACTTTCGCCGAAGCAACACCCTCTAAGCCATTAATGGCCCTTTCAAGTTTATTAGCACAACTCGGGCAGTCCATGCCTTCGACTTTCCAACTTAACGTCGTGCTATGAGGAGCGGGAGCAAGGTCATCGGGGGTAGATTCATCCGTCGCTGAACTATCACAGCTACCTGAGCTGCAACATGACGATTTGACCGCTGCCTCTGCGGAAGTGATTTTATTAACTGAACACCCTTTGGAGGCTCCGGAGGCAGGATCGTCATCGCCCGGCGACAGCTCTGATTCTTGCGATGCTGAAGGGGATGGCGTGGATTGGCAACTGCCAGAAGTGCAGCACGGCTCTGGGCTGTTATTTTCAACCACAACGGATGGCTGGCCAAAGCTGGCAGCTTTGTCCGCATGAACATGTAACTTCTTATTATTGCATTGGGCGCACATGGCCTTCTCCTTTTCGTTATTGATAGTGATTAGCATCACCATACTGTAACTATAAACCTTGGAGCTAAGTCCAAGGTCAAGTCGTAAGATACATAAAGTGCCCCACTTGCTTGCAATAAACAAAACCACTAATTGGCTATGGACATCTCCCTCTCATGTTATACCCTCTGCCCTCCTATTCTCCTATACCCAGCACCGACTATGGCCAAAAAACCCGATCGCCGCACGGCGATGCAACTGATCATCGAACAAGTAAAGCAAGAGCTGCCATTGTATGATCCCGATACCTTTGTCTGCGGCCCGGACAACAGTTGTATCGGCTGCCCGAAAAAGCTGATGGAGTTGCTGGAGTCGGAAGTCTCTTACTGGGAATGCGTACTTGAAAGAGGCGAGTCGCCGGACTTTGACGATATTTCGCGTTTTGGCAAGATGTGCCGCAATATCAAGCGCGGCTTGGTCAGAAACAATATTGTGGCGGCTTAAATATACCCAAGCGACTTCAAGATACAAAAAGCAGGCACAAAAGCCTGCTTTTTAGTTTTACTAGCCCTTGGCTAAGCCTTTAGCTAAAACCTTAACTTAGGCGCCTAAACACCACGCCGTTATCAAGGATTTCCATCCACGGCTGGTAATCCATCCCCATGTCAAAGATGTATTCAGTAATCAGGCTGCGTGCCGTGGTCAGCAGGCTATCGGCTTTCCAAGGCTTCTCGAAATAGCTCTCGATGCGGGCGCGGTTTATTGCCGCAATGGTGTCCTGATGGGTCGCCTGTCCGGTCAGCAAGACCTTCTTGGTTTTGTGGAAGCGGCTATCCTGTGAAACCTCAGTCAGCAACTCGACCCCGGTTTTGCCCGGCATAACATGGTCTGAGATCACCAAAGCAATGAACTCGCCTTCGGCATCCAGCTCGTCCATCAATTCAAGCGCCTCATCCGCCGATTCACAGTCTTCGACATGAAAGAAATCATTCAAAGGTGATAAATCTTTCAATACAGCGCTTAGTACTTCCCTCTGATCATCGACACAGATGATGTTTAGTTTTTCCATAACCATTCCCTTACGCGATTGGCAGTTTGATACGAAATTTTGTTTTCTCCAGGTCGCTCTTCAGTGCAATGGTGCCACCATAACTGTTGACTATCCGCTGTACTATCGAGAGGCCCAGCCCTAATCCGAACGACAACCCTCCTTTCTTGGTGGTGAAGTTGGGTTGAAACACTTTGCGCCGCGTCGCTTCATCGATCATCGGCCCGTTGTTGCTGATGGTGATCAGCAAGCGGTTTTTCGAATGGCGCGTGATGATCTCGATCTGCGGCTCGGCCGTATGCTCCATCGCATCACACGCATTCTTGATGATATTGACCCACACCTGCACCAGCTCGGTTGTGCTCGCGGTCATCGTGGGTAGCACCGCCGGGCGCAGTACCACATTGACCCGCCTCAGATTGCTTTGCAGCAACGCCAGGGACTTGTGGATCGTATCGTTAACATCAACCTCGGGCTGGCGCGCATTGTCTGTGCCACCGAGCTGTTTCACCGAGCGGACGATACTGGCGGCATGCTTGGCAGCCAGCTTCATATCATGCAGGTCGCGGCCGATATCCCAGTACTGCAAAGCGTCGTCGAGATTATCGAGCCAGTAATCCGGAATGTCCCCTTCCGGTACTGCCCGGGCCAATTGCCTGGCCTGATCCCGCTGGAGCGTCAGATCTTGCTCTAGCTGCTTGGCGCGCTTGCGGGCCTGTGCCGAGGTAACAGCCTGGCCATCGCAAATCCCCAGATCAAGAAATGGACTGACTTCCGGCTTGTTTTCTTCCAGGAAGCGACAGATCCCCTGCTGCAAGCCCTCGGTTTTACTGCTTAGCACCCCAACCGCATTGTTGAGTTCATGGGCTATGCCAGCAGCCAGCTGGCCCAAGGTCGTCATCTGCTCCGCAGCATAAAGCTTTTGCAGCGCCTTCTCTTTCTCAATCGCCTGCAACCCGGTCATCATCTGGCGCTGGGCCAGTTCATGGACCATAACCGGCATGAACTGCTCAGCCAACGAGCCGAAAGTTTCGGGCTCGACCGGCTGGGTTTTGAGATCGATCCAGGCGATTTCGCTGTCTTTTTCCGCCACCACCGTGGTCGACGCCATCAGTGTCTGGGCAAAGAAACTGTGGACACCGAAAAACATGCCCTGCTCGACCCTGAACACTCTTGCCGTTACATCGGCTTCGTTCTTGAGGTAGCCAGACAACTCGCCTTTTTTCACCCAGTACAGTTTGTCGTTGTATCCATCTTGGACCAGCACCTGGGTGCCGGCCTTAACCGCTTCGGTCCGGGCGGGATCACGAAAGTACACATCAATGATCCGCTGCATGGCTTTAGGTTGATGCATGGCGACTCTCTTAGATATGGTCAATCAGGTGAAGAAGCCAAATCATGGCAAAGCTCAGCACCACACCGACAACCCCGATGATCACCCCTACACGGGCCATCTGGTTACTCTGGACATGACCAGTGGCATGCGCCAGGGCATTCGGCGGGGTACTGATTGGCAAGGACATCCCCAGCGAGGCTGCGAAAGTGACCACCAAAATCAGGGTGATCTCACCGCCAAGCGGAACCAGCGAGACCATGGAGGTACCCAATGCCGCCATGATCGGCATCAGCAAGTTGGCCGTTGCGGTGTGCGACATGAAGTTAGCCATGACCAGACACAGCAGCGCCGAGCCACCAAGGACGATGTATGGCGAGAAACTATCGAACGGGATGCTGTGCACCATCAGTCTGGCCAGTCCGGTCTGATCCAGCGCCAAGCCGAGGGCAATCCCCCCCGAGACCAGCCACAGCACATCCCACGAGATCTTTTTAAGATCTTCCTTGTTGATAATACCGGTTAGCGAGAACACCGCCACCGGGATCAGGGCAACGGTATATGAGTTCATGCCGTGGGCCGATCCCATCAACCATAAAATGATCGTCAGGGCGAAAGTCACGTAAACTGTGATCGCCTTCGGTGTCATCAAGAACTTCCCTTTGATGGTCAGCTCGATTTTTTCCTGTTTGGCCGGGTAAAGCGCATTGATCAGCACCCAGGCAAAAACCAGCATCACCGCAACAAACGGCACACCGAAGAACATCCACTCACCGAAGGTGATCATGTTGTCGCCAGTCAGGTACTTCAAGGCAATCGCATTGGGCGGGGTACCGATTGGAGTACCGATACCACCGATGTTGGCAGCTACCGGGATACACAGAGCAAAGGCGATTTTGCCCGGGTCCTTGGCGCCAAACAGGGCTATCACTGGGGCCAGAATCGACAGCATCATGGCCGTGGTCGCCGTATTCGACATAAACATGGAGAAAATGGCAGTGATCAGCATCAGGCCAAACATGACGTACTTAGGCTGGGTACCGAAAGGCCTTAGCAACACCCGGGCCAAGTTGACATCGAGGCGGTATTTGGTGGCAGCCATGGCTAGGAAGAAACCACCGAGGAACAGCATAATGATCGGGCTGGCAAAGGTTGCCATAATATCACTGTAGTTCAGTAGCTCACCAAAATGCGGCTGTCCTTCAGCGCCCCGGAACAAATACAGCCCTTTGTCGGAGAGCAACATAAGCTCCAGCACAATTATCACCACCGAGGTGGCATAAATCGGGATCGGCTCCAGCACCCAGCATAAGGCTGCTAGCAAGAAGATCGCAATAACACGCTGCTGTACAACGGTTAGTCCTTCGACAGGAAACGCTGATGCCGGCAGCATCAGAATGATGAGTGGAATGAGAACGGGTATGATCACCCTTAGATATTGACGCATGTTTACATTATTCCCTTAAAACACAAAATCTTGTGTGCCTGTCACTGCCAGAAACCACTTTTCATCAATAAAAAGCCCGCAGCAACAGCAGCACCGGCAGCGATTCTGTCTACCGGTAAAAATCCAGATAAAGTGATTGTGCGTCTATGGGTAGGAAATTTCACCGGAACAGATCAATAAACCAGTGAAATATAACTCTTTTTAACAATTGACTTACTGAAAAACCAAACTCAGGCCTTGGTATCGCTCGCCAAGCTCTCCTCTATGACATCTTCATGTCCCATATAGGTCCGTGACGAACAGAACGGGGTCAGTGGCACACTCGGCTCTAGTATTTCCGGCTCTGCCTCCTGCTGCTCATGTTCGATAGCCATTTTTCGGACCTGGCTGACCACCAGCAGGCCGCTGACGATCCCAAATACAATCGTACCTGCCGCCTGTCCAATCAGCACCCCAGCCGCCCCGCCAAGGTTCCCCCCGATCCAGACAAACGGAATCGTCCCCAAGGTCGCCTTGCCCATATTGAGCATGGTCGACCAGGTCGGGCGATTGAGGTTGTTAAAAGCGGCATTGGCGACGAACATCGCACCATTGAAGATAAACGTAATGGCGATGTAGGTACAAAATACCGAGATCAGACTTGCAGCTTCCGCTTCCAGACTGAAGATAGCAACCAACCAATCCTGCACCAGCCAAAGCAGGATAGAGACCGCGACACAATATCCCGTCACGAACTTAAGCGCATCGGACAGCGAGCGCAGGATGCGATCCCAGCGGCCGGCGCCAAAGTTTTGCCCGATGATAGGGCCGATAGCCCCGGATAACGAAAAAACCAGAGCAAAGCAAACCGGCATAATCCGGCCAATTACCGCATAGCCCGCAACAAAACTCTCACCAAACTGGGCGATATTGCTGGTAACGATAGCGTTGCCGATCGGTGTGGCGGTATTGGTTAGGATTGCCGGAAAGGCAATCGCTGAGACCGGGAGTACCGAAGAAAAAAAAGCGCCGAGCCGCGGGCGGGCAAGCAAATCATGGTGGATAATCACAGCATGGATCGAGAATATCATCACAGCCACCCGCGCTAACACAGAGGCCGCAGCAGCCCCTTCAACGCCCATTGAGAAGCCAAAGATGAGCAGGGGATCAAACACCGCATTGACCCCTCCCCCGATGATCGTGGCATACATCGAACGCCGGGCATCCCCGACTCCTCTGAGTGCCGCACCAGCGGCCATCGACACCGCTACCACCGGCGCACTGGGCATCAGTATCGTAAGATAATCAGTCGCCGCCTCGGCAACCTTCCCCTTGGCTCCTATCATTGCCAACAGCGCTTGCAGGTTGCTAAGCATAAAGAACACCAGCACCGCGCTGAAAATAACGGCAAAAATCATGATGTTTATTGTCATCACCCGAGCCTGCTCAGGCTGGTTGGCCCCCAGCGAACGCGACACCAGCGCCCCCATAGCAATAGACGTACCGATAGATGCGGAAGTCGTAAAAAACACCAGTGTCCCAGCAAAACCAATCGCCGCAGCTAATTCGACTTCTCCCAGCAAGCTGATGAAAAACATATCGAGCAGATCCACCAGAAACAGGGCCATCAGGCCAACGGCACCGGTACTAGACATCACCACAATATGCTTCATTGGTGATCCGGTGACAAACTTGGCCTCTTTTTTGGGTATTTGTCGTGATATGTTCGCTTCTTGATGGGATTGGCTTTGTCTAGGCACAAACATTCCTTGTGAGGGAGATACGAAAAAGGCGCTCGAAGCGCCTTTCTATGTTCTTTACAGCTTCATCGACTAAACCGGATGCTTGAAACAATCTACGATTTGGTTACTTATGGCTGTCAGCACATCGCGCCTTGTGATCACCCCAACCAGACGGCCATTGTCGACAACCGGATAGATTTTCGGCTTCTGCCCGGCCATGATGTCGGCCAATTCGATAATTGAATCCTCAGGCGACACGGTCAGCACATCTGGCCGCATGCATTCTTCAACCGTGTGCGTGTCCTGGCAGTAATACCCTACCTTGAGTAGCTTGTGGATCATATCCTGCTCGGAAAGGAAGCCCACGACATGATGGGTCTCATTAACAACCGGACCACCAATTTGTTTTGACGATAGCAGTTTGTCCAGTGCCTTAGAAAGAGACATTTTGGGTTCGAATGTCACCGGACGTACATTCATATAATCCTTCACCTTCAACGACTCCATACATCCCCCTAATTCATGTTTGCTGGGGCAATTCGCCTCGTAGCTAACTGCCCAGACCGTAATTTTTCAAATTGGTGGTCCCACTCCGGGCTCACCTCCTTTTGATATAAGTGTCGTCTATTTCCTTGAAATTACTAAATTGAAATGAGCAATTTTATCAATAGGCATGGCCTATCTTGGCGTTAACCCGCTTACCCGCACAGGATTGAGGAAGATTTGAAACAAAAAAACCGCCGTTGATAACGGCGGTTTTCGAACTAGCACACGCAACAGCAAGTTACATGAAAAGCATAAACAACATCGCAAATGGCAGTTGATCCCCGTTTGATAGGACCACCTTGTCACCCTCGATCTGCATATTTAGCAGGTAGTGGGTGGCATTGCGCTCGACAATCGCACTCTGCTCCAACATATCGACACGCTCATTAAGCAGCGGATCCGCTTCGACCAGATCCACCGGCAAGCTAAGGTGAAGATCTCCCCCAAGCTTCTCCGCAATCTGGCCAATATTCTGGGAAATATTGCTGATCCCAGGAGCGACAGTCATGTTCAGGCGGCTGGTGACCTGTCCTTCCGGAGCTAATACGCTCAAATCGTTAATAGAAAATGTCAGGCCCTTGGCTACCAGCGTATCCAGTGCTGCAGAGACTTCCATCGCCTGTTGTTCGGTGAGTGGCTCGTCCAAGTCATCCGTCATATCCCCCAAACGGCTCAAGGATGGATAATCCAGCTCAGAGAAGGCCATTTGAAAATTGAAGTTACGGTATTCGCTGCCGTCTAGCATCACAACTTTGCCAACCTTGATATGGTTGGAATTCGATAGCTGTACCTCAGGCTTCTCCTGCCCCTCTACCGCATCAGGCTGGATAAGCACATTTTCCATCCCTATCGCCAGTTGGGCCACGTCCAGGCTCTGCTCTGAGTTCAAGTCGACAAACCGCACCTCATCCAGTGTCAGAGCCTGATCACCAATCCAGAACTGGCCGTCCAAGTAGCCCTTTCCGCCGCCTTTCAACCCTTTTAACACCATCTCTTCGCGGGCGACTGTTGCCAGGCTGGCAGAAGGAAGCTGGTAATGAAACTCGCCAGCCCCCTTGGCGTTCACCGTACCCTGCATGACAAATGAAGCCAACGCAACACTCGTGCCATTGACTTCTTTCTCGCTGATCGGATTAATCTGGAAGGTAAAATCCGTCTTGCGCGTCAGCGCGGTGTTGGTGGTGAAGGTGATCGGTGAGATCCCTTCTCCCCACAACGCCTCTGTCATCGGCTTAAGCGCATCGTCCACCACCAGCTCGCTGGTCGAGGAGACTCCCATAAAGCCATGGCTTACGTGGTGTTTGACAAACCAAACAGTCGGCAGACCTTCATCTTCAAATAGAAATTTCAGCTCATCCTTTAGCTCGATTTTTGATACCGCCTCAGACTTGAGGTATCCCCGCTGATAGGTGTCATTGGACACGGCAAGATACGGATTTTCATACTGCCCAAACGTATCGAGATAAATACGCTCGCCAATTTGCCCCGTGGCAAACGGCCAACACAGTGCCACAGCCACTGCACCACCAACGGCACCAACTTTTCCTAGCATTATTTTTAGGTCCCAGATCTGAAGATGAAAGACTCAGTCTATCATAGCTTGCTGAACAATAAATTTATGCATTGATTTTCTAGGATATTTTACTTGTTGCTCCCGCAAATCCGCTCACAGTCACACCTTGAACATCCGGTAATAATATTCTCACGCGATTGCAAGGTGGCTCTCAGTCCATAATGACGAACTCTTATACACTTATTTATAAAGTATCTAAACATAACAGCCATATAGCAATATTTTGACGTGTTTTACTGACCCCGTCGCCTGCACGTACTTGGGGTCAGGCTATCTGAGCAAGAAGGGTGTAACGGTGAATAATTTTGCGATTGTCTGTCTGGATGACGATCCCCTTGTAGTTGAAAAGCTCAATCGAGATTTGGCAGATTTTGCCTCTCTTTTTGACATCTACAATGCCTATAGCATTACAGAAGCCAATGAGATCCTTGATGATATTGCGACTAACAACCAGCGAGTCGCCATGGTGATCTGTGACAATGAGCTGGGCGAGGACAAGGGGGTCAATTTTCTGGTCTCTCTCGATCAGTACCCTGCCAGCAAACAGGCACGCTCGGTGCTGCTCAATGACATGCCACAGCTTGATGCCATCATGCAGGCAGTGAACGAGGGCCGCCTGCACTATTGCCTCACCAAACCCTGGAATTCGCAAGAACTCAAGCAAGTGATGCTCAAGGAGCTGACGCAATTTGTCTTGAAACATCCCGATGAAGACTGGCTCAAGTACAGCCAATTGCTTGATCACCGCCGGATCCTCAATGCCCATATCGAACGCCAAATGTCACGCTTCCGGTCGGGGTTTATCCAGCATAGCCATAGCCTTGACGACACCAGCCTGGCCAAACAGGTGATTGATGCCCTGCACGATTTTTTCGCCAGCAAAGACGAAACCCGCGCCTGCCGCAGCTACAGTGCCGACCATATCCTAACCCAGGAGGGCGAGCCGAATAACTTCCTCTGGTTCATCACCAGCGGCGAGGTTGCCCTGTACAAAAAAGATGAACATGGCTGTCGTCATGAGGTCGTCAGGGCCGGCCCCGGCCATCTCGTTGGCGGTATGTCATTTATTTCCGGCGAAAGCTCCTTCTCTACCGGTGTGACCTTGTGCGCTACCGACGTGATCAAGCTCGACCGGGCGCTGTTCAACAAGGTGATGAACTCCCGCAGCGAGCTGCTGCCTCTTTTCACCAACCTCCTGCTGCGTAACTTCAACCGCCGCCTCAAAGGAAGTATCCAAACCGAAATGCGACTGCAGCAGACCTTGAAGTCACTCGATGAGGCTTACCATCAGCTGGTCGAAAAGGAGAAGATGGCGATGTTGGGCCAGTTGGTGGCAGGCGTGGCCCATGAGCTCAACAACCCGGTATCGGCGATCCTCAGGGGCAGTGATACCCTCCAGCAGACCATTGGCTATATTACCAAAACCGCGTTGAGCCATGAAAACCAAGACCGCGGCAATGACATTATGCATCAGGCGATGCGGTCACGACCATTGTCCACGTCGGTGGCCCGCCAGCGGGCCAAGCGGCTCACCGGTTCACTCGGCGACAGGCAGTTAGCCCGCAAAGTCGTTCAGATGGGGATAGATGACGATAGCCACCTTCAGGAATGGTTGCTCCCGCAAAAGAACAACCTGCCGCAGGTGTTGGCCGAATGGGAGAATTACTACCAGATGGGTAACTTCCTGCGCTCAATCAATGTCTGTGCCCAGCGAATAGCGGATCTGGTCAAAAGCCTGAAAAGTTATGCCCGGCAAGATGATGAGTCGATACACTTTGTCGATATCCATGAAGGATTGGAAGATACGCTGGTGATCTTCGATAACAAGCTCAAGCGACACCACGTTATCAAAGAATACAGCCCGCTACCGCCAATACAGTGCCAGCCTATCGCCCTGCAGCAAGTGTGGACCAACCTGATTTCCAATGCCCTCGACGCCATCGACGAGCCCGGAGAAATCAAAGTCATCACCCGGCAGGTAACCATGGAGCAGGCCGGCCAGCAAGCTATTGAAGTTATTGTCGAGGACAACGGCAAGGGAATTCCGCCAGAGCAGCAGGAAAAAGTCTTTGAACTAAATTTTACCACCAAGCGAGAAGGAAACTTCGGCCTTGGCATTGGATTGTCTGTCTGCCAGCAGATCATCCACCAACACAATGGCAGTATCAGGGTCGAATCCGAACCTGGATTGTTTACCAGAATGATAGTCACGTTGCCTTTGGATGAGGCAGCTAAGGAGAGCCTATGAACAAGTACCTGATCCTTTGCGTTGATGATGAGCGGGAAGTGCTCGATAGCGTGCTTAATGATCTACGTGCGCTGGAAGAATATTTTGTTATCGAAGCCGCTGAGTCGGTTGATGAAGCCAAAGAAGTGCTCGCTGATGCTGTTGCTGACCACATGCCGCTGGCACTAATCCTGTGTGATCACATCATGCCCGGCGAAACCGGCATCGATTTCCTGATCGAGCTCAAGCACCAGGAAGAATCCAGCAACGCTCGCAAAGTATTGCTTACTGGTCAGGCCGGCCTCGAGGAAACTGTTCAGGCTGTAAACAATGCCAGCCTGGATTATTACATCGCCAAGCCATGGAACGGAGACCAGCTCAAACAGATCGTGATCGACCAGCTGACCACCTTCGTGATCGACAACGAATCTGAGGCCGAGCTGATGGCATGGATGCAGATCCTCGACACCAACCGGATCATGGAAGCGCTGAGCCACCGTCGGTTATCGCTATCAGACATATAACCCTACAACCTCAATTGTCATACAAACCTTTTCGGGACAGGGCGAAAGTGTTATCTTGGTCACAAAGCCACAAGACCAATTACACTAATCCAAGGCAAACGCCGAGGTAGAGTTTCCCCCGAAAAGGTGATCCATGAAAGTTGCAGTCTTCAGCACCAAAAAATATGACCAGAACTCCTTCGAGCTGATAAATCAACACTATAACCATCATCTCGACTTCTATGATTTCCGTCTAACGCCTCAAACCGTCAAAATCGTTCAGGGCTACGACGCCGTATGTGCTTTCGTCAACGACGACTTGAGCCGACCAGTGCTCGAAGCGCTGGCAGCAAACCAGGTGAAGCTCATCGCCATGCGCTGCGCCGGTTACGACAAGGTCGATCTTGAAGCAGCAAAATCACTCGGCATTCAAGTCGTCCGTGTTCCCGCTTACTCCCCTGAAGCCATTGCCGAGCATACCCTTGGCCTCATGCTCAGCCTCAACCGCCGTATCCACCGTGCCTACCAGCGTACCCGGGATGCCAACTTTTCACTGGAGGGCCTCACGGGCTTCAACTTCCACGGTAAAACTGTCGGGGTGATAGGCACGGGGAAAATCGGCATCGCAACAATCCGTATCCTCAAGGGGCTAGGCATGAATATTCTCGCCTACGACCCATACCATAACCCCGTGGCGATTGAGCTGGGTGTCGAATACACCAATCTGGATGAAATCTACCGCCAGGCCGATGTCATCACTCTGCATTGCCCGATGACTGATGAAAACTACCACATGCTCAATGCCGAGGCGTTTGGCAAAATGCGCGATGGGGTGATGATCATCAATACCAGCCGTGGCGAGCTGCTCAACTCGAAAGATGCCATCGAGGCATTGAAAAATAGCAAAATCGGCTCCCTGGGGATTGATGTCTACGAAAATGAAAAAGATCTGTTCTTCGAGGACAAATCCAACGATGTGATTAAAGACGATGTCTTCCGTCGTTTGTCAGCTTGCCACAACGTACTCTTTACCGGCCACCAGGCTTTCCTTACTGAGGAAGCCCTTGGCAATATTGCCGATACCACCTTGAACAATATTAAGCAGTTCGAGCAGCAACATCGGTCGGGAAATGAATTGATCTAAACTCTTTTATTACAAAGACAATTGCTTACATTCAACGACACCGCACCATGGGCAAGGGAGACCGTGCCCATGACGGTTTGAGGGCGTTGGAGCATACGATCATAAAATTTTACCAATTATGTCCACTTATATGCCTATTTCCTTAGAAACAAGACAGCAAAATTCTTTAAAACTGCTATGAACACTGGCTATTGTCCATTAAAATAATCCAATTATGTTTAGCCCATTGGACAAATTTGTCATGCGTAAAATCCTCATTGCTTCAGGTCTTGTCCTGGCATCTGTTTCAGCGGCTCAGGCAAATGCCCAGCCGACAATGAGCAATTTCAGCTACGACTATGCTGAGGCTCGTATTGGTATTAGCCCGCTGACTTACGGTGCTGGTTTCAGTACGTCTATTCACCCGAATGCCCACATTACTGGTAGCGTCGATACCGAATTCGACAGTGACTGGGATGCGGCACTAGGGGTAGGTTTCCACGCACCAGTCAACAACTGGGCCGACATTACGGGTGAGATCAAAGCCCGCAGTGCTAAAAACAAAGGAGCACTGAAAAGCTCCAGCGGTAAATTTGGTGTTGAAGTCAACTTGGGTGTACGCCAGTGGCTAGGTCCACAGCTAGAAGTTGGCGGTACCATCGGTCACCTGAACATTGATGATTACGAAGAAGTGATTGGTAGTGTCTACGGCCGCTTCCATGCCACAGAGCTATTCTCTGTCGGCGTAACCGGTCGTTTCAACGAGCTATATGGTGATCAGGTCATGCTGTCGACTCGATTCAAATTCTGATCGGCACATGCCCCCTAAACGCCCTGCCGCTGCAGGGCGTTTTGCTATTTGGCCTTTAACTTTCACCCCGGATTGCTATTGCACTTCTCCAAGCCAATCAATAAATGCCTTCACCCTGGGTGAGCTTGCCATTTCCTTGCGACATACCAAAAAATAATGTTGGGGGGATGGAACCGACAAGGTAAAGGGGGTCACCAAGCGCCCTGACTGGAGCTGCTCGGCAATAAACGACGCCCGTCCAATCGCCACGCCAATCCCCCGCTCTGCCGCCTGCAATGCTAAATCAGCTCGGTCAAACGTACAACCGGCTGCCGGCAGGACAACACCATTTTGCTGGGCCCAATATTGCCATTCATCGTTTTTCCCCGCTCTGGCCCACGGCGCGGCATCGTGCAGTAGCATGCAGGATGACAACTTGGCAGGGTTACCGTATAAATCATGTTGCTCAGCATACTCATGGCTGCAGACCGGAACCATGCTTTCATCCATCAGCTTGACGACATGTAAGCCTGTGTATTTACCATTGCCAAAATATATCGCGCAATCAAAGGATTCGGTGTGGAAATCCACCAGCTCATTGCGGGTACGCAAGTGAAAACGCAATGCCGGGTATTTTTCCAAAAAGCTATTGAGTCTTGGCAGCAGCCAACGCTGAGCAAATGTTGGCGGCACCGACACATTGAGATCACCACTTAACTCAAGCGTTCTCAGGTCTCTCAACTCATTGGCAATATCACCAAAATTAAGCGCCAAAACTTCTTTAAGTCGCTTGCCTTCGTCGGTCAGGGTCAGCTTTCTCGGCTGGCGGATGAACAGCTTTACCCCCAAGGAATCTTCCAGGTTTTTGATTTTGTGGCTTACTGCACTCTGGGTCAGGCATAAAATCTCAGCCGCCCGAGTAAAGCTCATTTGATCGGCAGCAATAAGGAAGCAATGGAGCCCTGAAAGTACAGGCCCCGTCAAACGTGGTAGTCGCATATATCTTTGAACGGCATGGGATTATCATCACATGATATACCCAAAAACGATCAGATTCCCCCCAACGTTTTCCCGGAAGGAGAAAATAAAAAAGCCACTTCGAAAAAGTGGCTTTTTGTTAGCAATGAAATAATGTGGTTCACTTATTCCACATCACGTAATAAGCGCTGTTTTTGATCATCTTTTAATAATGTCCAATGGCAACCGTCAATCGCCCCGGCAAACATCCATAGCAACTTCACGTCTAGATCTTTGCCTTGGCTATGACGCACTTTGCGAAAAACCTCCACCGCGCCGAGAGAGACGAAACTGGTGACATCCGGCACGCCCGCTTTTTTCACCATTCTCTCCAACGTCAGGCGCATGTTTGGCAAATCCCTGATCCTTTTGCTTTTTCCTGACATTTTATAGTTTTTCTCAGAGGTAGAAATAGCAATAGACTGTTTAACCAGCCTTGAGCAAAGCGCCAAATTCTGCTGATAGACTCGAGAAACATCATAATAATTCACGACGGCCGTGGTACTGCGTTTGATATGCCTAAACCTCTCACAGCCCAGCGAAGTCAACTGTTGGTCTAGCTCACCACCGCCTCGAAGGAATAACGCTCCATCGGTGATGATGGCATACATGGCACTGTCGATGAAAATACCTGTACCGCCAAACATTGAGCGTTTTTCAAACTCACCAAATTCGCGTAAATAATTAAATATCTCGTCCCTGAAACCTAGCACAATTATTCTCCCATTAAATGGTTAATGGCTTATATTTTTTGCCGTCATCAAGCCTGACAGCATCATAGAAATGACTTTGACACAGCCAGAAAATAATCGCCACATATGAAACAGCGAACATTTAAAAGTGAGAATTTAGACATATTACGAGATGAAAATTAAGCGAATTGTGGCAATTTCGACCACATTTGTATGATGGTAAAACCCGATGGATCTCCCAAAATATGCAGTAACCACTATCTTTATTCTTATCACTAACTTTTACACAACGGGTATTCTTTTAGGCCATAGCATGAATAAGATCGCCCTCTATCCATCAAGTACCCACCTTTTACCAGGAGGACGGGCGCCCTTTACGCTGATAGAGAAGCGTCATTTGCGGATGCTGAAAGAATCGCTGACTAATGGCACTCCATTCGCCTTGTGCATGATTAATGAATCAGAGGAATTGAACGAGCTCAAGCAGATCCCAGCTATCGCAACCCTGTGTGAAGTTATTAATTTTGATCAGAATGACTCCGGGCTGCTATCCATTGTGGTAGAGGGGACACAAAAAATCCGTCTGAGCGGAATCAGCGTTGACAACGACGGTTTGATGCAAGGTGATGCAACCTTGTACCCTAACTGGCAATCAGCTCCCCTCGCTCAGGCCGACCAAGAACTGGCAGAGAAACTCAAACTGTTTTACCAAACAATGCCCGAAATTGGTGCCTTATACCCCGCCCCCTTGTGGGGTGATGTGTCCTGGGTTTGCCAAAGGTGGATTGAAGTTTTGCCGCTGGAAGCTCACTACAAACAACTGTTGATCGCACAGGATACAGCTAAATTAACCACTCGCTTCCTGCATAAGTTATTCCATTCGCCTGAAAATTAACCACCTGGACAATAAGTACCGAAATTATGAAGTTGGATCTATCTATCCCTTGTCAGTCCCGATAGAATAGCCTAGTCCAGACTTTTCATAATATAAAAATGACTCACGTATCTTTTTTTTGGTTAAGACCTGAAAACGACATGATAATCAAGGGATTGGAGTCAGAATTTTGCTCTCTGGTTAAATCGGCAGTCCAAAAAGACCGGCTTATCCTTCCCCCTATCCCGTCTGTTCTCAATAAACTTCAACAGCTTTGCAATGATGACGAAACCACGGTGCGCAGTGTTGCAGACTTGCTAATCGATGATCCGGGTATTACTGCTTACATCGTGAAAATATCCAACACGATGATGTTCAATCGGCGCAATGTGGTATGTCATGATATCTACACAGCCGTTAGCCGACTGGGCATTTTTCGGGTAAGGGATATCATTACCGCCAAGGCTATCGAGGAGCTTAAACTGCGTTACCACTTCAGCCAGGAATGTAATCAGTTGCTCAAGCAAAGTGCGATACGCTCGCGGCAGTTAGCGGCCACCATGGCCCTGATCAGCCATGGCCTGGCCACTCACGAAGAGCTTCCCAAAAAAATCGAGCCGGAAAAAGCTCTACTGGCTGGACTGTTTGCTGACATTGGCCTGTTTAGCCTAATCCACGAATATCAGGCTTACCTCGATAGTGGTAACTATCTCGACATTGATATCGCTAAATATGTCTTCCAGCACAGTTGTCAAGAGGCGAGCAAGGTCATCCTCAAGCACTGGGGCTTCGACGATGACTATCTCGAAGTGGCAACCAACCAATTGTTGCGCAGCCGCTCCTCCAATGACGACACCGGCTATCTTGACGTCGCCCGTATGGCCCATCATTTATTAATGTTCAAAAGCAATGACGATGCGATCGACGAGCACCATGTCGAACTTGATCTTGCCGGGGCTGAAGTCATGTATGAACTGACCAACCTACCCTCGCAGGAATTCAACCAACGCCTCAAAACGGTTATCAGTAATAGCGGCCTGTAAGCAACCGACACTCCTGCCTTTCACTGCCAGTGATGATAAATGCATAAATTGGCTGAGAATGAATATTGACCCATTCTCAGCCAACCTGATAAGCTGCTGAAAATAGTGAGCTTGATCACCATGCTATCTACTAACTGACTGTACGCGGGTTTATGGATAATCCCGCCTGTTGCCCCTCTGACATTAAAAAGGACCACCATGTTCTCTGGCATGCTTTATATCTTCCTGCCGCTGATTATCGGCTACCTCATCACCGTCAAAAAGCCTTCGGTTTTGGATTTTATCAATACCCAAACCAGCCGTTTGGTTTTGGTGATCCTGACCCTGATGGGGCTGAGCTTGGCTGGCTTGGACAATATTGGACAAAACCTCAACCAGATAATTACTTATACATTGGTATTCTTTTTGATCATTAGTGCCTGCAACCTACTTGCGTTGCCCTTGCTAGATAAGTTAATGCCAACTGAAACCGAGCATGGTCACCAGACACTCCCGCTACGTGATATGGTCATGGAGTCCATGAAGCTGATCTTTGTCGTGGCCGGTGGGCTGATTGTCGGCTTGGTGACGGGTATTGATCTCGACTGGGTCGATCAGGCCAGTGAAGTCATTCTGCTGCTGTTGCTATTTCTGATCGGGATCCAGCTCAGAAACAGCGGTATGACGCTTAAGCAGATTCTGCTCAATAAAAAAGGCATCATCATTGCTTTGACGATCATCGCAACATCTTTGCCTGGTGGCCTGATTGCTGCCTGGCTGCTCGACCTACCCTATAACCAAGGCTTAGCAATGGCTTCAGGCTTTGGCTGGTACTCTCTGGCAGGTATTCTGATTGGTGACAGCCTCGGCCCTGTAATGGGCGGTGTCGCCTTTCTCAATGAGTTGTTGCGAGAACTGGTCGCCCTGAGCCTGATCCCAATGATGATCAGTCGCTACCCGAGTACTGCCATCGGCTATGCCGGTGCCACTGCGATGGACTTTACCCTGCCGGTGATCCAGAACTGCGGTGGGATCCGCTGCGTCCCCATCGCCATTGTCAGCGGCTTTATCCTGAGTTTGCTAGTACCGGTGTTGATGCTGTTCTTTTTGTCGCTGTAAAAGCAGGAAGAGCAGGAGCCTAGGCCCTAGGTGCAGGGTAAGAGCCAAATAGATCCTAGTTCCTGGAACCTAGATAAGAGTAAGAAAAGCAAAGCGAGAGTCTGAGGCTCTCGCTTTTTTTGTTGATACCGAGTTCCGAGAAAAACGGTCCTAGGTTCTGGGTGCTTGGCCCTAGATAGGAGCGGAAAGCTCCTTGAGGCTCTGGGGTTTATAGCCTTACCTTGCCGACTTCATTGATGGTGATAAAGCGGTATTTTGGGTAGTAGACCCAATAGGTACTTTGCTCTACTGAATCCCTGGCAAGCTGAAGCAGAATCTCTTCTCTCTTGGTGTAGACCACTATATCGAAACGCCCTTTCGGATGTGAATTTGACCCAATAACATATTTGATATTAGTTAGCCTTTCAGCCATTAAATTACGGTTGAAGGCTTCATCAGATGAAATACTGTCAATCCCATCAGCAAACCGGCTTCGAAGCTCAGCTCGCCCGAGCTGAGGCAAGCTCACCATCAAGGCCAACGCAATAACAAGGTTCAGCACCATCACAAGCATGATTGTTGGATTTAACCGCTTGGTAAAGATCACCGTCAGGATAAACGCGATGCTTGATAGCAATACTCCTATTCCAGAAGCAGTGAACACTAAGTCCAATACCTTCAATAACATCCCCCCCCTGAGCCTTGTTGAATCTGACCTAGCCATAGCCTCATAGAACCATAGAACCATAGAACCATAGAACCATAGAACCATAGAACCATAGAACCATAGAACCATAGAACCATAGAACCATAGAACCATAGAACCATAGAACCATAGAACCATAGAACCATAGAACCATAGAA